>JABFXN010000344.1 GCA_013361705.1 Acidobacteriaceae bacterium
TAGAAAGCAATCGCACACAGAGCGATCCCAACCAGGAACTAGCAACCAGCAACTGCTTCTCAAGCAGTAAACTGCAAAGCAGCAAGGAACCACTCCCTCAGGACGACTTCCACCGATGAAGAAACTCGCCATCCTCGCTCTCGGAGCCGCTATGACTACCGCCGCCGCACCCGCGCAGAAGATCTCCTCCGACGGAGCGCAGCAGACCTTCCGTTTCTACGTCGACCAGTACTTCGATGATGTCTTCAGCTTCGCCCCGACCTACGGCACCCAGGCCGGCTTCCACCAGTACGATGGCCGCCTCGAAGACTACTCCGCAGCCGCCGTCCAAACGCAGATCAAGTCCATGCGCGAGTGGCAGAAAAAGCTTGAAGCAGTCCCTGCCGACGGTCTTGATGGCTCTGTCGCCGATGACCGCCAGGTCCTGCTGAATAACATCGAGTCCACACTGCTCTCGCTCGAAACCATTCGCATGTGGGAGAAGAATCCGGACAACTACTCCTCCGGCATCACCAACAGCATCTTCGTCCTTATGAGCCGCGACTTCGCTCCTGTGGACACACGTCTCCGCGCCGCCGTCGAACGCGAGAAGCTGATGCCCCAGGTCTTTCTGGAAGCCCGTAAGAACCTGAAGAATCCTCCGAAGATCTACACCGAGATCGCCATCGAGCAGATCCCCGGCATCGTCTCGTTCTTCGAAAACGACGTCCCCTTAGCCTTCAGCAAAGCTACCAACGCGGAGACCAAGACCGACTTCGCCAAATCCAACAAGGCTGTTATCGATGCCCTGAAGAGCTACGGCGACTGGCTGAAGAGCGACCTCCTGCCCCGCTCCAACGGCGACTTCCGCTTTGGTGAAACGACCTTCCGCAAGAAGCTGGCTCTGGATGAAATGGTCGATCTCCCACTGGACAAGCTGGTCGAGATCGACATGGCCAATATGCGCGCCAATCAGGCTGAGTTCGCACGTATCGCCAAAGAGCTCGATCCCACGAAGACACCCGAGCAGGTGCTGGCCGAGCTTGGCAACATTCACCCTGCTCCGGACAAGCTGCTGAATGCCTTCCAGGACACCTTCAACTCCCTGATCAGCTTCATCCGCGCAAAGAAGATCATCACCATTCCCAGCGACGTACAACCCACCCTGGAAGAGACGCCCCCCTTCATGCGCGCCACCACCTTCGCCAGCATGGACTCGCCCGGCGCCTACGAGAAGAACTCGACCAAGGCCTACTTCAACGTCACCCTGCCTGAAAAAGACTGGACAGCCGCGCACGTCGCCGAGCACATGGCAAGCTTCAACATCGGCACCATCATCTCCACCGCTGTGCATGAGGCCTATCCAGGGCACTACGTGCAGTTCCTGTGGCAGTCGCAGTTCCCGTCCAAGGTCCGCAAGCTGACCATGTCCGCCAGCAACGTCGAAGGCTGGGCCCACTACACCGAGCAGATGATGCTGGACGAAGGCTACGGTCAGCCCGGTGCCGGCGCGAAGGATGACCGCGAAGCGAAGCTCATCCGCCTCGGCCAGTTGCAGGATGCCCTGCTGCGCAACGCCCGCTTTATCGTCGGCCTGAAGATGCATACCGGCCAGATGACCTTCGACGAAGGCGTCGACTTCTTCGTCAAGGAAGGCTACCAGTCCCGCGCCTCAGCCACTGTCGAGACCAAGCGCGGCACCGCCGATGCGCTCTACATGTACTACACGCTGGGCAAGCTGGAGATTCTGAAGCTACGCGAGGATGTGAAAAAGAAGCAGGGCGCAGCCTTCAGCCTGGAGAAGTTCCACGACGACCTGATGCGCCAGGGACCTGTGCCCATCAAGATCATCCGCAAGAGTATGCTGCACGACAACTCTCCGGTACTGTAGGCCTCGCGATGCACCCTTTCGTAATCCTCTCAGGCTGCTCTGGAGGAGGAAAATCGTCGCTCATCGAAGAACTCGCTCGCAGAGGGTACAGCGTTATCGAAGAGCCTGGACGCCGGATTGTCCGGGAAGAGACAGAACAAGGAGGATCGGCGCTGCCATGGATGGACGTGGCAGCGTTCCTCCGCCGCGCAATCGCCCTCTCTCTCGCTGATCGAGACGCGGCCCCATCGCTAAATTGGGTCTTCTTCGATCGTGGACTAATCGACGCAGCCTCAGCACTGCAGCATGTCACCGGCGAAGCCATCCTGGAAGAAGTCGGCCGGAAACATCGTTACTATCCACAGGTGTTTCTCACGCCTCCCTGGCCGGAGATCTACGAAACCGACCCGGAGCGCCGCCACAGCTTCGACGACGCGGTGGCCGAATATGACAGATTGCTTAAGACTTACCCAATCCTGGGTTACGAGGTCATTCTGCTGCCGAAGATCGGCATCCGCGAACGCGCAGATTTCGTGATCGAGACGCTACGGCGTAACTCAAAAATCTCGGAAAATCCTCGCGCTGCGGACAAACGGCAAAGCAGCCCGGATGCATCGTAAGCTAGAGCATTTCCTATAGGTGCAATGTCGAGCTTCCGCATCTGTGGACATTTTCCTTAATGAAAACGCGACTGCAACCCCCGCCGGGGTACCCCGCAACAGGAAAATGTTCTGTAAACCTCTACACCTAATTGATTTGGTACGATGACGGTACTCAAGTAACGATAAGGACACTTTTTCGCTCATGGCATTCATGAAAGTCCGTAAAGCAGTTTTTCCAGCAGCAGGTATGGGCACCCGTTTCCTTCCTGCAACCAAAGCCACTCCCAAAGAGATGTTGCCGCTGGTCGACAAGCCACTGATTCAGTACGGCGTGGAAGAAGCCGTCGCCGCCGGTTGTGAAGAGATCATCATCGTCACCGGCCGTGGCAAAACCACCATGGAAGATCACTTCGATAAGTCCGCCGAACTGGAAGCTTCACTCGAAGCTCGCGGCAAGACTGCTCTGCTCGAAGTCGCCCGCTCCGTCTCGAAGCTGGCAAAGATCACATACACCCGTCAGGCTGAAGCCCTGGGCCTCGGTCATGCCGTTCTTCAGGCCAAGGCACTGGTCGGCAATGAGCCCTTCGCCGTCATCCTGCCTGACGATATCGTCGACTCCAATGTCGCCTGCATGAAGCAGATGGTGGATGCCTTCAACGAAACGCAGTCCTCCATCCTGGGCTCCGAAATCGTAGAGGGCGATGCCATCTCCGCCTACGGCTGCCTGGACTGCACCCCCGATGCAAAAAATCCGAAGTTGCTCGCTGTAAAGGACATGGTCGAAAAGCCCAAGCCCGGCACCCAACCGAGCCAGAACGCCATCATCGGCCGCTACATCCTGACGCCGCGCATCTTCGAGATGCTGGAGACCATCACTCCCGGCGCGGGCGGCGAGCTGCAGCTCACCGACGGCATCAAGGCCCTGCTGCAGTACGAGAAAGTCTACGGCTTCACCTACGAAGGCAAGCGCCACGATGCCGGCGACAAGCTCGGCTTCCTGAAGGCCACCGTAGAGTTCGCCCTCAAGCACGACGACCTCGGACCAAAGTTCCGCGAGTGGCTGAAGACGTTCCCCATTTAGTTGAATAGTGGAATGGTTGAATAGTTGAATGGTGCTGATGCTTTATCGCATCCGCGTAAAAGCCATTCAACTATTCCGCTTTTAAAGCGCTGAAGGCCGGGGTTCCCGATGAACTTGTTCATCGGGGTGGAAAGACGCGTTCTATACCAGCCTGGGGCAACGCCCCAGGTGGCGGTTAGACAGAAGAATTTGAGGGCTGAAGGCCCGCTCTATAGTTCTCAAGCACAATCGACGTTGAATTCAAGCTGTCACGATAACGTCAGCACCATTCAACTATTCAACTTTTCAACCATTCAACAAAGAGAGCTACTTCTTCTCTTCCTTCTTCAGCTCCGCCTCAAATTCCTTCTCTTTCCCCTCCACATACGCCTTATACCCCGCCGGATCGATCCACGCGTTCACACCTTCGGTCTTCGAACGCGGATACTTTTCTTTCAACCCGTAGTACACGCCATGGGCTCCGAGAAAGATGTCACAGGGAAGCGAATGCAACACGGCATAACTCTTACGCAGATCGCTCACGATCTGCGGATACACCTTATTCCCCACTAGTTCGTATCCGGCATCGCCGAAATTGGCTCCGCCAGCGCCCACAATCACCACGTTGTAGGTCTTGCCGCCCTCGCTCACCTGCATTGTGAAGGTCGTGCAACCCCGCGTATGCCCCGGAGTTTTGTGAGCGACCAGCTTTACTCCGCCCAACTGCACCACCTCGCCGTCATGCAGCACCTTGTCCACATGCGCCGGCGGAAACTGGTACTTCGGCGCGGAATAGGCAAAGTCCTTCTTGCCGCCTGACTCCGCCAAATCCACATCGCCATCCATCACCAGGAACTTCGCTCCCGTCTCCTTCACCACCTGCGCCGCGGCTCCAACATGATCAAAGTGCGCCTGGCTTGAGAGCAGCAGCTTCGTGTCCGTCCACTTGAAGCCCAGCGCGGCGACGTTCTCTTTCACGAGCTTGATCTCGTCCTGATCGCCGACATTCAACAGAATGTTGCCCTGCGGCGTCACGATAAGAAACGCCGCCTCAAAACTATCGCCAACGTAGTAGAGATTCCCCGCAATCTTGTGCGGAGGAAAGTTCGGATACACAGCGGCGTGTGCGCACAAAGAGCACACAAACAGGGCTGCAAAAAGGACGAGGCGACGGATCATGCGCCTAGCGTACGCCCGCTTCAAGCAAAGGTTGTATTAACCCGGCAGATGCGCCGGTGGATAACATCTGTGGATTTAACGGAAAAAATGTGGAACGAAGCGGCTGAAATTCCCCGTAACCGGCTCAGAAGACTCGCGAATCCCCATACCGCCGCACTCCTGATCGATCATCCACAGCCCCAGCACCGGATACTGACCATCGAAGACCGCCGGAGGCGCCAGCGCCTGATCCACACACAACCGGTCCGTATAGTCGCCCTCGGTGGCATAGACCGTTCCATCCGCACGCACCATCGTGATATTCGCACCCTCACGCGAGTGCATCGGCTTACGCACCGTTGCTGGTGCAGGCGGCACACTGAGATCCGCAAAGTATGCCGGCAATAGATTGGGATGATCCGGATACAGCTCCCACAGGATCGGCAGGATGCCTTTATTCGAGAGCAGCATCTTCCAGATCGGCTCGATCCACTTCACATCCTGATAGGTCTCCAACGCGGAAACGCCGAACTCTTCCTCCACCATCGTCTCCCACGGATAGAGCTTGAAGATGGAATCGATGCGACGGTTTTCCAGATCGACGAAGATGCGCCGCCCGCTGTCCCATCCGATCTCTTCCATCAGCAACTGCCCCGTGGGAATACCAGCCTGCTCCGCCGTATCCCGCAGATACGTCGCCGTCAGCAGGTCCTCCGGAGCGTTGACACTCGCGAAGTACACCGGCTTCGAAAGGTAGGGAGCAATATCCTTCCACTTGGCAATCAGACGATCGTGAATCGAGTTGAACTGGTCCGTCCCCGGACGCACCTGCTCCATCCATGTCCACTGAATGACAGCTGCCTCCAGCAATGCCGTGGGAGTATCGGCGTTGTATTCCAGCAGCTTAGGTGGAGTCACACCGTCATAGCTGAAATCGAAGCGGCCATAGAGTGCAGGCGGCTCTTGCTCCCACGCCCACTCGATCATGGGCACAGCTTTGGGATCGATCTCCAGCTCGTCATAACGCTCGTTGTCGATCACATGCTGCGCTGCAGCCAGACACATCTGCTGCATCTCATTGGCCGCGGCCTCCAGCATGTCGACCTCAGCAGACGAGAACTCGTAGCACGCCGACTCATCCCAGTACGGAGAGCCATCTTCGAGCGTGTGAAAGGTGAGGCCCTGCTCTTCAACGATCCGCTGCCAGTCGCTGCGCGGAGAGATGCTGGAACGCTTCATTCGCCACCCCCGTGGCCAAAGGAGCTACCGAAACCGCCGCGGCTGACGGTGCCATAGCTATGGCCCACAAGCGGAACATAGCTACCGCCGCCGACACGCGTGCCGAGGTCGTAGTTACCCCAACCGCCGTAGTAATAGCGATAGATGTGAGGGATATATCCGGACTGATTGGAGACCGGCTGCTGCGGCAAACCGCAGAGACTGTTGTCCACAACCACGCCGTTTTCATCGACGCAGCGCTGCATCTCTTTCTGTTTGCAGGCAGTGAGCAGAGCAAGCGCGGTAGCAGCGAGAAGTGGTGCAGTAACGTGCGCGGAGCGTTTCATGGGTTTGCGCGGAGCGTTTCAGTGGCTTATGGAAGAGTACAGCTTCCGCCGTGAGACATACCCACGGCGGAAGCTTCTGACAGAGAGTTACTTCACACGCTCGGCAAAGACCTTCTGCGCGGCAATGAGTCCCTTACCGAACTCAAGCCCCGGCAGCGGCAGCTTCGCGGCAACGGCAACCTGTTCCAGAGCGCCGATGATGGCGATGGTGTCCAGGTAGTCGAAGAAACCGATGTGCGCAATGCGGAAGAGCGAACCCTTCATCTCGCCCTGACCGTCGGTGACAATAGCCGCGAACTTCGACTTCAGCCCCTTCACAATCACACCCGAATCAACACCCTCGGGAGGCAGAATCGCCGTGGCGGCGGCAGCCTCGTAACCCTTGGGAGCGAAGAGCTTCAACCCCAGAGCCTCAGCCGCGGCACGCGTCATCGCAGCGCAGGTCTCGGCGTTGTCCACCAGCTTGGTGCGCCCGGCCTTCAGGTCGCCATCAGCCTGACCCGCGATGTAGTCCAGCGAAGCACCCAGAGCAGCAATCAGCGATACCGGCGGCGTATAGGCAGACTCGCCCTTGGCCGCGTTCTTACGCTCTTTGCGTAGGTCGAAGTAGTAACGCGGATTCTTGGATGTTTCCATCCGGTCCCACGCACGCTGGCTCACTGCCAGGTAGCTCAGGCCCGGAGGCATCATTACTGCCTTCTGCGAACCGCCGATCAGAACATCGACACCCCATGCATCCATATCGAGGTGCGTGGTGCCAAGGCCGGTGATCGCATCGATGATCAGCAGAGCCTCGGACTTCTCCGCCTTCAGCAGCGCGGCGATTCCCTTCACATCATGGCGCACACCAGTGGAGCTCTCGGTCGCCTGCACGAAGACAGCCGTGGTATCCGGCTTCAACGCAGCCTTCACCGCATCCAGCGAGACGGTCTGGCCATAAGGGGCGCTGACAACATCCGCATGACATCCGAAGGCCTTAGCCAGGCCTACCCAGCGCTCGCCGAACTTACCGGCGGTTACCACCAGCACGCGGTCGCCGGGCGAGGTCAGGTTGGAGACCGCAGCCTCCATGGCGCCCGAACCGGACGAAGAGAGCAGAATCACGTCGTTGGAGGTACCAACGAAATCCTTCAACTGCGAGAGCACCTTGGTAAACAGAGCGCGGAACTCGGGGGTGCGATGGTGAATGTCCGCCGCTGCCATGGCGAACTGTGCTGCCGGGAGCAGGGGTGTCGGACCGGGCGTAAAAAGGCGTGTTTTACGGATCATGATGCCTTGATTGTAGTCTCCGTGTCGATTAGCGAACAGGCAGAGCATTTCCCTGTAGGTGTAGAGTAGGGCTGCGCTATCTATGGGCGTTTTCCGCAATGAAAACGCCGCCTCACTCCTCTTCCGGGATACCCAGCAACAGGGAAATGCTCCAAGCCGCGTCTTACAATCAGTAACGACGGAAACGGAAGGATAGGCATATGGCCATCACAGAACAGATCGGCAAAGACATCATCACTGCTATGAAGGCCAAAGAGGAACTGCGGCTCACCACGTTGCGCATGGCAAAAACCGCGCTCAAAAACAAGGAGATCGACAAGCGCCAGCCGCTCACCGACGCCGAAGAGCAGCAGATTCTGACGACACTGATCAAACAGCGCAAAGACGCCGCCGAGCAGTTCGCCAAGGGCGGCCGCCCCGAGCTCGCCGAAAAGGAACAGGCCGAGATCGTCATCATCGAGGCTTACCTGCCCAAGCAGTCGAGTGACGAAGAAGTTCTGGCCGTCGTGCAGGGCGCCATCGCCACCCTCGCGGAGTCCGGCAACAAGCCCGGACCGAAGGACATGGGCGCAGCCATGAAGGTCATTCAGCAGCGTATCGCTGCCAGCGGCCTGCACGCGGATAACAAGCGTGTCTCCGAGATGGTGAAGGCGGAACTGGCGAAATAAATGCGCGAGACACAAGGTTTATTTACAGAAGAAGCCGCCAAAGAAGGCAGCTGGGTTTCAGCCTTCTGCGACGGCGGAGCACGCGGTAACCCCGGCCCCGCCGGCTTCGGTGCAGTGCTCTACGCTCCCGACGGCACCGTCCTCGCAGAGTTGAGCGAGGTCCTCGGCTTCCGCACCAACCACTACGCAGAGTACTCCGGCCTTTTGGCCGTGCTCGATTACGCCATCGAGCACAAGATTCCACGCTTGAAGGTCACGTCGGATTCCGAGCTGATGGTCAAGCAGATCCAGGGCAAGTACAAGGTCAGCTCGCCCGACCTGAAGCCCATGTGGGAAGAAGCCAAACGCCGCATCCGCCAGCTCGACGGCATCGAGATCGGCCATGCCCTGCGCAACAAAAA
The DNA here is from genome assembly GCA_013361705.1 of Acidobacteriaceae bacterium. GTDB lineage: Bacteria > Acidobacteriota > Terriglobia > Terriglobales > Acidobacteriaceae > Terriglobus. The sequence goes on from JABFXN010000344.1 coordinate 8,573, forward strand.
CAAAGTCGCAGACCGCCTGGCCAACGAGGCCATGGACCGCGGCATGAAACGCGAGAATAAGCCTGGCGGCCCACCGCCAGCTCCGCTGAAGGCCACGCCCTATCCCACCAAATCCACGGCTCCGCCGAACCCCAACGGCAACCCCATGCTCCGCGGCTTCGTCCGTGACGGCGTGGTGCACCTTCTCGGCGGCGCCACCCTGCCCGAATGTGACTTCGTGAAGGTGATCAAGGAATAACCAGGCTTCCACAAGTTTTGTCATCCTGAGCGGAGCGCAGGACCAGCTTTGCCCCACCCTCGAAGTGCAAGAATCAACTCCAAAGCAAAAGAGCCTGCCTCTACGAGGCAGGCTCTTTCTCAACTCCAAAATCCCTAATCCAACTTACTCACACGGTTCAATCCATGAACGCCGCCACCTTATAGCACTCCGCCAACGTGGGATAGTTGTAGCACTCGCCACAAGACCGCGAAGTCAGAGCAATTGTTCTGTTGAAAATTTAGAGACCGGATGTATCATTCCTCGCACGCCCCACCGCGCCGTGAACATGAGTTCTATCCGCCTACACCCACGGCGGGGCCGATTCAGGAGGCGATTATGAAGAAAATGACAGTACTGGTCGCGGTTTGCACGATGCTTCTTGCGACATCACTCCAAGCGCAGGCACCCCAGGGCCCACCGAAGCCAGGACCTGAGCTGAAGAAGCTCGACTATAACGTCGGCACCTGGAAAGTGGAGGGCGAGGCCAAACCATTCGGGTCAATGCCCGGAGGCAAGTTCACCTCCATGGAAAAGTGCGAATGGTACTCGGGCGGCTTCTTCGTCATGTGCCACTCGGAAGGCACCGGGCCGATGGGACCAGAGAAGGGTGCCTCCTTCATGGGATATGACCCGAATGAGAAGGTTTACACCTACCATGAGTTCACCAGCATGGGCGAAGTTATCGATGCGAAAGGCACGGTGAACGGCGACACCTGGAACTGGACCGCCGAATCCAAGATGGGGGACGCCAAGATCAGTGTGCGCGTCACCATCAAGGAAGTATCCAATACCGAGTACACGTTCAAGCTCGAGATGTCACAGAACGGTGGGGAGTTGGCGGTCGTTGAAGAAGCGACAGGTCATAAAATAACCGCCGCGGCCCCGGCTACGAAGTAGATTCCGTATTTCGGCGAGACTCGTGGCGCCGCATTTATGCTACTTCCCAACCGGTTGGAATGTCCTTAAAACGAAAAAGCCTGCCTCTACGAGGCAGGCTTTTCTCAACTCCCACAAACCTAATCCAACTTACTCACACGGTTCAATCCATTGAACGCCGCGACCTTGTAGCACTCCGCCAGCGTGGGGTAGTTGAACACCGTGTCCACAAAGTACTCAATCGTTCCACCCAGCGCCATCACGGCCTGGCCAATGTGCAGCAGCTCCGACGCGCCCTCACCGATGATGTGTACACCCAGCAGTGAGTGGTTCTCGCGATGGAAGATCAGCTTCAGACGTCCCGTCGTATCGCCGCGAATCTGTCCGCGCGCAATCTCGCGGTAGTAGGCCACACCGACTTCATACGGCACATCCTCTTCCGTAAGCTGCTCCTCGGTCTTGCCGATGAAGCTGATCTCCGGAATGGTGTAGATGCCGTACGGGTAGTAGCTCGGGTTCGACAGAATGGTCTCGTCGCCAAAGGCGCGCGCTGAAGCCACGCGTCCCTGCTCCATGCTGACCGAAGCCAGCGAGGGAAAACCGATGACGTCACCGGCGGCAAAAATATTCGGACACTTGGTGCGGAAGTCCTTATCGACCGGAATACGGCCGCGGTTATCCGCCTCAACACCGATCGCCGAAAGATTCAGCTCATCGACATTGCCCTGGCGTCCGACGGCGTACAGCAACGTGTCGCCCGTAACCTTCTTCTTCGACTCGAGGTTGGCGACAACTGTGCCGTCGTCCATCGACTCCACCGACTCCACCTCTTCGTTCAGGCGCATGGTCACGCGCGAGTCGCGAAGGTGATAGCTGAGCGATTCGACGATCTCCTGGTCGGCAAACTCCAGCAGCCGCGGGCGGCGCTCAATCAGCGTGCAGCGCACGCCCAGAGCGGCGAACATGCAGGTGTACTCCACACCGATCACACCGCCGCCGACGATGATCATCGTCTTGGGCAGCGTCTTCAGATCGAGCACCAGATCTGAATTGATGATGGTTGTGCCGTTGATGGGCACCTTCGGCGAGGTCGCCGGCTTGGTTCCGGTGGCGATCAGCGTTGCCGCCGCTTCGTACACGGTCGATCCGCGGGAGTTGGTCACGCGGACATGCGTGGGATCTTCAAAGCCGGCGGAACCGGTCAGAACTTCGATGTTGTTACGGGAGAGCTGCGCCTGGGTGACATCAATTTCGGTTTTGATAACGTGCTGCACACGAAAAGCCAGGTCGGCCATCGTGATGCGCTCTTTCACCCGGTAGTTCATGCCGTAGATGGAGCGGTAGTTATAGCCGGAGAGATGCAGCACGGCCTCGCGCATGGTCTTCGACGGAATGGTGCCTGTATTGATACAAGCGCCACCCACCACCTCGCGGTTCTCCACCAAGGCCACCCTTTTGCCAAGTTTCGCGCCGTGGATGGCGGCACGCTGACCGGCCGGGCCGGAACCGATAACGATCAGATCGTAAACACTGCTCATGCGCTCTTAAGGATGATCCCCGGTTGCTCGTTTGGTTATACGTTGACGGGTCGCTTCTCTACGTTGTCAAACCCTAAGCTAACACAGGGGTTAGACTGTCACCTTGATGACACGGTGTGCGATCACCAATCGAAAGATAGTTTCATCAGAGGAACAAGCCGCCCGGCAGGCCCTCCTCGACTTGGCGCGTCGCTGGGCGCAGGCCGGCATCGACTATTTGCAATTGAGAGAAAAGGACTTAGAGGCTGCGGAGATGGTTTCGCTGGCCCGCCGGATGCTCGCCGAACTCTCCGGCAGCCAAACCAGACTACTGATCAACGGCCGCCTGGACGTCGCCCTGGCCGCGGGAGCGCATGGCGTTCACCTGACCTCTCGGGAAGGTGAACTGACCCCGGCGCAGGTGCGGTCTATCTTCCCCGAGGCCATCGTCAGCGCCTCCTGCCACACCCTCGATGACGTCCGCCGCTCACTTGACGCCGACTTCCTCCTCTTTGGACCGGTCTTTGAGAAGTCCGTCGCCGGCGAACACGTCACCCAAGGCACTGGCCTCGAACTGCTCCGCGAGGCCTGCCTTACCGCCGGCCATGTTCCCGTGCTTGCCCTTGGCGGTATCACCGCCGCAAACACCAATGCCTGCCTCGAAGCCGGAGCCGCAGGAATTGCGGGCATCCGGCTCTTCCTCTGACATATTCTGATATTTCACACAGGAGAAACTTGCCGATGAAGCTTCACGGCCTGGCCGTAGCCGCCATCTTTGCCGCAGGCTGCGCGTTTGCGCAGACAACTGAGATTCACAACGATATTCCTGCCTCGTTCACGCCGCCTAAACAGCAGGCTGAGACCGTGATCAAGCCCGAGTGGGACTACATCAAGCGCGTCGAGATGGTACCGATGCGCGACGGCACCAAGCTGTACACCGTCATCGTGATCCCCAAGGGCGCGAAGAACGTGCCCATCATCCTGACGCGCACGCCATACAACGCTGCCTCTCGTGCTGCCGCAGCCCGCACCCCCATCGCCACCGGCAACGCCGCCTCGCCCGAGCGTGGCGCCGGGAAGCAGGATTCAGCCCACATGATCGATGAACTTGGTCTCGCCGACGAAGTCTTCGTCAACGCCGGCTGGATTCGCGTCTACCAGGATGTTCGCGGCAAGTACGGCTCTGAAGGTCCATACCTGATGACGCCACCGCAAGTCGGTCCCTACAACGCCACCGGCGCCGACGACACCATGGACGCCTATGACACCATCGACTGGCTGGTGAAACACGTGCCCGAGTCCAACGGGCGTGTCGGTATGCTCGGCTCCTCCTACGAGGGGTACACCGTGCAGATGGCCCTGCTGAATCCGCATCCGGCCCTCAAGGTCGCTCTTCCCGAGAGTCCGATGACCGACGGCTGGATGGGCGACGACTGGTTCCACTACGGCGCATTCCGCGAAACCATGCTGGATTACATCATCGGCCAGACCAATCAGCGCGGCGGCGCCTACCGTGCTCCGAAACACATCTCTGAGGACCAGTACACGACCTTCCTGCACTATGGATCCTCCGGCGACTACGCCCGCGCCAATGGCATGGACCAGTTGCCGTACTGGAAGACCGTTGAGTCCCATCCCGCTTACGACGGCTTCTGGCAGGCCCAGGCTCTGGACAAGATCTCCATCGAGAAGCCGTTGACCGTTCCCACCATGTGGCTGCAGGGCCTGTGGGATCAGGAAGACATGTGGGGCGCCATCCACAGCTATCGCGCTACGGAACCGAAAGATAAGAACAACAGCATGAACTACCTGGTGATGGGCCCATGGTTCCACTCGCAGGTGAATCGCGAAGGACGCGCGCTCGGACCATTCGTCTGGGACGGAGACACCACCCAATACTTCCGCCGCGAGATCATGATGCCGTTCTTCTCGCAGTACCTCGTGGACGGTGCCCCCAAAGCGAATACACCGCCGGTGCTGATCTACAACACCAGCGCCAACCACTGGGACCGATTCGACAAGTGGCCACTAAGCTGCGACAACGGATGCGAGCATAGCGCCAAACCGATCTATCTCACCGCCAACGGCACGCTGAGCTGGGATGCACCCAAAGGCGGCGAACAGTACACCGCCTATACCTCTGATCCGGCAAAGCCCGTGCCCTACTTGCCCCGTCCTGTCTCGGAAGACCACTGGCGTACCTGGCTGGTCACAGATCAGCGCTTCGTCGATGGCCGCCCCGATGTCCTGACCTTCGTCACCGAGCCGCTCAGGGAGCCGCTGCGCCTGAGCGGAACACCGGTGGTAAATCTGATGGCCTCTACCTCCGGAACTGATTCTGACTTCGCTGTGAAGCTGATCGACGTCTATCCAGAAAATGTCAGTGACGAGCTGACGGGATACGAGCTGCCCCTCTCGCTCGACATCTTCCGCGCCCGCTACCGCAAGAGCTTCGAGAAGCCGGAAGCCTTCAAGCCAAACGAGCCCGAGTTGGTAAAGTTCGACCTGCCGCAGGTCAATCACACCTTCGAGCGCGGACACCGCATCATGGTGCAGGTCCAGTCGACCCTGTTCCCGCTCTACGACCGCAACCCCCAGACCTTCGTCCCGAACATCTTCGACGCCAAAGCCGAAGACTATAAGAAGGCCGAACAACGCATCTGGCACCAGCCGGGGAAGGCTAGCTTTATCGAATTACCAGTTGTGAAGTAAAGCAGCAGGTTGCCAGTTTCCAGTTGAACGACACACGGGTCGGGTGCATGCCTGGCCCTTTGTGTTGTGTAATCGCGAAGATAATGAACTGAGCTTCCATCATCCACGTTGTCAAGAGCACGAAGAAGGCCGGTCAAATGATCGGCCTTCCTTATTCAATAATTCAATCTTTCAATGATTCAATCACCCGGGGCAGGATGCGGCACATGCGACGGAGCCGCTGCCTTCTTCGGGAAGAACTTTGCAAGACGCTTCCGCAGCTTGTCGAAGAACAGATACACCGCTGGAGTCGTGAACAGCGTCAGGCACTGCGAGACCAGCAAACCGCCCACGATGGTGACACCCAGCGGCTTGCGCAGCTCAGAGCCTGTACCCGTCCCTAAGGCCAGCGGCAGGCCGCCAAGCAATGCAGCGAAGGTCGTCATCATGATCGGACGGAAGCGCAGCAGACACGCCTCATAGATCGCGCCCTCGGAGTCCTTACCGTGTTCGCGTTCGGCCACGATCGCAAAGTCGATCATCATGATGGCGTTCTTTTTCACAATGCCGATCAGCAGCACCATGCCGATCATCGCGATGACAGAAAGCTCCATGTTCGTAATCAGCAACGCCAACAGCGCGCCCACACCTGCGGATGGCAGCGTCGAAAGAATCGTCAGCGGATGGATGAAGCTCTCATACAGCATGCCCAATACGATGTAGACCGTGGTCATGGCGAGCAGAATGAGGATTGGCTCCGACGAAAGCGAGGACTGGAAGGCCTGTGCCGAGCCCTGGAAGCCGCCTACCACCGTCGACGGCAATCCAATCTGATTCTTGATTCGCTCGATGGCGTTTGTAGCGTCGGAGAGCGAGACGCCCGGTGCCAGATTGAAGGAGATGGTCGACGCCGGACGTTGCGACTGGTGATTGACCTGCAGCGGAACACGATTCATCTCAAAATGCGAGAAGGCTGAGAGTGGCACCTGGGTTCCGTTCGTGCTCTTCACGAAGATGTGGTTCAGTGAGTCGAGATCCGTCTGGAACTCCGGCGCCACTTCCATCACCACGTGGTACTGATTGAGCGTGCGATACGTGGTAGAAACCTGGCGCTGACCGAAGGCATCTGACAGTGTTGAGTCAATCATCAGAGGCGAAATGCCCAGACGCGATGCACTATCGCGATCGATCACCAGTTGGTATCGCAAACCATTGTCTTGCTGATCGGTATTGATGTCACGAAGTTCAGGGATACCCGCCATTGCATTTTGAAGTTTGGGGGCCCACTCCTTCAGCTCGGCAACCGTATCGGCTGTGACCGTGTATTGGAACTGTGCAGCCGACTGCCGGCCACCGATGTTCAACTCCTGCTGTGACTGCATGAAGAGCTGCGCTCCAGGTGTACCCTGCAACCGCGGACGCAGGCGGTTGATAACGGCTTCTGCCGTATCGCCGTTCTTGACGCGCTCCTCATAAGGCTTCAAAGCCAGGAAGAGATTGGCGGTATTGAAGGCACCGCCGCCAGGACCACCGCCGCCGACGAACGACATCACATGTTCCACTGCGGGATCCCGCTGCACGATCGCCGCGAGCACAATCATCTTCTGACGCATCGCTTCAAAGGAGGTATCCTGCTGCGCGCGGATCTGGCCACCGATCCGGCCTGTGTCCTGCTGAGGGAAGAATCCCTTAGGCACCAGGATGAACAGATAGATGTTCAGGATGAAAGTGCCAACCGTAATCAGGAACGTAAGGATCCAGTGCCGGATCACCCAGCGGAGGCCACGGTCGTACTCCTTCAGCATCCAGTTGAAGAACTTCTCGCCCCACAGATAGAAGCGGCCATGCTTCTGCTGGTCATGCGCTTTCAGGAACTTTGCAGAGAGCATTGGCGTTGTCGTCAGCGAGACCACAAGCGACATCAGGATAGCCACAGAGAGCGTCACCGCGAACTCGCGGAACAGGCGTCCCACGATGCCACCCATCAGGAGAATGGGAATAAACACCGCAATCAGCGAGATGCTCATCGAGAGCACCGTAAAGCCAATCTCTTCCGAGCCCAGCATCGCAGCCTCGAATGGCTGCATGCCATCTTCCAGGTGACGCGAGATGTTCTCAATCACCACGATGGCATCATCCACCACAAACCCGGTTGAGATCGTCAGCGCCATCAGGGAGAGATTGTCGAGCGAGTATCCCAACAGATACATCACGCCGAAGGTTCCCATCAGCGACAGCGGCACCGACACCGAGGGAATCAGCGTCGAACGGACCTCACGCAGAAAGAAGAAGACGACCAATACCACGAGGCCGATCGTTAGCATCAGCGTGCGCGTGATGTCGTTGACCGAGGCACGGATCGTGACCGTACGATCAAGCGCTACCTGCAGCGTAACCGCTGGCGGAATAGTTGCGCGCAGCGTTGGCAGCAACGCAAGAACCCGATCCACCGTCTCGATGACGTTCGCTCCCGGCGACTTGAAGACCTGCATCAGAATGGCGGGCTTACCATCGATGAAACCACCGGTCTGGGTGTTTTCAATCCCGTCATAGACCGTCGCAACATCCTGAATGCGCACGATGCCATGTGCGTTCGCCATGGCACTGGTGGATTGATTCGATGCCGCCACCGGGGTGCGATTCGCATTGTTCGCCGGTCCGTTCGCCGTGTTCGTCGTCGTACTCGTTGTCGAACTAACGGTTGCGACCGATGAAGGCAGACCCGTCGATGCCGTCGCGCTTGATACATTGCCACGATCTGTCGCGATGATGAGCGGAGCATATGCGGCGGCGCCAAAGAGCTGGTCCGAGGTCGAGACCTCCCAGCGGTGCCTCTCATCCTGCAGATAGCCCGTTGGCTGCAATACGTTGATCTGGCCAATCGCGGTTCGCAGCGCTTCCAGACCAATACCATAGGCCGAAAGCTGGCGGGGGTTCGCCTCAATACGAACAGCAGGTTTGGCTGATCCGCCGGCAAAGACCTGGCCGACACCCTCCACCTGGGCAATCTTCTGCGACAGGATGGAATCGGCAACGTCATAGAGCTGGGCCGAAGTCATCGTATCCGAGGTCAGCGCCAGCATCACGATCGGCGCATCCGCCGGGTTGATCTTGCGATAGCTGGGGTTCTGCGGAAGATTTGCCGGAAGCTGGGCTCGCGCTGCATTGATAGCTGCCTGCACGTCGCGTGCGGCTCCGTTGATGTCGCGCGAGAGATCGAACTGCAGAATGATACTCGCCGTTCCCGTGCCGGAAACGGAGGTCATCTGGGTAATACCGGCGATACGGGAAAACTGGCGCTCCAGAGGAGTCGTAATCGCCGACGCAGTCGTCTCCGGATCAGAACCGGGAATGCTGGCATTGACCGAGATCGTCGGAAACTCAACCTGCGGCAGAGCAGCTACCGGCAGGAACTTATATGCCACCGCTCCCGCCAAAAGAACTGCGATCGAGAGCAGGAAGGTGGCTACCGGCCGTTTAATAAATGGTGCTGAGATATGCATAGGCGAAGTACGTAGCTGCTGCCTGTTTCCAAAATCTTTCTTCAGAAACGCCTGCCGGTTGGGACAAGCGCCTCCACGGTCAAACTTCCATCAATCCGCCGATACGGCGTGCTCATGGTCGCGCAGCCTGCGGTCGGCATCCTGCGTCTTGAAGTACCTGCGTCCGATACGGTCAAAGAACAGATAGACCACAGGCGTGGTGTAAAGGGTAAGCACCTGCGAAACGATCAGACCGCCGATGATCGTAATACCAAGCGGACGGCGCAGCTCGGAACCAGTGCCTGTACCCAGAGCCAGCGGAACGCCGCCAAGCAGCGCTGCCATCGTCGTCATCATGATCGGCCTAAAACGTAGCAGGCATGCCTGGTAGATCGACTCCTCCGGAGTTTTGCCATGTTCACGCTCGGCCTCCAGCGCAAAGTCGATCATCATGATGGCGTTCTTCTTCACGATGCCGATCAGCAGGATGATGCCGATCAACGCGATCACATTCAGCGAATCGCGAACGATGATCAACGCCAGAATGGCGCCCACACCTGCGGAAGGCAGCGTCGAGAGAATCGTGATGGGGTGGATGTAGCTTTCGTACAGCACACCTAGAACGATGTACACCACAATCAGCGCTGCAAGAATCAGGATCGGTTCATTGGACAACGAAGCCTGGAAGCTGCGCGCCGTTCCCTGAAACTCCGTATTCACGCTGAGAGGAATATTCATATCCTTCAGCGCCTTCGAGATCGAGTCCACCGCATCGCCAATGCTCTTATCAGGACGAATATTGAAGGAGATGGTTGCCGACGGGAACTGGCTCTGGTGATTGATAGAGAGCGGCGCTTTCGTCTGTTCGAAGTGCGTAAACGTCGACAACGGTACCTGGGTTCCGTTCGAGCTCTTCACGTAGATATGGTCGAGCGAGTCCGGAGTCCGCTGGAATCTCGGTCCCGCTTCAAGCACCACGTGGTACTGATTGATCTGCGTATAGATGGTCGAAACCTGCCTCTGGCCAAACGCGTCGTCCAGCGTGTCATCGATATTCTGCGGCGTGATGCCGAGACGTGACGCGGTGTCACGATCAATCACCAGATGGGCTCCCAGACCATTGGGATGCTGGTCACTGGTCACCGCCGTAACCTCGGGCAGTTTGCTCATCTTGTCGATGATCTGATCCACCCAGTTCTGCAGCTCGATCGGGTCCGCATCTTCCACGGATAACTGATACTGCAGTGCGCTGACGCGATCCTCCACAGTCAGGTCCTGCGAGGGCTGCAGGTAGATCTTGATCCCTTCCACCTTAGCGAGCTCCGGCTCCAGATCCCGAATAATCTCGCTCGCTGACCTGCTACGCTCTTCTCGGTCCTTCAGCGTGATCTGAACGCGGCCAGAGTTGATGGTCATATTCGTGCCATCGATTCCGATGAACGAAGAGACATTCTCAATATTCGGATTCTTCAGGATCACCGAAGCCAGCGCCTTCTGCTTTGCCGCCATGGCACTAAAGCTGGTGTCTTCCGGCCCCTGCGTAATTCCCAGAATCACGCCGGTGTCCTGCACCGGGAAGAAGCCCTTGGGCACATACATGTACAACAGCACCGTGGTGACAAACGTGGCCAGCGTTACCAGCAAGGTCAACGTCTGATTGCGAAGCACCCAGCGCACGCCCACGGCGTACTTCTCGATCACGTAGTTGAAGAAGTGTTCACTCGTCCGGTAAAACCAGCCCTTCTCCGACTCCGGAATATGCTTCAACAGCTTGGCCGCCATCATCGGCGTCAGTGTCAGCGAGATCACTGCCGAAACCAGAATCGTCACAGCCAGCGTCACCGCGAACTCACGGAACAGACGGCCGACGATGTCGCCCATGAACAGCAGCGGAATCAGAACGGCGATCAGCGAGATGGTCAGCGACACGATCGTGAAGCCGATCTGTTCTGAACCCTTCAGCGCCGCATCCAGGGGCGAGTCGCCCATCTCCAGGTAGCGATCGATGTTCTCCACCATCACAATGGCGTCATCCACCACGAATCCAGTGGAGATGGTCAGAGCCATTAGCGAAAGGTTGTTAAGGGAGTAGCCCAACAGATACATCACACCGAAGGTGCCCACAATGGAAAGGGGAACGGCTACCGAGGGAATGATGGTGGCGCGCCACGAACGCAGGAAGAGGAAGATGACCAGAACGACCAGCGCAATGGTCAGCATCAGCTCGAACTGAACGTCCTTGACCGAAGCACGAATGGTATTTGTCCGGTCGGTAAGGACGTCGATGCGAATCGTGTTAGGCAATGTCTCGCGCAGACGCGGCAGTAGCGCCTTTACGGAGTCCACGACCGAAATAATGTTCGCGCCCGGTTGGCGTTGGATGTTGACAATGACCGCAGGGTCCTCGTTCCACCACGCCGCCTGATACAGGTTTTCTGCCGAGTCTACGGCGTTTGCAACATCCGACAGCCGGACCGGCGATCCGTTGCGGTAAGCGACAATTACGTTGCTGTAGCTCGCCGCATCGGTCAACTGGTCGTTAGCACCGATCGTGAATGCCTGCCGCGCCCCCGAGATACTTCCCTTGGGCTGATCCACGTTCGCTGAAGCGAGCGCCGTGCGAATATCTTCCAGCGACATGCCGTAGCTGGCCAGCGCTGTCGGATTGGCTTGAATACGAACCGCCGGCTTCTGTCCACCGGCGATGCTGACGAGACCCACGCCCGAAAGCTGCGAGATCTTCTGCGCCATGATCGTGTCAGCCAGATCCTCAACTTTTGCCAACGGCAGAGAAGTGGAGCTGAGCGCGAGGGTCAGAATCGGCGCATCGGCAGGATTGACCTTGGAGTAGATCGGAGGGTTGGGAAGATCTTTCGGCAGGTAGGAACCTGCCGCATTAATTGCCGCCTGAACATCCTGCTGGGCGATATCGATCGACTCATTCAGGTTGAACTGCAGCGTGATGACCGATCCGCCTCCCGAGGAGATGGAGGTCATCTGGGTCAAGCCGGGAATCTGGCCGAATTGGCGCTCCAGCGGCCCGGTGACGGACTGCGTCATCACCTCCGGACTCGCCCCTGGATAGAAGGTCAGCGTCTGAATGGTGGGGTAGTCCACCTGGGGCAGCGCCGAGACCGGCAACTGCAGATACGCAACCGCTCCGGCAAGAAGAATGGCCACCATCAACAGCGAGGTGGCCACTGGCCGGAGGATAAACGGCCTTGACGGACTCATGGTTGTACGCCTCCCTGAGAACGCTGGCCACGCGGAAGGCTGCTGTCGCCCCGTCCCTGCCCGGAGTTATTGCTTGCCGGCGCTGTCGAGCCTGGAGCTCCCGCCCCAGTAGCCCCACCCTGGCCGCGACGGCCGCCACCACGCTGGCCATCGCCCATGATGGCGCTGCCTGTCATCGGATTCGCCGGACGCACCGTGACGCGCGCATTGGTGCGCAAACGCTCAGCACCGTCAGTCACAACCAGCTCGTCCGGCTGCAGGCCGCTGGAGATAATATCCAGCGTTCCTTCGGTTGACTCAATTTTAATCGGCCGCATCTCGACGTAGTGAGGTGGCCCCTGCTGCGCTCCCTGGCCTTGTCCTCCTTGACCTTGCGCGCCCTGGCCCTGTGTACCCTGGCCCTGTCCGCCAGCTTGGCTACGACGACCGCCGCCGGCTCCCTGACGCTGGCTCCCAGCCTGGCCTGCGCCGCCAGAACCAGCCGCGTCAGCAGGAGGATTTCCATCCTTGACTACATACACAAAGGTGCCCTGCGTTCCGCTCTGTACCGCCGCCGTCGGAATGACGATCGCATTCGGGCGGTTCTCAAGCACCAGCCGGATATTGACGAACTGGTTCGGGAACAGGGTGTTGTCATTGTTATCGAAGACAGCCTTAAGCTTCGCCGTTCCGGTGGTGGTGTCGATCTGGTTGTCCGTGGTCAGCAGGGCGCCCTTGGCTAGCAGAGTGGTGTTGGAACGGTCGTAGGCCTCGACCTGCAGCTTCTGCCCGGAGCGCGTGCGCTTCAGCACCTCCGGCAACTGATCTTCGGGCAGCGTGAAGATCACGCTGATCGGGTGCATCTGGGTAACGACAATCAGTCCGGTAGTGGATGCAGCCGAAACGATATTGCCCGGATCCACCTGGCGCAGTCCCACAACGCCATTGATCGGCGAGTTGATCCGCGTGTAGCTCAGGTTGACCTTCGCAGTCTGAATCTGGGCCTGGTCAGCCTTGACGGCTCCATCGGCCTGTCCGGCGGCAGCCTCCTGCGCCTGTGCCTGCTCACGGCTTACAACTCCGGCGGCATACAACTGGTCATACCGCGTCGCTTGCTGGCGAGCATTTGTCGCCGTCGCCTGGTCACGCGCAAGGTTACCCTCGGCCACAGCCAGCGCAGCCTCATACGGAGCAGGATCGATCAGCATCAGCGGCTGGCCCTGCTTGACCTGCTGGCCTTCCGTCACATTCACCCTCAGTAACTGCCCATCGACACGCGAGCGGATCGTCACGGTGTTATAGGCGGTAACCGTTCCCAGCGCCGTGTAATAGATCGGCATGGTGCGCTGCTGAACTCGTGCAGCCGCCACCGCAACAGGTCCGCCGAAGCCTCCACGACCGCCACCCGGTCCACCTGGACCGGCCCCCTGCGCCGCCGCATTCTTGCGGTTATCCACGATCTTCCAGACACAGAAGCCCACGAAGGCGGCAATCAGCAGGACGATGATGATCTTGCGGAGGACACTGCCCTTTTTGGGCCCGTCGTGCGCAGGCGGTGCATCATGCTGTCCGGGCGCGGGCCGCGCCGGCGTCGATTCGTGCTCGGGCTTCTGTAGAGTCGTCATGACCTTTGAAATCTATTCCGGATGATGTAGATGTCTTTGAAACGTTAGGGTGGTAATCTCCCCGGACAGAGCTACGAAATTTGTCCTGGGGGCTAGTGCAAGCGTACTTCAAAATACGGACGACCCCCGCAGAAGGTTTCTCAAAACTGACCCGAATTTATAATCGAGCCATAGCCTAAGGCGGTGATCTTGCCAGTAGAACTTCAAACGATAGACGCTCCAACCCAGAGAGTGGACGTACCACTTTGTGTCGATTTGGATGGAACTCTCGTAAAAAGCGATACGCTGCATGACGCTCTGATGGTCATGCTGCGGCATTCGCCAAGCAGCATTCTGAAGGCGTTCGGCTGGCTGCGCCAGGGCAAAGCCGCCTTCAAGCGAAATGTCACCTCAGTCGTGATGCTCGATGCCGCGCACCTGCCGTACAACCACGTGCTGCTGCAGTACCTGCGTGAAGAAAAAGCCCGCGGACGGAAGATTTATCTGGCCACCGCCGCCGAGAAGGCTCTCGCCGACCGTGTGGCCGGCCACTTGGGAATCTTTGATGGCGTTTTGGCCAGCGACGGTAGGATTAATCTGGCCGGAAAAAATAAACTCGCAGTTTTTCAGGAAATGTTCCCTGAAGGCTTCTGTTACATCGGGAACGCACTGCCCGACGCCAGACTTCTGGCCGCGTGCGAGGCGCCGATGGTCGCCAACCCGCACGGACGCCTGAAAGTGGCGATGAAGCGCTCCGGCACCGTCCCGGTGCGGGTGTTCGAGGACAAGAAACCGGCGCTGAAGGCCTTCCTCAAGGCCATCCGTATCCACCAGTGGGCCAAGAACGTCCTGATCTACCTGCCCCTGCTGCTGGCGCACCAGATTCGCTGGAATACCGTTGTCGGCGCCACCGTCGCCTTCCTGAGCTTCAGCTTCTGCGCGTCGGCAACCTACATCATCAACGATCTATTGGACTTAGAAGTCGATCGGAGGCATCCGCGCAAGCGCCTGCGTCCTTTCGCCGCAGCGGACCTGAGCGTAGGGGCTGGTTTCGCCATCATTGCCTGTTTCCTGGCAGTCTCGGTCCTTCTGGCAGTTGCGCTTCCTTACCTCTTCCATGCCGTTCCGAACTACACCTGGCTACTGCAGCCCCATAAGTTCCTTCTGTGGCTGGCCATCTACGCCGCCATGACACTCAGCTACAGCTTCCGGCTGAAGCGGATGATGCTGGTGGATGTCATCGTCCTTTCCATGCTTTACACCGTACGCATCGTCGTTGGCTCGGTGTCGACGGGGATTACGGTCACCACCTGGCTGGGCGCCTTCAGCATCTTCTTCTTCCTCTCATTGGCCTTCGCCAAGCGGTTTGCAGAGCTGGAAAACCTGCGCGCCCGTGAAAAGGACAATGCCGCCGGACGCGGTTACCGGGTCAGCGATCTGGAGCAATTGCGTACCTTCGGCGCGGCCAGCGGCTACGCGGCCGTCGTCGTTCTGGCGCTCTATCTCAACTCACTGACCGCGCAGAACCTGTATCGGCACATCACCCGCCTGTGGCTGCTGATCCCGATCATCATCCTGTGGGTCAGCAGGCTTTGGATGGTGGCCTCACGCGGCGATCTGGACGAAGATCCCGTGGTTTACGCCCTGGAAGACAGGCGCAGCCTCATCCTTGGTGGCATGATGCTGATCGTTATCCTCTTGGCAATCAGCCCGCTTTAGGGCGCGGTTGAATGAACAGAATCTCCGCTCGGCCGGGCTGACCGGGGAGCGAAGGAACCTGAATCATTCAATTCTTCCATTCGCCCCAACCGAGCCATTTATCCTGATACACGGCCTATGAGTGATTTGATTCCGCAACTGAATGACTACAGCGAAGCTGCGCTGGACCAGGCCTTCATCGGCTTGCTGGACGAGGTGCGCCGCGGAGCGGCCACCCTTGCCTCTCCCGAAGCCGTGGAGAACTTCCGCCTTGAGTGGCTGGGCCGTAAACAGGGCCGGCTGAAGCTGGTCAGCGACGCCTGGCTGAAGACCGCTCCTGTCGAAGCCAAGAAGGCTCTGGGAATGCGCTTCAACCAGTTGAAGCAGGAGATCGAGGCCGCTCTTGAAGGCGGCGCGGCGGCCGGCAGCGATAAGAAAGCGGCTTCCCTCGATATCTCTTTGCCCGGCATCTCCCCTCGCGTCGGGGTAGAACATCCGCTGGTCAAGACCATGCAGCAGGTCGTCGGCGTCTTCAAGGCAATGGGCTACTCTGTCGGAACCGGCCCCGAGGTCGAAACCGACTTCTACAACTTCGAAAGCCTGAACTTCCCTCCGAACCATCCAGCTCGCGATACCCAGGACACCCTGGTGATCGCCGATCAGGAAGGCAAGCCGCTGCGCGAGCGCCTGCTGATGCGTACACACACCTCCCCGGTTCAGATCCGCACCATGGAGAAGCAGCAGCCTCCCCTCCGCATCGTGATCCCCGGCAAGGTGCACCGGAACGACGCCGCCGATGCCACCCACTCGCCCGTCTTCCACCAGGTCGAGGGGCTTTGTGTCGATACCAACATCACCTTCAGCGACCTGAAGGGAACGCTGGACCACGCCATGAAGGCGCTCTTCGGCTCGGATGTGAAGACACGCTTCTTCCCCTCGTTCTTCCCGTTCACTGAGCCCAGCGCCGACGTGCAGATCAGTTGCCCGTTCTGCGGCCAGAAGGGCTGCCGCAAGTGCAAATACTCCGGCTGGATCGAGCTGCTGGGCTGCGGCATGGTCGACCCCGCCGTCTTCGGCTTCGTCAACTACGACGCAAAGAAACTCTCCGGCTTCGCCTTCGGCATGGGCGTAGAACGCATCGCCATGATGCTCTACGGCGTAGGCGACATCGGCCAGTTCTACTCCGGCGACATGCGCTTCCTCGAGCAGTTCGCGTAGAACAAATCAAATAATTGAATGAAGGAATGATTGAATAAATCAGAAGGCCCCGGAGATCCGGGGCCTTTCACTTGCCCGAAATGCAGTTAGAACAATCGAGAACCTTATTCAATCATTCAATTCTTCAATCATTCATTTGCTTAAGCTTTGCTTCCGCGCCGCCTCAAACTCATCGCCCGGATTCCAGGTAATCGGCGGCTGCGTCAGCGACACAAAACCCAGCTCAATCCCCAGCCGGCACAGGTTCGCCAACCCGCTGAAGTCCCACTCAGGACGAAAATTGTCACTCACGTTGTGATAGTCGTTCTGATTGAAAAGCTCAGCCTGCTTTCGTCCCCAATCCTTGTCATGCCCCTTGTACGTTCCACCCTGGCCGAGCGAAAAGGCCGGTACTCCCGCATGCGCGAAAGAGAAGTGATCGGAGCGGTAGTAGCCGCCGCTTACATCAGGCCGCGGTGCCGGGATCGTATATCCGAACTTCTTTCCAGCCGCCTCCATCGTGGAATAAAAGCTGGTGCGTTGCACACCGCCCGCGTGAAGCTCTGAGCCCATCCCCAACGGCAGAATCTCGTCAAAGTTCAGATTCAGGTTGATCTGCCCAAGTGGGACAGGAGGATGCTGGGCCAGATACAGCGATCCCAGAAGCCCCTGCTCCTCCGCCGTCACCGCCGCGAAGACCATGGAGTGCGGCGGCAACACCTTCGAAGACGTAACCGCACGCGCGATCTCCAGCAACATGGCCGTCCCCGTGCCGTTATCCGCAGCGCCATTGAAGATCGCGTCCTCACCGGGTTTTGCGTCAGCCTTTACGCCCAGATGGTCGTAATGCGCCGAGTAGACCACCGCCTGGTCCTGAGCTGTGCGCAGCACCCCGGCATAGATGCCGATCACATTTGGCGATTGGAAGTGACGGACAGAGCTCACCACCGTCGCCTTCAGCGAGACCGGAAGCTCTCGCGCCTGGAAGCCCGACTTCGCCGCGGCGGCAAATTCGGCGTCCAGCGTTGTGCCGGCTGACTCAAAAAGCTTCTTCGCAATATCGAGCTGGATCCACGACGCCGCCGAAAGTTTGGGGTCTTTGTCTTGAGTCAGGAAGGTCTTCTCCGAGGTGTTGGAGTTGCGGACAACATCCCACCCGTAGCTCGCCAGATCGGTGCGATGAATGATCAACGCTCCGACAGCGCCCATCTCCGCGGCATGCTCAAACTTGTAGGTCCAGCGGCCGTAGTAGGTCATGCCCTTGCCGCCGAAGAACTTCGGATCATCGGACGGAGGATCGTTGACGATGCAAAGAATCACCTTTCCCTTTACATCTACGCCCTTATAGTCGTCCCACTTGTACTCAGGCGCGGTGACGCCATACCCCACCCAGACGATTGGCGCATCGATCGCCGCCTCCGGCTCAAGCTTCGAATTGAAGACGACGAAGTCCTCCGCGAAACGCAACAGTATGGGAGCGCCAGATTTTGGGACAAGAGTAAAGCTCGTCTTCGCCGGGTCGGACTTAACACTGGTGAAGTCCACCTGCTGGAAGTAGGTGCCGTTGTCGCCGCCTGGACGAAGACCGTAGCTGGCGAATTGTGTCGCAATAAACTTCGCGGCCAGCTCGCCGCCGCGCTGGCCGGGATAGCGGCCCTCCAACAGGTCATCAGCAAGGAACTGATCGAAGGCGCGAATCGAGTCAGCCGAGACAGTGTTCTCCGCTGCTTCGACCGCAGGAGGCAATGGCTTGGTGGTTACGGTTTGGGCAGCCAGCGTTCCGGCAAGAAGAGAGAGGGCGAGCGCTTGCTTCATGGGGCAGAGGTTTCTCCGTGAAAATTCGAGTTTATACAAATGCACCAGAGGCTGGTACCAGCGGGAGATGCCATCTTCGCTACAACGAAGCAGGGGTTGGCAGAGGAGCGCATGAAGCCAGGATCTAGTTCGCGGCGGCAATCGCCGTGACGATCTTATCCATAGCATCCCGATCAGCATTGGTGCGCGGATAATGCGTGCTGACCATCACGGAGAAGATCCACGTCTTCCCACCGGCTGTATCGACATATCCCGATAGAGCACGCGCCTCGGACAAGGTCCCCGTCTTCGCATAGAGATGATCCTTCATCGGCGCATTGGGGAAGCGGGCAGCCAACGTACCGTCTTCTCCACCAATCGGCAGCGTCCTCTTCCACTCAGCAAACCACGACTGCGTAGCCGCGTAGCTCAGCAATTTGCCGAGCGCCCGTGGCGTAATGAGATCGTGGCCGGAGAGTCCACTTCCATCGAAGAGAACGAAGTCATCCGGATCGACACCGGCGCGCGTCGTCACGAAGCTCCGGATGACACGCGCACCCTCGACCGTTGAGCCTTCATTGCCATAGGCCACGCCGAGATGATGCAGGAAAAGCTCGGCATGCAGATTCTGAGAGATCTTATTGGTCCACAACAAAGCATCGATCAACGGTACCGAGGCGTGGGTCGCCAGAACCTTACCGGCCGGCTCTGCATCGGGTTTTGGCGCGCCGAGAGTCAGCGGTTCATGTGAGGCAGCGAGAAAGTTCTTCGGCGCCGGTGAGATCGGAAAGCGGTGACGCGCAACAGCTTTACCGGTCACCTCGATACCGCGAGCTTCAAGAAGCTGCTTCAGAGCAAGCGCAGCAAACTCCGCCGGATCGTGAATCGCCAGTGACTCGATATAGGGTTTTGCGTCAGAGGGAATTGTTCCACTCAGACGCACTGTCCTGGAACCAAGATCTCGCTCTGAAGCGATCCGTGTCGCAGAGCCGGGAGCGCCGGTGGTGATGTGCAGTTCCAGCGCGTAGTACGGCACCGCAGGAAGAAAGCTTGCCGTTGCGGGCTTGCCAGGATCGGTCGCGGGCGTGATGGTGACATCGATGCGGTTGTCGTTGATGGTCAAAGCGCTGACGGGCGATCCATCATCGCCAACGGTGTCATCGATCGCCCAGTCCTCCGGATATGGATCCCAGGGAAAGAGGGTGTCATCGCCGACGATATCGCCATTGATCACCTTCAACCCGCTTGCTGCGACCTGGTCAGCCATTTGCGCCAGGTACTGCAGAGGATCGGCGGCGGGCGGAGCGGGCTTGGGACGCTGGGAAGGAGAGAGATACGGAAAGCTGCGGCCGGAGAGATTCGGATCGCCGCCACCGACCAGCACCAGGTTACCCGCCAATGCAGAGGGGGTCGCATAGATTCCTTCTGCCGTAATACGCGTCGTGAAGGTCTTCTGCGGCCCGAGTAATGCCATCGCCGTAGCCGTCGTAAAGACCTTGTTATTCGAGGCCGGGACAAAGTACTGCCCATCATTCAGTCCATAGACCGGCTTGCCATCGAGAGTGGAGACATAAACGCCCCAGTGCGCGCGGCTGACTGCCGGATCGGCAAGGATGGCAGTGACCTGCTGCGCCAGCGTTGGTTTGCGCGATGCCTTTTTGTCAGCAGCAAACCCGGGCAGACTGACAGCAGCCAGTGTCACGACAGCGCAAAGCTGCCGCAAGGTCTTCTTTCCACTCAATCGCATGGGCGGAGTGTAGCATCGGCATCGATGGGCTTTGCACGAAGAGATCGTTTTCTCTGGCAACTGCGCTCACGCCAACTGTCACTCGGAGAGCGCACGCTGGTGATGGGGATCGTGAACGCCACACCCGACTCTTTCAGCGACGGAGGCCACTACGATCCGGTAGCGCATGGCCTGCGCCTGCTGGATGAGGGCGCGGACATCCTCGACCTTGGCGGCGAATCGACACGTCCTGGCGGTGCGGGCGAGGTCAGAGGGGAAGAAGAACAAGGCCGCGTTCTCCCGGTCATCGAGGCGTTGGCTAAGACAGCCGCAATTGTGAGCATCGATTCCTATCGCGCATCGACCGCACGGTTGGCCGTCGAAGCCGGAGCGGAGATTGTGAACGATGTCTCCGGCCTGCTGTGGGATCCGGAGATGGCAGCCATCTGCCGCGCGCTGGGCTGCGGCGTCGTTCTGATGCACACACGCGGCAAGCCGTCAGAATGGGCGACGCTGCCGCCGATGACGGAGATTGTGCCGACCGTCTTTCGTGAGCTACAGGAGCGTGTCGAAGAGAGCGGTATTGCGCGCGAGCACTTGATCGTCGATCCCGGCTTCGGCTTCGGCAAACGCGGAGAAGAGAACTTCACCTTGATCGCAGGACTGGAAAGCCTGAAAGAACTTGGCCTACCGATCATGGCCGGCGCGTCACGCAAAGGCTTTCTGGGTGGCGAATTGCGGGACCGAGAGTTTGCGACGGTCGCGTTGCATACGGCAGCGATTCTCTCCGGAACGCATGTGATTCGAACGCATAACGTAAAGGCGGCGCTACAGGGAACCCGCATCGCAGACAAGATTCTGGCCGGAGCCTAAGAAGATCGTGGAGCCCATGCTCTGGGTGCCCCAGGTCCGGGGTCCCCGACGAACTTGTTCGTTGGGGTGGTGTCCCTCGGGGACATGGGCCCGGCCTTTACTTTCCAGAGCGCAGATTTCAAGACCGCGGTAAAGCACTAACCCAAAAGCGGTTCGAGCTACGCTCGAATACCCAGGTCCCCTTGGGACCTGGGGCACCCGGTCCTTGCCTGACCCAGGTTTCTTTTACGCCCTAAAGCAATGTGCAGCATGGTCGTCGACCATGCCTATGGCCTGCATCCAGGCATACACAATCACAGGCCCGACAAACTTGAAGCCACGCTTGCGAAGATCCTTTGAGATCAACTCCGAAGCCGCCGTCTGCGCCGGGACATGGCCGGTGCGATTGACCGTTGGCTTTCCTCCTGCCAGCTTCCAGTAGTGCTTCCCGAAGTCGTCTCCGTTCTTTTCCATCGCGAGGAAGATCTTCGCGCCGTCGATGGTGGCCACAATCTTGGCGCGAGCGCGGATAATGCCCTCGTCCTGCATCAGGCGCTCGATATCTTTCTCCGTGTACTTCGCCACCTTTACAGGATCGAAGTCCTTGAACGCACGGCGGAAGCCTTCGCGGCGGCGAAGGATGGTCTGCCAGGAGAGGCCAGCCTGAAAGCCTTCCAGCATCAGGCACTCCCACATGGCGCGGCTGTCCCGCTCCGGACGCCCCCACTCCTTATCGTGATACTCCTGCATCAACGGATCAGAACCGGCCCACGAGCAACGTACCTTCTCCAAGCGTCTTTTCTCGGACATGCGCTTCTTTTATCTCCCATACTCTCTCGGAAATGGAGGTATTTTCCGGGATTCGTACCTGATTTCCTCATCAGGATTTACGGCAGAATAATGGTAGCCTGAAGGCGAAGGAAAAACGAAATGCTGATTGCTCTGGCGGCGCTGGAAGGCTTGACGTTGTTACTGGTACTCGCGCTGCTGCTGCGCAAACAGGGCCCCGCCGTCGATCCAGAGCAGATATCGCGGCTCACAACGAAGACTGACGCCTTGGAGACGGCTCTCCGCAACGGATTCAGTGACGCCCGGCGGGAGGCCCAGGAAACGACCTTACGCACCCTGGAGGCCAATGCCAAAGCCGCCAGCGAACTGCGTATCGAGGTGACTGACAGCATCTCCAAGCTCAGCACCGTTCTGACCGGCGGCCTGGACAGCTTCCGCGCCGACAACAAAAGCTCCGCTGTAGACCTGCAGAAGGCGATGAACCTGCAGATGGACTTCCTGCAGAACCGGCTTGGCCAGTTCGCCGAGGCGCAGCACCAGCAGGCTACCACCCTGCGCGAGAGCCTGAACTCCAAGCTGAACGATCTGAGCACGAGCAACACCCAGCATCTGGACAAGCTGAACCGCGACAACGCCGCCAAGCTGGAAGAGATGCGGCAGACCGTGGACGAAAAGCTGCATGCCACGCTGCAAACCCGCCTGACCGAAAGCTTTGGACAGGTCACGGACCAATTGACCAAGGTACACGCCGGGCTGGGTGAGATGTCCAAGCTCTCCGAAGGCGTGGACGACCTGAGCCGGATCTTTACCAACGTGAAGTCACGCGGCGGCTTCGCCGAAGTCCAGCTCGGCATGCTGCTGGAGCAGATGCTGGCCCCAAGCCAGTACCTGCAAAATGCACGAGTGAAGGCAAACAGCCTCGAAGTCGTCGAGTACGCCGTCCGCTTCCCCAGCCCCCAGGGTGAGACGCTGCTGCCGATCGACGCCAAGTTCCCGCGTGAGGACTGGGAGCGCCTGGAAGCTGCCTACGAGCGCGGAAATCCGGAAGAGGTTCACACCGCCGGTCGCGCCTTTGAGGCTGCCATCCGGACCGAAGGCAAACGGATCTGCGACAAGTACATCCAGCCGCCGGTGACCACACCGCACGCCATTATGTTCCTGCCGACGGAGGGCCTCTACGCCGAGGTGATGCGCCGTGACGGCCTGCAGGCGGAGATTCAGTCCAGGTGCAACGTCACCATTGCCGGCCCGAGTACCCTCTCCGCCATTCTGACCAGCTTCCAGATGGGCTTCCGCATGCTCGCCATCCAGGAAAAGGGCGACGACGTCTGGAAGGTGCTCTCGAAGACGCGCAGCGAATTCAGCAAGTTCGGCGACCTGATGTCGAAGATGGAAAAGCAGGTCAGCACGGTGCAGAACACCATCGAAAGCCTGAATGTCCGTACCCGGGCCATCAACCGGACCCTGCGGGAGGTCGAGATGGATGCAGGCAACCTGGGTGACGGAGACGAGATTCCATTCCCGGAATTGGGAAACATGGCCCCCCTGCTCGCCGCATCCGAAGAGGAACCGTTTTAACCCGGTTCGTTTTCCTTTGCACCCGGTTGTTTTACACTCAACAGGGCGTTTCGTATCCTAAGATTTCGCGGAAATTGGCCGCGTACGGTCGCAGAACGCATCAGGTTTGTGCAGTACCGAGATTCATAGAGGGAAGACAGGAGACCCAAACTCATGGCAGATGTTTCAGAAAAGGTGAAATCAATCATTGTTGAGCAGCTTCAGGTGGACGAGGCCGAGGTGACCCCCGGTGCGAGCTTCCAGGAAGACCTGGGCGCCGACTCCCTGGACGTCGTCGAGCTGGTCATGCAGTTTGAGGAAGCCTTCGACATCCAGATTCCGGATGAGGACGCCGAGAAGATCAAGACCGTAAAGGACGCGATCGAGTACATCGAGTCGCACTCGAAGAAGTAACCAAAGGAATCACGTGGAAAAGCGTCGTGTCGTTGTAACAGGCCTGGGCCTGATCTGCGGTGTCGGTAATACGGCCGCAGAGGTTTGGGACGGACTGATGGCCGGCAAGAGCGGTATGGCGGAGATTACGGCATTCCCTCTGGAAGGCCACCCCGTCCGCTTTGCCGCCGAGGTCAAGGATTTCGATCCGTACAAGTTCATCGATAAAAAAGAGGCCCGCAAGATGGGCCGCTTCATCCACTTTGCCATCGCCGCCGCAGACGAGGCGATGCAACAGAGCGGGTTGAAGATCACCCCCGAAAACGCCGAGATGGTGGGCGTGCATATCGGCTCGGGCATCGGCGGTTTCGATGTCATCGAACGGGAGCACACCAACCTGATGCAGGGCGGTCCACGCAAGATCTCGCCCTTCTTCATTCCGGCTTCCATCGTGAACCTGGCCGCAGGACATGTCTCCATCCGTTTTGGAGCCAAGGGACCGAACGAAGCCACAGCCACGGCCTGCACCACCAGCGCGCACTCCATCGGCGACGCGTACCGCATCATCGAACGCGGCGATGCCGATGCGATGATCGCAGGTGTCGCCGAAGCAGCCATTACTCCGATGGGCGTGGGTGGCTTTGCCGCGATGAAGGCGCTCTCCACTCGCAACGACGACCCGACACACGCCTGCCGGCCCTGGGACAAGGACCGCGACGGCTTTGTGGTGGGCGAAGGCGCGGGCATCCTGATCCTGGAAGAGCTGGAATTCGCCAAGAAGCGCGGAGCCACCATCCTGGCCGAGGTTGTCGGCTACGGCATGAGCTCGGACGCCTACCACATGACTGGTATGGCTCCCGAGGGCGAAGGATGCTACCGCGCCATGGCCAATGCACTGAAGTGGGCAGGCATCAAGCCGGAGCAGGTTGCCTACCTGAACGCACACGCCACCAGCACGCCGCTGGGGGATGCCCTGGAGTCCAAGGGAATCGAGAACCTCTTCGGCGAGCATGCGCTAGGCCACAAACTGCTGGTCAGCTCCACCAAGTCAATGACGGGCCACCTTCTGGGCGGCGCCGGCGGTCTGGAAGCAGGCATCAACATCATGGCCATGCAGAAGAGCATCGCTCCCCCGACCATGAATCTCGAAAACGTGGACCCGGAGTGCAAGCTGAACTACGTTCCCGGAAAACCGCAGCCCGTAGAGATCGACTACGCCCTGTCGAACTCTTTCGGATTCGGTGGAACCAATGGTTCGCTGGTCTTCAAGAAGTGGTCTGAGTAGTTTTCATAAAAGTAAAAGCAAAAGCCGCGAGAGTGATCTCGCGGCTTTCTGCTTTTTGTAGTGACCACCTTCGTTTGTCATCCCGAACGTCAGCACTTTCCTGCCACAGCCTGGACGATAAAAAGCAGATCCTTCGCTACTTCACCCCAGCCAGCTTTGCTTGCTAGGGACCCTGTACGCTCAGGATGACAACATTTGGGACATTCGCTTCAACTGAAGGCCGCGGCGAAACCAACCTTCATCAGTGCGACCAGCACCCACCAGATAAAGACTGCAACGATCCCTTTACGAATCGGCAGCTTTGCAACGATGGCGCAGCCGATTCCGAGAACGATGTATTCCCAGATCTCGAAGATGTCGATCGAGGTCAGCAGGGCGTAGAGAGGACCGCTGTGACGATCAAGGTAATAGCCAATGTTGGTACCGACAGGATCCTGAAAGGTAAAGATCTCCGGCGGATCTGTCACCCACAACATGAGTGCGGCCAGCAGGAACTTCATAACAGCGATCAGAGAGCCATACATCATTACGGCGAAGAGGCGGCCGTAGGTGGCTTCGCCTCCGAACCCGAAGTTCACAGTCCCCCAAAAGAAGAGCGTAAATAACGCACCAAAGAGGATCCTCACGCCCGGGAAGGAATAGACGGTGATCTTCATGCCGATCATTTGCTGCTTTTGAACCGTCGCGACCTGTTCGGCAGTCATGCCCTGGACCCGTTCTTCCATCTTCGGATTGGCTTTGATGGCGCTTTCAGCCAAGGCGTCATACCCGACACGGGTCGCAGCACTGAAAGTAAAGATGTAGGAGCCGATAAAGATCAGCAGAATAGGCAACAGCACGTTGCGGCTGTGCTTGAGAACATCGGTAAAGGTCTTTGACGGAGCGGTGAAGGTGTAGATCACCCGCTGAATCTGCGAAAGTCCTGGCTCTAGGGTGGGAACTGTAGCTTCAGTCATAGGCGCCTTTCTTTGTGCGAAGCGATTGTAGGATGAAACGTCCTTCCGGCGGACAGGAATTTAGATAAGCGGCCGTTCTATCATGCGAATGGCATGAGTGTTGAATCCCATATCGAAGCCAAGATCGAATCGCTGCGTGAGACGCTGCGTCATCACGAATACCTGTACTACGTCGAAGACTCCCCTGAGATCGAAGACGCTGAGTACGACACACTGATGAACCAGTTGAAGGCTCTGGAAGCCGAGCATCCGGAGCTGATCACGCCTGACTCTCCGACACAGCGGGTCGGTGGCCGCCCAAAAGAGGGTTTTGCCAAGGTGGCGCACTCGCGCCCCATGCTCTCGCTCGATAACGCCTACAACGAGGCTGAGCTGCGCGCATGGGCCGACCGTGTACATGCCGCACTGCCTGCAGGCGAGACAGTCGAGTTCGTCTGCGAGCTGAAGCTCGACGGCCTCTCGCTGGCTCTGCATTACGGAGCTTCCGCGAATGGAGCCTCCATACTGCGGCGCGGCCTCACACGCGGCGACGGTACGACGGGTGAAGATGTCACAACCAATGTCCGCACCATTCGCAGCGTACCGCTCGCCGTCTCTGCCGCGAAGCTGAAGAAGGCCAGTATGCCACAGGAATTCGAAGTCCGCGGCGAAGTGGTGATGCCGCAGGCCGCCTTCCAGAAGATGAACGAAGAGGCCGCTGCCGCGGGTCTGCCAGTGAAGGCTAACCCACGCAATGCCGCCGCCGGCACCATCCGCACACTGGAACCAAACATCGTCGCCCAGCGGCGGCTCGACTTCTACGCCTACTTCCTGTTGCGCGACGGCGAGACACTTCTGCAGGGCCAGCAGGAGACGCTCGATGCGCTGAAGACCGCGGGGTTCCGCGTGAACATGCATGGATCCTCCGCGAAGACCATCGATACGGTTCTGAAGTTCATTGAAAAGGCGGAGACCCAACGCGACGATCTTGGCTATGAGATCGATGGTGTCGTCGTAAAGGTCAACTCGACCGCACAGCAGGCGCGGCTGGGATTTACCGGCAAGGCTCCGCGGTGGGCGATCGCCTATAAGTTTGCGGCTCGCGCAGGAGTGACGCAGTTGAAGGGCGTGGGCTTCCAGGTAGGACGTACCGGCAAGCTGACTCCGGTCGCGCGTCTGACGCCTGTCTTCATCGGCGGCACCACCGTTAGTAATGCAACGTTGCACAATGCCGACGAGATCCAGAGACTCGGTGTACGGATCGGCGATTGGGTGCAGGTCGAGCGTGGCGGCGATGTGATTCCAAAGATCGTGAAGGTGGACGAGAGCCATCCCCGCGGAACCGAGGAGATTGAGTTTCCTAAGCACTGCCCAGTCTGCGGCGAGCCTGTCGTCCGCGAGGAAGGCGAGGTTGACTGGCGCTGCGTCAATGCCAGTTGTCCGGCACGCCTGCGCGAAGAGTTGCTGCACTTCGCATCGCGCGGCGTGATGAATATCGAAGGCCTTGGAGATGCGCTTGTCGCGCAGCTACTCGGTCAGGCGGAGATCGCTCCTTCTGAAGGCGAGGAAGAGGCAGCGGAACCAGTCGCACGCAAGGCGCTGATCCATTCCGTCGCCGATCTGTACACGCTGACGATGGATCAGTTGCTCACGTTGGAGCGCGTCGGTAAGAAGTCAGCACAGACACTTCTGGATGAGATCGAACGATCGAAGAAGAATCCGCTGTGGCGTGTCCTTCTGGGTTTGGGGATTCGTCATGTCGGCGAGCGCACCGCACAACTGCTGGCCGAAGAGTTTGCCTCGCGGGGACAGGACTACGAAGCGATGCAGGCATTGATGGATGCCACGGAAGAGGAGCTGCAGCGCGTGCCGGAGATCGGTCCCAAGGTCGCGGAGGCCATCCATGAGTTCTTCGCCGGGCCCAAGAATCGTCAGCTCGTAGAGCGTCTGCATAAGCTGGGCTTCAGCTTTACCGCGGAGAAGCGGCAGAAGACCTCCCAGCTCGAAGGCATGACCTTCGTACTCACCGGCACGCTGCCTACACTCAAGCGTGAAGATGCGAAGACGATGATTGAAGCAGCCGGAGGAAAAGTCTCAGGCTCGGTCAGCAAGAAAACAACCTATGTCGTCGCAGGAGATGAGGCGGGGTCGAAACTGGACAAGGCCAACGAGCTCGGCGTGAAGGTGATTGATGAAGCCGCCCTTCTCGCCATGTTTGGTCAATGAGCGTCCAGCTCAACCCGTCTTGTTTTTTTGAGCGTTAGCGAAGCGGGTAAATTTGGTTTGCTATCGATTTTTCGCGGTGAAGCCGCGAAGATTTGAGCATCGCGCTACGCGCGATTGTCCTGCTTAAGGGCACGGCTTCAGCCGAGCCGAAACAGTACTTGACAGATTTGCGGCTTTAGCCGCTGAGGGCACTTGACCTGAATGATTGACCTCAGCGGCTAAAGCCGCGTTCTTTGCTGATGCCGATACGGGACGGCTGAAGCCGTCCCCTTAAGCAAGGCATTCGCGCGTTGCGCGAACAAAAATCGCGCAACGCCTGGAAGACTGCGAATCACTGATGTTTGAGCGCGGAACAGAGAAATCTGCTTCTCTATCGATTCTCTCAATACAATCGATCGCACCCTTAGTGCGCGTCCAGCTCCACCTTGCCAATATGCTTCGGAGGACGCTTCAACAACAGCACCAGCGGCAACACCCCGAGCAGCACATACGCAAACAGCTTGTACTGATCCATATACGCCAACAACTCCGCCTGCCGTTGTAGCTGGTGATAGACGAGCGC
>JABFXN010000030.1 GCA_013361705.1 Acidobacteriaceae bacterium
GCCGAAGGCCATGCCATTGTGATACGCACGATGAGCGCCAACCTGCAACGCATTCATCGTGCGGTGGAAGATGGGAGCCATGTTCAGACTGATGGTCGAGAACGGCTGCACCAGGTTTAGGCTCTGCGCCGTCACCGAACCGTTCTTGATGAGCACCGGATTCGACGGCAGGTTGATGTTCGGAGCGTAGTTGCCCGATCCGCCATAGTTGTTCTGCTTGAGGTTGTGCTGTCCGGCATAACCAACGCGAACCGTCCAGTTCCCGGCGAACTGATGTTCCAGGGCGAGGTTGTACTGCTCGGTGTAGGGTGTCGTCGTCGAAGCCTGCGCCAGCACAGACGGATTGGCCGCGAAGCTTCCGGTTCCGGAGAACGCATTCGACATTGAGAACGACGGCGTCGACCCCGACGAGTTGTTGAAGGTCTGCGAGCCCGAGAACGGCAGGTTGGCAAACGGGGCCGTGGTGATATACGAGGCCGGTAGCAGGTTGTAGTAGATACCGAAGGCGCCGCGCAGCACCGTATTCGGCTTTACCTCATACGCAAAGCCAAGACGCGGAGCGAAGTTCTTCTTGTTCTGGCCCAGATAGCTGAAGACGTTGTTTGGCAGATTGGCCGTGCTCGACAGCGTGATCGGAATAGAGGTCAGGAAGCTCGGGATAGCCGCCGACGGATACGAATTGCCGAAGACCACAACCTGCTTCAGGTTGGGAATATAAAGAGCGGTGTTGCGATAGAGGTTGTCGCTGAACAATTGCAGATCATAGCGCAGACCGGCATTGATGGTGAGGTTCCGCAGGATCTTCCAGTCATCCTGGATATAAGCCGCGTACTGGGCGGAGATATCGCGCTTCACATAGTCGTTCGGTACGGGCTTGACTGCCGTAACCGGATAGCCCAGCAGAAAGTCCGCAAAGGCATTGCCCGAATACTGGCCGGTGAAACGGAACGAACCACGCTGCGGACTGGTCGCGGAGATGTTCCAGTGGTTGTCATACAGATACGAGAAACCGCCCTTGATGGTGTGGCTCCCCGCAATCTTGGTCAGCGATGTACCGATCTGGCCAACCTGCTCCAGATCCTTCGATCCAGATTCGCTGACGCCCTGGATGTTGGTGATGGTGATCTGCGGCGCCCCCTGAATCAGACCGGTTCCCAGACCAGGAATGTTGCTGGAGAAGTCCGTCTTGTAGTTCTGCGGTGTGCGATAGATCGGCAGATGGAAGAACGAACCGTAGGTATCGAGCAGCAGATTGGGAGAGAACACGTGGGTCCATCCCAGAATGATGTTCATGTTGTGCTCGCCGTCCTGTGCATTGCCGCCCTGCAGGATAGTGGAACCGTTCGTCGGACTGGGGCCATAGAACGCGCGCAGGAAGGTAAAGCGGAGCTGATCGTTTGCGGTGAGCTGATGATCAAGCCGGACCGAGACACGGCTTGCGGTAGAGGTCGTCTGCACCTGCTCGTAGGTATTAACGCCCGTACCCGAGGTCGTCGGATTCGGATAGAGAAGGCTCAGCAACTTCAGAGAAACAGCATTCTGATTCGCCGTAGGAATGGTCTTATTCGCAAAGGCCGTCCCGGTCGACGGATTGGTGATGTTGCCGGAGAACTCCGTGAAGATACCCTGCCGCATCAGCGCCGTCGGCTGCTGCGTGTTGTCAGCGTAGGACTGCGTCAGGCGGAAGCCCTCATACGCCACGAAGAAGAAGCTCTTGTTGCGGCCGTTATAGACGTGCGGAATAAGAATCGGGCCCGAGAGGTTTGCACCGAACTCGTTGCGCTGATACGGCGGCCGCGGATTCGCACCGCTGAAGTAAGCCTTGGCGCCCATACCTTTGGAGCGGTTGTACTCGAGCGCACCGCCATGGAACTGGTTGGCGCCGCTGGCGGAGACCACGATCAGGGCAGCGGGCTGGCCGAACTCAGCAGGCGCGCCGTTCGAGAGCACCTTGAACTGCGAGATGGCGTCGAGCGACGGTACCTCAGGTTCGGCGCGCTGCAGCGTCACCTCCTGATTGGTAACGCCGTCCAGAGTGGAGGTAAGTCCACCGTAGGAGCTACGAGAGCCGGTGCCGGCTGCAAAAGTGATGCCGCGGGTCGCAAGCTGATCCTGCGCTCCCACGCCCTGGATGCCAGGTGCGAGCGAGATCAGGCCCATCAGGCCAAGGCGGCCGTTGAGCGGCGTGTTCTGGATTGCCTGGCTCTCCACCACAGTTCCGATCGACGAGTCCTGTGTCTGGATGGTGTTGCCGGCGCCGGTCACCTCGACCGTCTGCGTGACCTCTCCATTGGGAAGGACAGGGCTAAGCTGAATCGTCTGGTCGATCGCCAGTGTGATTCCTAACTGACGGAAGGTCTGGAATCCTGCGTGGTCGACCTGGACGGTGTAATGCCCGGGTGCGAGCTGGGTGACGGTGAAGCTTCCGGTATCAGAAGTGGTGACTTTGCGGATCGTGTTGGTCTCGGTCTGTGTGACGGTTACGGTCGCGTCTGCAATGGTTGCGCCGCTGGCGTCCGTCACATTCCCGGCGATCGTTCCCGTAATACCTTGCGCAAGCAAACGCTCTCCGCTCAGAAATGCCAGAAGTACAAAACACAGACCTAGCGAGGCATGTGTCATGCGCCGGAGAATCTGCTTTATCAGATTTATCTTTTTGTCGTTCAATGTACGGCCTCCATGTCTGCTGCAAACTACAGCAGACGAGTGTCGGGAGTATCGAAGACACAAAAAATGATTGGCAAAGTATTTAACTGTGATAGCCGGGTTTCACCGTGAATACGAACGCAAGCCATTCAAATAAAACGGCTACGTTTCGTAAAGTTCGCGGAACATGGCTTCGATGGAGGCTCGAAAACAGGCAGGCAGAAGTTCGAGATAACCATGAACTGGGTGCCCAACCATCGCATATCGATGGATGGGATGTCCGAGCGAAGCTCAAATGGGGTGTTCAGCGGTCTTTGGGCACGCACGATAAGCGCTGAAGGCGGATGCTCCCACCCTACAGAATGTGATAACAGACGATAGTACGCTGATAGGAATTGCCGTTCAGGTTTTGCGCTGAAAGCAAGATCTCGAAGTGAGGCAACGCGCCACCCTTGGTATCCAGAGTGCGCAGGAAGGCAATAAACCGCGGACTCAGGAGAAACTCCGAAGCTGTTTCCGTTCCCGCCTTGCTGGTTCCCCCGATCAGCAGCGAAGAGCTCTCTCCATCCAGGCTCGGCAGATAGGAGACCACTCCGTAGGCCAGGTGGTCGGCGCTATCGGCAGCCTCGTCATAACGTGCTTTCTCACCCGGTCCGGGATTACGATTCTCCACGAGGTTGGTATGTGTGTTCGAGTCGTAGCCCACGCGGAAACGCCCGGCGGAGGAGAAGAGATCAACCCACGGGTTCGCGCGTGTGCTACCAATCAGAATGACATTGTTCTGCTTCAGCTCGCTTACGCTGACATCCCGCGCAAAACGAACCTGCGTCTTGCTGTGATCAACCTCAGGCAGACGCTCCAGCGCTGAGACCAATCTCAGGTCCACCACGTTCGTATATTGACTCGTCAGCAACTGGTTCCAGATCCGGGTCATCTCGGGCGGAGGAACAGTGCTGCGGTACTTCCGGTTCATGTAGTCCGACAACGTAATCTCGCGGCCGATCAGCTCGTCCATCAGCACCAGGCTGCTATCGGCAGGAACAAGAATGGTCGTCCGCTGCGAATCGAAGATGCTTGCCCAGAAGCGAACCTCCACAGGAACCCCGGCGTGCCGGTGCTCCTCTCCCCGCAGCCACCAGCCGATACCGAGCGCCAGGCATACAACGACGCCGAAACCCGCCGCGACATAGATCCAGAAGGACGACCTCTTCGGGGGTGGTTCAGGCGACTCCGTGTCACTGGGAGTTGACGCCGTATAACCGATGTGGGACACAAGAGTCGCAACTGCCTGTACCGGTTCAGCAGGAAGCTCCCGAAGGTGAAACTCAGGCACATAGCTTCCTTTTGGAATCGTCAGGATGATGGGTTCGTCCTTGCCCTCGGTGGCAAAGTACTCCTGCAGACGGATCCGCAGGAAGCGCGCCTGGGAGCGGACAATCGAGTCCTCTCCCATGTGGTATCCCTCATTCCGGCCGAAGACCTCCGTGCCGATACGCTGCTCGTTGATCGAATCAGCCTTCCCCATCTGCTGCTGCTCGCAGATGAACTGGAGGAAGGTTGCAAGCTTGCGCGATTTGCGAAAGAGGGCGGAAGAGAGGATGCGGGAGACAAGAAGCCGCTGCTGTTCTAGGGATGGAGGGTCGGCAACAGGCTTCGCGGTAGACATACCTACTCCCCTCAATGCCTTATTCACCTGCAATTCACCGTGAAATTAACGGACATCCGTGAACGCGTTTGGCCAAAGGCAAGAGGCGACAGATACATTGTAACGAGATTGACGGGTGCTGGCGACGCTTGTGTACACCGCACGGTACGGTCCGTTACAGAAAATCCCGTCGGAAGAGTTACGGATGACGCTTTCCTCCTCGATGCCCAGTTCCGAAGTCAGAAACGAAAGCCAGGCGCCTTCTTCTTCCCCCCGGCTCACCTCCCTGGATGTCTTGCGCGGACTCACCATCGCCCTGATGATCATGGTGAACACCAGCGGCGACGGAGCCCACACCTTCCCCTTTCTCTCCCATGCCCCCTGGAACGGCTGCACCCTGGCCGACGTCGTCTTCCCCTGCTTTCTGTTCATGGTGGGCATCTCCATCGTCTTCTCCCTTCGTGGCAAGGTGCGAAAAGGCGTCCCGTCTTCGACCATCATCCTGCAGGCGGCGAAGCGAGCGCTGGTTCTGTTTGCCCTCGGGCTGGCCGTGAGCTCCTTTCCGCACTACACCTTGCACACCTTCCGGGTCTTCGGTGTGCTGCAACGGATCGCCCTCTGCTTCTTCGTTGCCACCCTTCTCTACCTGAAGGCGAAGCCACGGACACTGGTCGTGGTGACGGTCTCGATCCTGCTTGGATACTGGATCCTGCTCCGCTGGGTTCCCGTTCCCGGCTTCGGCATGCCGGGTGTCGATGTGCCCTTCCTCGATCCGGTCGGCAACTTCCCGGCGTGGCTGGATCGCCACCTGCTGCCCGCCAGCCATCTTTATCGCGCAGGCTTCTACGACCCGGAGGGCCTGCTCAGCTCCGTTCCCTCGCTCGCTACCGCACTGCTCGGTGTGCTGACCGGCATCTGGATCACCCGCCAAGGCGTCACCTCAGCCACAGCACGCGGCCTACTGACCGCCTCAGTTTCGCTTCTGGCGCTGAGCGGCCTGTGGAGCATCTGGTTCCCGCTGAACAAACGGCTCTGGACCAGCTCGTTCGTACTCTTCAACGCCGGTCTCAGCCTTCTGGCTTTGTGGTTCTTCTTCCAGGTTATCGACCTCCGCCCAGGAAAGAAGCGCTTCATCGAACCAGCGCTGGTCTTCGGCACGAACTCCCTGGCGGTCTACGCCTTCTCAGAGTTCTTCGCCGGAACCCTGGACGCCATCCGCCTACCCGGCCGTCACCAGACCGTGCAACAGTGGCTCTTCCATCCGCTGACTCTGGTCTTCCCGAACCTCTATGTCGCGGCGCTGGCCTACGCTCTTCTGTTCGTTGGCGTCTGCTACCTTCCCATGCTGCTGCTCTACCGGAAGCGAATCTTCATCAAGATCTGATCTACCGGGAACAGAACGTTTTTCCCGCAGGCGTGGTGCAGGGCTTGTGCACCTATGGGCGTTTTCCTCAATGAAAACGCCGCTGCGGGCTCTTTCCGGGATACCCAGCATCAGGTCCTTGAAATTCGGGGACAGAAAGAGGCATCAAGAGCATGCCCGGTCCGCATCTCACGTTCACTCGGAGGGCGCCTATGACCGACCGCATGCAATTTAGCGAGAATGATCCACGTCACCACACCGCCAAGCTGAAGGATCTGCTTGCCCAAGCGGCCGAACACGCGCGTGAAGATGTCACCAAGGTCACCGACCCAAAGGCTCAAGCCTTGTTCGAGACAACCGCGGAAGTGTTACTGGGCCTGCGAAAGGCTTACGAAGACTTCGAACAGGGGAGCGAACCGGCATGGCGAAAAGCGAGCTAGAACTGCAACCTGTTCCTGAACACGCCGGCCTTCCCCGCCGCAGATTCGTAGCCACACTAACGTCGGCCGTTGCTCTTGCGCTTCCCATAGGTTCACTCGGATGCCGCGAAAAGGAAGAGGAGAACGTTTCTACGAATGAAGACCTCATGCGAGAACATGGCATTCTGAAGCGGGTCCTTCTCGCTTACGAGGAGATCGTTCGCCGGATTCATTCGAACCAGGAATTTCCTCCGCAGGCCGCGATCGATGGCGCAACCATCATCCGCAAGTTCGTAGAGGACTATCACGAAAAACTGGAGGAAGATCACCTCTTCCCCCGGTTTCGCAAGGCTGGAAAGCAGACCGACCTTATCAACACTCTCTATAACCAGCATCAAGCCGGAAGACGCATAACGGATCGCATCCTGGCGACAGCAGCATCCTTGAAAACTCCCGAAGACCACTCCCTCCTGGCCAACGATCTCGTAGCCTTCAATCGCATGTACGCTCCTCATGAGGCACGAGAGGACACCATTCTTTTTCCCGAGCTACACAAGATCATTTTGCCGCATGAATACGATTCGCTCGGAGAGCAGTTTGAGAAGATAGAGCGCCAGACGTTTGGTGGAGATGGCTTCGACATCTACGTCGATAAGGTCGCCGCTTTGGAGAAGGAGCTGGGAATCTACGACCTCGAGCAGTTCACGCCACATTAGAGCAGGTCACGCTGCATTAGAGCATTTCCCTGTAGGTGTAGTGTGGGGTGTCTACTTGGATACGCCAGAGATATCCGGCTCGCGTGGACCGCACCCGCGGATAACCACCTGACAGTTTCTTCTTGCCTTCTTTTCTCGCTCTCTTATAAATTCGTAGCCCTACTCTAAATTCGAAATACCCATTCGAATTTTAAACCCCGGGGAAACGATGCAAAAGAAGGCAAAACCCCGCACCTACCACGCCCATCGCGAGCGCCAGCGTCGCCGGATTCTGGACGCAGCCCAGTCCCTGTTTATTGAGCAAGGCATCGAGCGCATCACGATGGCGGAGATCACATTGGCCAGCGGTCTGCAGCCTTCGACCATGTATCAGTACTTCTCCAGCAAGGACGACATCGCCTGGGAGCTCGTCAGCGAATTGCTTGCTGGCGCTGCCATCCAGGTGAAGCAGCGCATCGAAGGCGCACCGAACGCACTTGCCGTGATCACCGCGTTTCTGGAGTTCATGGCCGATGAACTCTCCGGCAACCAGGCAGCGGTTCGCTTTCTGGCGGAGTTCGATGCCCGGTATGCGCATGACTGGCCGGTGGATCGGCTGCTTACGCTTGAATCGCAGATCGCTCCCCAGCCATTCCGGTTCTTCACGGACCTCATTCGTAGCGGGATCGCCGACGGCTCACTGCGCGCCGATCTTGATCCGGAGCTGACCATGCACGCCGTGATGAACGCGGTCATCGGAGCGCAACGCAGGCTGGCTTCGCTTGGCCGAAAGGTCGAGATCGAGTACGGGCAACCGGTCGATCGCCTCTTCCGGGAGACGCTCCGCATCCTTCTGCTCGGTCTGCGTGCCCCGGAAGCTCCAGTCACAAAGTCCTCGAATACACGGAAACGCACCGCCAGAAAGAGGTCGTCATGAATCACCTGTCCCGTTGCCAGATCGGTCTCGCGGTTATCCTTGCTGTCCTCGTTCCCGCGGCAGCCGCCGCCGTAACTCCAAAGACGCCGCGTCAGGATCTCGCCGCCGACGCGGGATGGAAGTTCCAGCTTGGCGATGCCGCCGGCGCGGAGAATCCATCCTTTGCCGACTCGTCGTGGCGCACCGTCGATCTACCCCATGACTGGAGCATCGAGAGCAAGCCGGACAAGGACAACCCCAGCGGCACAGGCGGCGGCTTCTTTCCCAACGGGGTCGGTTGGTATCGCAAGACCTTCACGGCGCCTCGCGAGTGGGATGGCAAACGCGTGACGGTTCAGTTCGACGGCGTCTACCGCGATGCCACGGTCTATCTGAACGGCCACAAGCTGGGGACACATCCCTACGGCTACACCTCCTTCACCTTCGACCTCACACCCGATCTGAAGCTCTCAGGGATGAACGTACTTGCCGTGCGAGTCGACAATTCGGCGCAACCAAACAGCCGCTGGTACAGCGGATCGGGAATCTACCGGCATGTTCACGTCATTGTGACCGACACGACGCATGTGGCGCATTGGGGTGTCTTCGTAACGACACCGGAGGTCTCGCCCAGCTCCGCCAAAGTCTCCATCAAAACACGCGTCGCGAATGAATCGTCCGCACCCGCCGGAGTCACCGTCGAAACCACGTTGCTCGACAAGGCCGGCAAAGCCATCGGCACGGCGCACTCCAATCTGAATCTCGCCTCCGGCAAAGAGGACGAGACAGCGCAGGAGATTGCCGTAGCGAATCCTGCGTTATGGACGCCCGAGACACCGACGCTCTACCGGGCCGTTTCCACGATTCGCAAGGACGGCAAGATCGTCGATCAGGTCACGACCTCCTTCGGCATTCGCTCCCTCACATGGTCGGCGGAGAAGGGCCTGCTGCTCAACGGCAAAGCCATCAAACTCAGCGGCGGCAGTGTGCATCACGACAACGGTCCGCTGGGTGCCGCCGCTTTCGATCGCGCGGAGGAGCGCAGGGTCCAACTCATGAAGGCCGCAGGCATGAATGCGGTGCGCACGGCCCATAACCCTCCTTCGCCGGCGTTTCTCGATGCCTGCGATCGGCTCGGCCTTTTAGTACTGGATGAGCCGTTCGATGTGTGGCAGGCGCATAAGGTCAAGTTCGATTACGGCAGCAACTTCGATGAATGGTGGAAGCAGGACATCTCGTCCATGGTGCTTCGCGACCGCAATCATCCCTCGATCGTGATCTGGGGAATCGGCAACGAGATTCCCGAGCTCGAAGTGGATCGCGGAGCTCCGCTCGCCAAACAGCTTGCCGAGCAGGTGCGTGCGCTCGACAACACCCGCCCGCTCACGCTTGCATTTCCCGGAACCACCACGATGCCCACGGCACAGGCTGTGTTCTCGCAGCTAGACATCACCGGCTACAACTACAACCTGATCCCTACCTACGCTAAGGACCACGAGCAATTGCCCTCGCGGCTGATGCTGACCACCGAATCGTGGCCGGCGAAGGCTTTTCCGCTATGGGAAATCACACACGACAATCCCTACGTTCTCGGAGACCTCACCTGGACCGCCATGGACTACCTCGGCGAATCAGGCATCGGTGCGTGGCAGTATGGCACTCCCGAACAGGCGAAGATGGCCGAGCAGGCAGGCGGCATGATGGCGAACACCGGCATGGTCGACCAACTCTTCGCAGGAATGGCGAAGGGCGTGGACGTGATGGCCGAGATGGCTAAAGGGTCGTCCGACCCAATGGCAAAGGCAGCCATGCAGTTCTTCTTTCACCCATACCCGTGGCACGCCGCGGTCTGCGGCGACCTCGATATGACCGGCTTCCGTAAGCCGCAGTCCTACTATCGCGACATTCTTTGGAACGGCGGCGATCGCGTCTACGCGACCGTCCGCCTGCCCGAACCGGAAGGCAAAAAGATCATCGCCATCATGTGGGCCACCTCTCCTACGCTTCCCACCTGGAGCTGGTCGGGCCAGGATGGCAAGGAGATGCAGGTCGAGGTCTACTCCGGCGCGGAGAAGGTGCGGCTATTCCTCAACGACAAACTGATCGGAGAAAAACCAACAGGCCGCGAACAGGAGTTCAAGGCGGTCTTCTCCATACCCTATACCCCGGGCACGCTGAAGGCCGTGGGCGTGCGGGGTGACCGCGAAGTTGCCCAAAGCATCCTCACCACCGCAGGCAATGCAACCAAACTACGGCTCACAGCAGACCGGACGGTACTGCAGGCCGATGGAGAAGACCTCTCGTTTGTGACGGTAGAAGCGGTTGACGATCAAGGCCGTTTCCAGCCCCATGCCGAACAGGAAGTCCAGTTTTCCATCAGCGGCCCCGGCACGATTGCGGCCGTCGGAAACGGAGACGGGCAGGACGCCGACTCATATCATGCTGAGCGGAGAAAGCTATACCAGGGCCGGGCTCTGGTAGTGATTCGCACGTCCAGGAAAGCAGGAGCCATCAAGCTGACCGCTACGAGCGCTGGATTGACTGATAACACAGTAATGATTGATGCAAAGACCATCCCAGCGCAGGCGGAACTGGAATAACGCATTTTCCCTGTAGGTGGAGTGTAGGGCTTCCGCATCTATGGGCGTTTTCCGCAATGAAAACGCCACTGCACTTCCCTTTGGGATACCCAGCTACAGGGAAATGCTCTGAGCAACCGACCCTATCACCACAGCCGCCTACCCCGCCCGCTTCACCTTCGACAGATTCACCAGCGCCACCGCCGCCAGAATCACAAACATCCCAGTCCACTCATACACGCCCATCCCCTCGTGCAGCAGCCAGATTCCAAGGATCGACGCCACAATCGGATTCACATACGCATACGTCGCCACCTTCGCGACCGAGACGTGATGCAGCAACCACACATACGCCGTAAACCCGATCAACGCACCGAAGACCGTCAGATACGCCAGCCCCAACACCGCGGGCCGTGTCCATCGTGCCTCCGCCCATGAACCCATCCCTGTGGCGATCACCAGGTTCAATCCACCACCAAGCAAAAGTTGCCAGCCGGCCAACACCATAGGATCGCGCTGCATCTTGAATCGCTTCGACATCACCGAGCCAATCGCCCAGCTCAACGCCGCGCCCAGCAAGAGAACGCTGCCAAAGACCTTGCCCGTCCCGCTGAACGAGATGTGACGAACCGTCGGCCACAGCAGCGTCATCAAGCCGCCGAAGCCAAGGAAGAGTCCTGCCCAGCCACGCCTGGTAAGTCCGTCACCGCCGGGGACCAGAGAATCCAGCAGAGCGATAAAGATCGGAATCGCCGCCAGCACCATAGCCGCAAAGCCGGAGTCCACCGTCTTCTCTGCCCACACCAGCAGGCAGTTATTGCCCACCAGCATGAACGCGCCCAGAATCGCGCAGCGCCAGATCTCGCCCGAGGTGATCCGGATCGATTGCCGGTTGAAGAAGCACAGCAGAAAGATGAACGGAGCCGACAGGAAGTACCGCAGGCCGCTGATGATCGGCGGAGCCAGATCGATCACCGCATAGTGAATGGCCAGAAACGTCGATCCCCAGATCAGATAAATGCACGCAAAGCACAGGATGATCTGTGCCATGAATTTCCGGGAGGTATGCATCGGCGATCCCTTATGATTTCACACGATGCCCGGACTTCAACAACGTACGTTGCTCTGGCTGGAACAGCTTGCTTCGATGCTCGGCCGGCAGCCCTCCCAGCCGAAGCATCTGCGCGTCGGTGAGCGTGGCGAAGATGCTGCCTTCTGGCATCTGCAGCGGCACGGTTACACGGTCGTAGCCCGGCGATGGCGCTGGGCCGGCGTTCCCGGCGGTGACGTAGACCTCATCGCCTGGCAGGGCCAGACACTCTGCTTCATCGAGGTAAAAACACGCAGCAAGCGCGACCTGGTACCGGCGGAGTTCGCTGTCGATGACACCAAGCAACGAATGCTTCGCCGCCTGGCATCGGCCTACATACGGCATTTCCCGGACAAAGTACGCGATAGCATCGTCATCCGTTTCGACGTCATCTCGGTGTACCTTAACGAAACCGCCTGCGAGCTGATGGAAGGAGCCTTCTGACCCATGTCCACCTACACGCAACCCACTGACGTCATGTTGCTGCAACCCGAAAACCTGGCCGACGATCTTGCCCAGGTTCTCGACAGCGCCCTGCCGCGTCTGCGCCAGATAACTGACCTGGAGTCGCAACAGCCGCGAGAGTCAGGAAAGTGGTCCCCGCGGCAGATCATCGGCCACCTGATCGACTCGGCCTGCAACAACCATCAGCGCTTTGTCCGTCTGCAGATCGATCGTGAGATCCATCTGCCCGGCTATAGGCAGACCGAGTGGGTCGCCGTGCAGCATTATGCGGAACGTCCGTGGAAGGATCTCCTGAACCTCTGGGAGGGACTCAACCGGCATCTCGTACACGTCATCGCGCAGACCCAGAAATCGCATCTCGCTCATGAATGGATCACGCCGGACGGCGCCTGGACTCTCGGCTTCCTGATCGAGGACTACATTGCCCACATGGGCCACCACCTGCTGCAGATTCTTCCAGAGTGAACAAATTTACCTCTGCGGGTGTCTAATCTAGTGAGAGCGAAAGGGATTTGAGCATGAGCGGATTGATGGATGCACCGGTCTACGATGAGCAGAGAGAAAGGCGCAAGACAGCCCTTCTGATCGCGGCAGGAGTACTCGTGGTACTGCTGGCCATCCTCTTCGTCGCCGGCTTCATCGCCGGACACGGCTGGTTTTTCTCGAACCTCCCAGCCGAGCACAAGGTCGACCGCTTTCTAACCGCGATCGAGAAGAAAGACTTCGACACCGCGTACGGCGTTTACGTCAACGACGACAACTGGAAGGCGAATCCGAGCAAGTATTCCGGCTATCCCGTGAAGCGATTCACAGAAGATTGGACACAGTACTCACCGGTAGGCGAGATCCACAGCCATCACGTGGACATCTCCCGCACCGACGGAGAAGGCTTCTGGGGATCCGGCACCATCGTCGGCTCGACCATCAACGGCAAGAAGCGCCTCTTCCTCTGGGTCCAGCGCAGTGACGGCACACTAACCTACCCAACCCCACACATCATCCAGTATTAGACGTCGCCCTACACCGGGTGCCCCGGGTCCCTGAGGGACCTGGGCATTCGAGCGAAGCTCGAACCGCTTTTTTTGTTTGTCATTTCCGTAGCGTGCGGGGGGCCCCAACGAACTTGTTTCGTTGGGGTGAAGGTCGGCGGAGAAATCTGCTTCTCGACCGATATATTTCGGTCCCATACCGAATAAGTAAAGACGGTCTCGTCCCACCACACCCGAGAAACGGCAAGAATACCAAGCCCTCATTCGGAACCTTTTTTCCACACTCCGAACTTTTCCCGGGTTTCTACTCTGGACACATCCCTCCTGGCAATTACAATTGACGAAAGCGAATGACGATTGGCAAGCCGCATTTGGGTCCCTGAGTCCCTGGCTTCCGACTCAGTACCGCGCAACCCTACAGTTGGAGATCAGTTAATTTGCCCCTGTACATGCCTGCGCCTCTTCGGTCCCTCGTCTCGGCTCGCAAACTGACAGCCCTCGCCACCATCACCCTTCTGGGCATCACGACCCCATTTGCAAATGCAGGGAAGCCGACATCTCACCGGCATCCGCGCCTTCACGCGTTGGCGCATGCCTTTGCCAATGTGGCCCTGCCGGGAGTCGGCCTTCTTCCCGACGAAGAAGACGACGTTCCTACTGACGGCCAGAAGTATGAGTTGAAGCTCGCCCATCCCTATACCGGCGAGATGATCAACGTGGTCTATCGCATCGGCGACACCTACATTCCCGAAGCGCTCGACCAGTTGAACCACTTCCTGTGCGACAGCCACAACCAGCAGGTCACGCCCATCGATCCGCGCACCTTCGACGTGCTGCACACCATGCTGGCCAAGCTGAACAAGCCCGATGGCGTCATCGACATCCTCTCCGGCTACCGCTCCAAGGAGACCAACGACGCACTGCGCGCCAGCGGCACCACCAACGCCGCCGAGCACTCGCAGCACATTGAGGCTAAGGCGATCGACCTTCGCGTCTCCGGTGTCTCCGCAAAGCTGCTGCGTGATGCAGCGCTGTCGCTCGAAGCCGGCGGCGTCGGCTACTATCCCCGCTCCCAGTTCGTGCACGTCGACGTAGGCCCAACCCGCCAGTGGACCTACACCGCTTCACACGCACACCACAAGCGCACTCGTAGGACGAAGCGCTCGTAGTCAACAGAAAATCCTGCGCTCGCCAGAGCATTATGTACTCGGGCAGCATAGCGCTGAAGGCGCGTTCTATACCAGCCTGGGGCAACGCCCCAGGTATCCGGCCCAGAGAAATTTAGAGGGCTGAAGGCCCGCTCTATAGCTCTCCGTGAAGGGCGAGTTCGACAAGACGCCATAAGCAGCAATGTCTGAGCTTCTGAGGTGATCCACGCCGGACGCCGGAACCCCTCGCTCACGGTATCGCGTCCATTCACACCCAAGGACGTAACTCTGCAGCAACCTTTACTTGTTACGATT
The DNA here is from genome assembly GCA_013361705.1 of Acidobacteriaceae bacterium. GTDB lineage: Bacteria > Acidobacteriota > Terriglobia > Terriglobales > Acidobacteriaceae > Terriglobus. The sequence goes on from JABFXN010000030.1 coordinate 14,271, forward strand.
TCTACGCAATCGATCTACGGCCTGTCGACCCCAAACACCAATCCAAACAATCAAACTCTGCAGATGAGCAGGGAGGAAAAATCCGTGATTCGCAAGACGTCCACCGCTCCTCTGTTTGCATTCTGTATTGCCTTCTCCCTCTGCGCCGGCCAGGCACAGGTGGTCAGCGATCCGCCCAAAGGAGCGATCCTACCCAATGGCCGCGCCATCGATCCT
>JABFXN010000168.1 GCA_013361705.1 Acidobacteriaceae bacterium
ACTTCCAAAGGAGAGAAACGGATCAGGGATGGACTGATCGGCTACCTTTGTCCCCGATGGCGAGGCCGCGGAGAACACCACCCCGCCGGGACAGATCAAAGCCGGCTGCTTCGTTTCGAGCACTGGGCGCCAGAAGCCGGCCAACGCATCCCTATGCAGAAAGCCGCGTATCCATAAAAAGGCCGCCCCTGATATAAGGAGGCACAGCAGAGAGATGGATGCCAGCGCGGTCCGCTTCCACTTTTCGGCGGATCGCAACTCCGCTATCAGTCCAGCAAAGGCCCGATCGTCCATGGGAGCTGGGCTTGCCTGCGCAACCCCGCTTTCTGCCGCTTCAAGCCGCTGAAACTCGGGCACATAGGACCGCGTTGATAGGACGATGTGGATTGGATCAGCTTCGCGGGCGTGATGGTAGAGAGCAAGTCTCTTTCGAACCTCACCCGCGGAATAACGGACAGCCGTATCTGTATTGGTATCGTAGTCCGCCGGCCGGCCAAAGACTTCGACGCCGATGGTCCGTTCTTTGAGCTGATCGGCGTGACCTTCGAGCGTCTTCTCCACCAGATACTTCAGCAAGGCCGGGTAGCGCTTGCTGCTGGAGAACTGCGGGCTGGCTAGCACCTTCTGCAGCGAAGCGCGTACCTCTTCCCGGTCCGCCTCTGTGACAGGCGTCCATAAGACCCGCTCTAGACCAACCGTGGACATTTGCTGATAAGCCGCAATCATAGCGCACATCAGCACTTCCGGTCATCCACCAATTGTTTGTCCCATGTTTGAGACAAACGTTTTTCTTCAGTACCGGAGCGAACACTCTGTTTCAAACAGTGAGTCACTTGCAAGTTGTGACCTGAGAGACGACCGTGGCTTTTGGCCTTAAGGAAGCCCCGAAAGAGCTCCTGAGGCGTTGTGGGTGATCCCCAGAAATGACCTGGATCACCCTTCATAGGGAGAGCTAGAGAATGCGAATAGTTCGTAGTTGCGCGTTAATCATCGCGCTATTACTTTGCACCGGATTGACGAATGCCTTCGCCCAGTTAAGCACGGCGACGATGTTCGGAACGGTGACAGACAAAACCGGTGCGGTGGTACCAAACGCCACCGTTACCTTCACGCAAACGCAAACCAACTTCATCCGCGTCGGCAAAACCAAAGAAGATGGTTCCTTCCGCGAGGAATTCCTTCCGATTGGCCCATACAGGATTACGGTGACGGCCGACGGCTTCAAGACGCTGGAGCGGTCGGGCATCGAGCTGTCCGTTATGCAGAACGCCGGCCTGACTCTGGAGATGGAGATAGGAGCCACGGCGGAAACCATCAACGTGACGGCTGAAATCCCGCTGGTAAACTTGGGATCTGCGACCCTGGGCTCAACTGTGGACAACCGGCAGATCGACAACCTTCCGCTGGTAAACCGTAATGTTGACCGTCTGCTGCAGCTTGTACCTGGCGTACAGTCGGTGAACACGGTCAACAACCTGGGCTACCAGGAGATCAAGGTCCTGGTGAACGGATCGACAGACGGCTTCGTCGGCCAAGTCTCCTACTATCTGGACGGCGGGCTGAACATGACCGGCCTCCGCAACTCGGGCAACCAGGTGCCGAATCCCGACGCGGTAAGCCAGTTCAACGTCGTAACCAACCACTACAGCGCGCAACTGGGCCGTTACTCCTCAGCTGTGGTCAGCGTTGTGACCAAAAGCGGCTCAAACAGCTTCCACGGATCGGTCTTCGAATTCTTCCGCGATAAGAACTTCAACTCCGTCGCTCATAACTCCAGCAGTAAGGGCGACTACAACCAGCATCGTTTTGGCGCAACGTTTGGCGGGCCGATTCGCCGGAACAAGGACTTCTTCTTCGGCAGCTTCGGTGTGTATCGTTTTCGTACAACAGCAACGAACAGCGGCAGCCTGCCGAGCATGGCGCAGCTCAACGGCGACTTCTCCGAGAACATGCCTTCGGATATTACGAAGTGCAGCGACACTCCTACAGCTTTCGACAACACGAACCAAAAGTTCCTGGTCTGCGATCCTGATCCCAGCAGCCCAACCTACAAACAGCCGCTACCCGGTAACAAGCTGAGGTTCCGCGATCCGACCGCCGTAAATGTGCTGACCTATATTCGCAACGCAATCACGAAGGAACCGAAGCTTCCATTTCAGACAGGCGATACGCAGTACACCTATCGTGTACGCGAACCCGCACCGGAGCAAAACGAAGAGTACCTGATCAAGACCGATCACCAGGTCACGCCCGCACACCGGGTAACCCTGAACTACTTCCTGCTCAACTACAAGCTGCACGTTAACCTGGGCGGCTTCACGCAGCAGTGGTCGTCCTCTGATTACAAGAACAAGCAACAGAACGCAAACATCAGCGATATCTGGACAGTCAGCGGCCGCACGGTCAACCAGTTCTGGCTTAGCTATACGCGGCAGAACGGCGGACGCAACCCTGTCTCGGGAGATCCCTCGAAGCAGACACTTGCGGACTTCGGCTCCGACCTGGGTGTTGTGGGTACTCCCTCGCTGTCGCAGATCTCGATCAGTGGCGTGGAAGGTTTCACGCTGACCCAGGCCATCACTGGACCCAAGGCCGGTGCGAACGTCTATGGTGTCCGCGACGTTCTTTCGACGACCCGCGGCAATCACTCCCTGTACCTCGGTGGTGAAGCCGGACTGGAAAAGGACTTCCAGCTAACTTCACTCAATAACTATGGATCGTTCAGTTTCTCGAGCACGACCGGCAGCACCTTTGCACGCACGACCAACGCTCTGGCTGATTTTCTCTCGGGACGCCCTTCAAGCATGGGCCAGGACACCGGCCTGTACGCAAATGCGAACTGGTTCACTTACGGCATGTTTGCCCAGGATGACTGGCGCATTCTGCCGAACCTGACGCTGAACGCCGGTCTGCGCTACGACATCCAACTGGCGCCGACCGACAACCGCCACATGAACTCGAACTTCGTTCCGGGTGCGCAGTCACACGCATTCCAGAATGTATCGATCATCGGAACGACGCAGAAACTGGCTCCGCTAGGTATGCAGTTCCCGGGCGATCCTGGCGTTCCAAATGGCGGTGCGTTCACTCCGCTCAACCACGTTTCGCCTCGCTTCGGCTTCAACTGGGACCCGGACGGCAAGGGCAAGACGGTGTTCCATGGAGCAGCCGGGCTGTTCTTCGGCGGCATCTCCGGCAACCAGTGGGAGTTCCCGTCAAACTACGCTCCATACGCCGTGCGTAACAGCGGCTACACCAAGGTGGTGTCGCTCACGCATCCGTACCAGGGCGACCCGACGGAGTTCCCAACGGGCACGAACCCCTATCCATCTCTCCAGTTCGATTACAAAACCGGCACAGCATCGTTCCTTCCGTTCAACCAACTCGTAGCAATGGATCCGAACTACCGCTGGCCATATTCGATCCAGATCAACTTCGGCTTCCAGCAGCAGTTCGGCAATGGCCTCGCCCTGAGCGCAAACTACGTGGGTTCGCTCAATCGCAAGTCGCCGTTGTACAACGACATCAACGGACCGATCTTCAACATCAACCCGGACACCGGACTCTCCGGCCCCTCCTGCTTTACAGATACCGCTCACAAGATCCCGGATACCACCAAGGCCTGCGGGTATGCGAACACGAGTGCGACCATCAACAATCGCCGCCCTCTGAACGCGCAGTTCGGCCTTTCGGCCGCAAACCCAACCTACAGCAATGTCTGGATCATCCGCTCGAACCAGAACTCGAACTACAACGGTCTGCAGGTGAAGATCGAGCAGCGCCTGACGCATCACATCAGTGCCAGCGGTTATTACACCTGGAGCAAGACTCTGCAGAGCAACTCACTCGACTCCACGAGCGGCCTGAACGGCACGTTCGTCGATGCCAACTACCCCGAACTGGAATACCGCCAGCGTTCTGACCAGGACCGCCGTCACATGATGACGATGTCCTTCGTCTGGAAGCCTGACTACTTCACGCAGTACAACCGTCTTGTGCGTACAGCACTGAACGGCTGGACTGTCACGGGTATCTGGACTGCGAACAGCGGCCAGCCCTTCACCGTCACCACCGGTAACGACAACTACTTCTCCGGCCTGGGCAACAACCGCCCGAGCCTGAAGCCTGGCGCTGTTGCCCGTACCTTACCGCAGAGCTCGCGCGTGGCTGAGATGAAGCAGTGGTTCGATACTTCGGCCTACTGCCGTCCGGGTACGGACGCCGGCTGCCCGGGTGTCGGTCCTGGAGGTCTGCTGGGCAACACGCGTCCTGCGCAGCTCGACGTCCCTGGCTACCGCAATGTCGATGCTTCGCTCTTCCGCAGCTTCAATGTCTACGAAGAAGTGAAGTTCCAGCTTCGCGGCGAATTCCAGAACGTCTTCAACCTGGTCAATCTGGGTGGGCCTTCGGCGTCAATGTCGGCATCGAACTTCGGCCAGATCACCGGCAGCGGTGGCGGCGTACGCGTCATCCAGATCGGCGGACGAGTTCTTTTCTAAACACAGCACAAACCGATAACAGGAAAGGGAGCCTTCGGGCTCCCTTTCTTGTTATCTATCCGACACAGCCTGCTCGCAACCCGTTGCCACCGTGTTTGTTGCGCGAAACAACGCGCGATAAAGCGCGTTTGAGCAGAACGTAAGGCGGAGGTTACCGCATATGAATACGATCAAGTCGGCAACGAAGTGGATGGGTGGAGCGGCAATGGCTGCCGTGATGTTCTTCGGTCTCTCACACAAAGCTGAGGCGCAGCATGTCTCGTTTGGTGTGCAGGTCGGAGGCCCAGTCGTTGTAGCGGAGCCTGCATATCCGTATGCCTATGCCTACAACGGTGGTTATTACAACGGCTACTACGGACGTGACGACTGGCGCCGTCACCAGTACTGGGAGCACGAGCGCTGGGAGCGCGAACACCGCTACGACCGCGACTACCATCGGGACTACGACCATGATCGCGGACGCGGCTATGACCATGACCACGGCTATGGGTACGGCTACGGGCGCCGCTAATTAAAAGATCTTCCACCCGGGGCGGGTGCAAGTTACCCGTCCCGCATTTTTCTTATTTGAAATCAGCAGGTTACAACAGCAACCCGGGATTTTTTGAAAGGTTGCGCGCAACACAAAGCGAAGTTCCCCGTTCAACCCGATGTACGCAGGAGGTAAATGCGATGAGTACTCTGAAGACGATTTCCAGGTGGATTGCAGGTGCTGCGCTGGCCGGTGCGATGTTTATCGTCGCTCCGCAGAAGAGCGAAGCCCAGGTTGCGGTTGGTGTTCAGATTGGTGGGCCAGTGGTCGTGGCCCGTCCGGTACCGCCGCCCTATTATCGGCCGTACTATGGCGGCTACTATCGCCCCTATGGCTACCGGCCTTATGGCTACTACGGACCGAGACCTGTCTACTACGCTCCCCGTCCGGTCTATGTGCGGCCGGTGCCTCCGCCCTACTACTATCGTCCGGGTGTCAGCTTCGGAGTCCGCGTTCGCTAGAGCATTTTCCCTGTAGGTGTAGAGTAGGGCTTCCGCATCTATGGGCGTTTTCCGCAATGAAAACGCCGCTGCACACCCGCTTCCGGGATACCCCGCAACAGGGAAAAATGCTCTAAAGAACAACGCATAAAAATCCCCGCTCCGAATAGAGCGGGGATTTTTATTTAAGCCTGATTTACAGAAGAGTGGCGTCGAGGGTAATTTCGGCCGCAGCGAGAAGGCGCGAGATGGGGCAGTTCTTCTTGGCGCCGTCTGCGATCTCGTGGAACTTCGCGGCATCGAGACCGGGGATGCTGGCCTTGACGGTAAGCAGGATCTTGTTGACTGTGGGGGCGCCGTTGACCATGTCGAGGGTGACCTTGGCCGTAGTATCGATGGAGGCCGGCGGAGTGTTGTTCTTGGTCAGCTCGGCTGAGAGAGCCATCGAGTAACAGCCGGCATGGGCGGCAGCGATCAGTTCTTCGGGATTGGTGCCCGGCTTGTTCTCAAAGCGCGTGACGAACGAGTACTCCTGATCCTTGAGAACGCCGCTCTGCGTCGAGATAACGCCGCTGCCGTCCTTCAGTCCACCCTTCCATACCGCGGTTGCGGTGCGATCTGCGATAGCCATCGATTCTTTCTCCTTGTACCGGGTTAGATGCTGCGATTTTTTTCGCGTTGCAGGTGTATGCTCCTGCCATGCAGACGCAACCTGAACAAACGGTTGAGACGGCCGCCGAGGATACGGAGAGCTGCCCGCTGCCCGGCGAACACCACCAAGTGTACTGTCCGACGTGCTCAGCGCGCCTTACCAGCCGCCGGTGCAAGCTGATCTGTGACCAGTGCGGCTATTACATGTCGTGCGCGGACTATTACTAGGCTTTAACAGAGCCTCAGGTTCGATAGACTATTGCCAGTACCCTGGCAATGAAGATCCTCTCCAACTGGCTCCGCTCCTACCTTCCTGCGCTCACTGTCTCTGACCGTCAACTGGCCGATGACCTGACCTTGCGCGGCATTGCCGTCGAGGGTGTCTTCGAGTTGAATGACGGCAACGGCTCTCTGTTCGAAATGGACATCACCACCAATCGGGTGGATGCGATGAACCACTACGGCGTAGCCCGTGAAGCAGCCGCTATCTATGACGTTCCGCTGCAGCCGCTGGATCTGACGCTGCCTTCACCCTCTGCCGGTGAGTCTCACCCGGTGCGTATTGAGGCGAAGGACCTGTGCGGACGCTTCACAGCTCAGGTAATCCGAGGCGTAACCGTCAAGGCCACCGAGGGCGACATCGCCTCGCGTTTTGCTGCGCTGGGACAGAAGCCGATCTCAAACGCGGTCGATATTACCAACTACACCTGGCTGGCTATGGGCCATCCGACTCACGTCTTCGACCTCGATAAGCTCGAAGGCGGCATTGTGGTGCGCACCGCCCGCAAGGGCGAGACCATCAAGCTGCTGGACGGCAGCGAGAAAGTGCTGGAGGCCGATGATCTGGTCATCGCCGACGAAAAGAAGGCACTTGGTCTGGCCGGCGTGATGGGTGGCTGGGACTCGCGTGTCACGGAAGAGACCAAGAACATACTGGTGGAGGCTGCGTGGTTCGATCCGTCGAGCATCCGCCGCAGCTCGCGCCGTCACGGTCTGCATACGGATGCGTCGCATCGTTTCGAGCGCGGTGCCGATATCGCAGCTGCTCCGGCGGCCAATGCCCTGGTCTCGAAGCTCCTTATACAGTTCTGCGGCGGCACCCTGACCGGAGCCATGACCGATGTTCCGATTCCGGAGATCGAAGCAAAGACAACGAAACGCGCTCCCATTGCGTTGGCAGTGAGCGAAGTACAGCGCCTGCTTGGCTCCACAACCGATGGCAAAGGCATTACCGCCTGTGTTGTGGAGCAGTATCTGCGTGCCCTGGGCTGCGTCCTGACTCCTGCCGGCGATAGCGCTTATGCGGTAACGCTGCCCTCGTGGCGGCTTGATCTTGAGCGCGAGATCGATCTGATTGAAGAGGTCGCTCGTGTATATGGCTACAACCGCTTCGAAAACACGCTGCCGTCGTTCTCCGGTGGAGTGGTGGAGCTGCCCTACGAGGCTCCAGAGCAGGCAGTCCGGTCGACCTTGCTCGCAACCGGTTTTACTGAGGCGATCTCCAGCACCTTTGCCTCTGAAGCCGACTCGCAGACCTTCGCGGGTGGCGGCGTGCCGATGGGCAATCCGCTGAATGAAGAGGCCGGTAACCTGCGCCCTTCGCTGCTGCCGGGTATGGTGACCATGCTGGCCACGAACCTGAACCGCGATGTCAACGACGTGCGCCTGTACGAGATGGGCACCCGTTTCACGGGATCGACGGCAAAGGTCGTGGAAGAGCCGTCCCTCTCGCTGGGAGCAACCGGCGGAGCCCGTGCCACCGCAGTGGTAAGCGAGGCCGATGCTCTCTTCTACGAGCTAAAGGGCGCACTCGAGAAGCTGTTCGCGCGATTCCGCATCACAGCGCCGGTATATGCGCAGACGAACCTGCCATCGTGGGTCGAGCCAGGCCGCGGAGCCATCATCACCATCGAAGGCCAGACCCTGGCCGTGCTGGGCGAGCTGGCTTCTGCAGAAGCTGCCAAACGCAAGCTGCGACAGCCGGTGTGGCTGGCCGAAGTGAATCTGGCGAAGCTCTTCGCCTTCCCGCTACGCACTCCGGTGGCGCATGAGATTTCGCGTTACCAGGCAGTCGAGCGCGACTTCTCATTTATCTTCCCGGATGCCGTGACATGGGCAGCCGTGGAGACCGCAATTCATGGACTCGGCAACGCCGAACTGTTGCGAGTGGCTCCGCAGGAGATCTTCCGCGACGCGAAGGGCAAGGCGGTCGCCGCTGGACACTACTCCCTACTGACCCGCGTTGTCTTCCAGTCGCAAGATCGCACGCTGCGCGACGAAGAACTGGCGGGCTGGTCAACCGAGATCATTGAAACGCTGGAAGGACTTGGCGGAAAACTGCGAGCGTAGGATGCGTCATCCAACTCCTTTCAGTCAGCGCCGGGTGGAGATGGGGTGCCAAGCCAGATTCCCCAGACTGTGGATTTCCAGCCGCATATTCACCCGCGCGAAGGCTATACTTCGCCCAGAAGAGGTAGATTTTCAGCTATGAGCACCGCCCCAACCACCGTAACCGTCGATGAACTGCAGGCACTTGAACAGAAGGTGCTCCGTGCCGTTGAGATTGTCCGCAAAGAGCGTGAAGAGCGCTCCGCCGCTGAGGCGAAGGTCGCGCAACTCACGCAGCAGGTGCAGTCACTGCGCGAACAGCTTGAGCTGCAGCAGATGGAAACCCAGGACGTTCAGACGCAGGTCGATAGCCTGAAGGGCGAACGCGAGAACGTGCGCGGACGTATGGAGAAGCTGCTCGAACAGCTTGAAACGCTGTAGGAGGAACGATGGCAGAAATTCCCCAGGCCGTCAGTGTTGATATCTACGGGCAGATCTACAATCTGCGCGGAACCGACCCGCAGTACATCGAGCGTCTGGCTGCATTGGTCGATGCAAAGATGCGCGCTGTCGCCTCGCACGGCGCAACCGTAGATTCCCTGCGTGTCGCTGTTCTGGCCGCACTGAATATTGCCGATGAGCTGGAACAGGCACGCGGACGCTACTCGGAGCTTGAGGGCAGCGTGGAAGAGACCTCAACGACAGTGCGCAACCGCGCCGACTCGCTGGCAGGTCTACTCGATTCGATTCTGGAAGAACGCCGCGTCAGCTAGAGCGTTTCCGAGCCTCGAAGAGGTAGAGCGAAAAGCCCCGCGGAGAGCGGGGCTTTCTTGTGTATTGCAACCGTGCAGATCTGGGAAACGATCCGGGTTAGGCTTCAGCCGCAACCGGTTCGGCCTTCTCGACGATGGCCGGGCTACCCTTGGCATCCTGGCCGCCGGGCTTGCGGATGTCGATGCCACCTTTGAAGAAGGCGCCGTCCTCGATGCTGATGCGGGCAGCGATGACATCGCCGGTCAGCGAACCTTCGCTGCGGATCTCCACGCGGTCACTGGCCTGGCAATTGCCACGCACCTTACCCAGCACGACGATTTCGCGCGCGCTGATGTTTGCGGCTACCTGACCGTTACGGCCAATCGTTACACGGTTCCCCGGCAGATTGATGGCACCTTCCACCTTGCCGTCAATGAATAAGCTCTCCGAGCCGGAGACTTCGCCCTTGACGACGAGGGATTTGCCGATCGTAGCCTGCTCGCCGGTATTGGCGGCAGCAGGAGAAGAAGTAGAAGAAGCAGGTGTCCGCGCCGCTGCCGGTTCATAGCCGGTCGCTGGCGTGGTCGGACGAATTGGTTCGGGGGTTGAGGTGGGCACGTTGCCGGGCTGGTTCGGTTTCCACATGGTGAATCCTGTTTCCTTTCGTTCGTACGCGTGTTTGACTGCGGCTCGCGTCCGCTGCCCTTATAGGGTTGATATTACTCCGTGGTTAATGCCCTAGTCGCAAAGTTTGCGGAAAACTAGGGACGGTTTCCACAGAGGACCTACCTTGCTACCAGCGAAGATACGGAGAAAGAAGGACTTTCGCTCCCTGGAGGACCACCTTGTATTTTGCCAGTGGAACCCGGCACCATTAAGCCATGTTGACCCTAGATGAGTTGCTCAAGGAGGCTGAGGTCGCGCACGGGCATCTTTGTGCCGGGCAGATTCTCGGTGTGCGTATGGCAATGCTGGCCTGTGCCCGTCTGGGTATCGACGAGCCACGCGGCAAAGACCGCAAGCGGCTGGTGACCTGGGTCGAGATCGATCGCTGCGCCACTGACGCGATCGGTGTCGTCACCGGTTGCCGGTTGGGCAAGCGAGCCCTCAAGCCAGTGGACTACGGCAAGATGGCCGCAACCTTTGCCGATCTCTCCCTGCCCTTGGGCGACGACCGCTACAAAGCGATTCGCGTCTGCGCCCTGGAGAGCAGCAAACAGCGGGCAAAGGAACTCTATCCCGACGTCGAGCCGAAGAATGCGCAGCAGATGCTGGCCTATCGCGAGATGCCGGAAGCAGAGTTATTCAGCGAGGAGTGGGTCTCGGTGTACCTGCCGCCAAAGGAGTTCCCGGGATACAAGGGAGAGCGCGTCGCCTGCGCACAATGCGGTGAAGGCATTAACTATGACCGCTTCGTGGTTGGCGAAGGCGAGGGTGAGATCTTGTGCCGCGCCTGCGCTGCACCGAAAGAGCGGTATTATCAGCCACTCTAGTTGCTGGTTGCTAGTTCCTGGTTGCTAGTTGATATGAGCTTTCGACCAAGCCATACTCTGGGTGCCCCACTCATCGCCTTTATCACCCGATACACCTTAGTCCGGATCGACCTAATGCGCGTGGGTATGATCGCACTCGTGGTGCGCTTCTTCCGGAGGTGTGCAGCAGTTCTCTTCCGAGCGCGGGCAGCACTCCATCTCGAATTGAATCGTCGTATGGGTGATGTGGAAGTTGCGGCGTAAGGCCGCCCGAATACCATCGAGAATTCCGGCCTGATCCTGCATCGGAACATCGCCAACCGTAACGTGGCTGGCCAGGGCATAGCTCTGTGAGCCCAGGCTCCAGATGTGCAGGTCGTGCACATCGCGCACGCCAGGAATGTCACGCATCGCCTCGCGGACATCGGCCAGGCAAAGACTGCGCGGCGTCCCTTCCAGCAGGATGTTCAGAGTCTCGCGCACGATCCCGATACTCGACCACAGGATCATGGCGGCAATGCCAATCGACAGGACCGGGTCGATCCAGCGCAGACCAGTCCACTCAATCGCCGCGCCTCCAACGATAACGGCAGCCGTAGACAGGGCGTCGCCCATCATATGCAGGAAGACCGAGCGCAAGTTCAGATCGCGGCCCACGCGCCACAGCAGCAGAGCGATGACGCCGTTCATCACCACGCCGAAGGCGGCGACCGTCATCATGATTCCGGGCTGCACATCGACCGGCCGGTAGAGCCGTCCAACGGCGGCAAGACCGATCCAGATGGCGATCACGATCAGCGTGATGCCGTTAACGAAGGCGGCCAGAACGCCGGCGCGCTGATAGCCGAAGGTCTTTTCGTCCGTCGCCGGTTTGGCCTGGAAGTAGACAGCCACAAAGCTGAGCAGGATAGCGAAGAAGTCGCTGGCATTGTGGCCGGCCTCGCCAACCAGCGCCAGAGATCGGGCACGGATGCCGAACCATAGGGTCGCGATCACATAGAGCGCCGTCAGCAGCAGAGAAAGCTGCAGCACTCGCTGTGTCTTACCGGTCGGACTGCCGTGGACATGCATGGCTCAGACGACTCCTGCGGTGTTGCGTTCGCTGCCGCGCAAGCCGCTCCAGCTTTCGGCGAGCACGATGCTGTTTCCCGGATTGCGCGGATCGTACTTGATACTCACGGGCAGATCCCAGCGGACTTTAGAGATACGGTCCCGCAGCGGGGTAACGTCCTGGGCGGCTTCGTATTCGACGCCGGCAAGCTCGTATTTGTAAACCAGCACATCCGGACTCTCTTCCGGACCGGTAGCTTCCACGATGGTACCGTCAATCAACCTTCCAGACTCGGCCAGATGCTGCCGGCGGCGGCGTTCCAACTCCTCCGGGGAAGGCTTACGGCGAAGCGCCAGCCACCCGGCAACCGCCACAGCAACGACAAAACCGGCGCCGATGGCGATGGCCACCCGCGGATGGTGCATCACGGCTTGAACCAAAGGAAGCCCAGCAAAACGCATTGCGAAAGTACCTCAGACTTGCTGCCGCTAGTATGCCATCGCAGCCACACGGTCCTGACGGTTTTCCCGCCGCCTGACACTTATTTGATGCCTGAGGGCGTGGCCTGGAAGCGCTGGCCGGCGGCGTACAATAAGGTGTGAGTAAAACCGCTGCAAGCAAAGGAAATTCCGCCCAAACCGGACACCAGATCGGGCATCCGATCGACCTCTCCGCAGGCCGTATCCGGTCGACGACGGTCATCTGCGTACGGCGCAATAACCAGGTGGTCATGGCCGCCGACGGACAGGTCACCCTGGGGTCCAGCGTTCTGAAGCACTCGGCCAAGAAGATCCGCCGCCTGTACCAGGACAAGGTGCTGGCAGGGTTTGCGGGCTCGACCGCCGACGCGTTTTCGCTCTTCGGACGGTTCGAATCAAAGCTGGAACAGTACGCCGGAAACCTCGGCCGCGCAGCGGTGGAGCTGGCAAAGGACTGGCGCACGGACAAGATGCTTCGCCAATTGGAAGCCCTGCTGGTCGTAGCGGATCTGAACCAGACCTTCCTGCTCTCCGGCACCGGCGACGTGATCGATCCCGATGAAGGCATCTGCGCCATCGGCTCCGGCGGCAGCTTTGCCCTCGCCGCGGCCCGCGCGCTGTACCAGAACACCGAGATGGGCCCACGCGAGATCGCCGAGAAGGCGATGAAGATCGCCGGCGACATCTGCATCTATACCAACCAGACATTCACGATTGAAGAGTTGAAGGCTTAGGAGTACCTCATGGCCATCTACCTCCCCGGCACTGCCGAAGACCAGGCGCTCGCACTCGACGAGCTGACGCCCCGCGAGATCGTCGCCGAGCTCGATAAGTATGTCGTCGGCCAGAAGGCCGCCAAGCGCGCCGTCGCCATCGCCCTGCGCAACCGCATGCGCCGTCAGAAGCTCTCGCCCGAGCTCGCCGACGAGATCATGCCGAAGAACATCATCATGATCGGGCCTACCGGCGTAGGTAAGACGGAGATCGCCCGCCGGCTCGCCAAGCTGACCAACTCGCCCTTCCTGAAGGTCGAGGCCAGCAAGTTCACCGAGGTCGGGTATGTGGGCCGCGACGTCGAATCGATCGTGCGTGATCTAGTCGAGATCTCCATCGACATGGTTCGCGAGGAGAAGCTGGAAGAGATCGAAGACAAGGCCGAGCTGAACGCCGAAGAGCGTCTGCTGGACCTACTGCTTCCACCCACGCCCGTCGTACCAACGGCAGCAACCCAGGATGGCAAGCCGCTGCTGGAAGGCAATGTCGAGGCCGTGCATGCCAGCGAACACAAGACGCGCGAAAAACTCCGCCAGCAGTTCCGCGAGGGCAAGCTGGATGACCGCACCGTCGAGCTGGATGTCCGCGACAAGAATGGCCCGTCGTTCGAGATCATCACCAGCCAGGGGCAGGAAGAGATGGACGTCAACCTGAAGGATATGCTCCCAGGCCTCTTCGCTCCGCGCACCAAGAAGCGCAAGATGAAGGTGCCTGAGGCCTTCGATTACCTGGTACAGGAAGAAGAGCAGCGCCTGATCGACCTGGACCAGGTCACGCGTCAGGCAGTCGAGCGTGTCGAAGACTCCGGCATCGTCTTCCTGGACGAGATTGACAAGATCGCCGGACGCGAAGGCGGCCACGGCCCTGATGTCTCGCGCGAAGGCGTACAGCGCGACATTCTGCCGATTGTCGAAGGCACCACTGTCAGCACCAAGTACGGCATGGTCTCGACCGACCATATCCTGTTCATCGCCGCCGGCGCCTTCCATGTCTCCAAGCCTTCAGATCTGATTCCCGAGCTGCAGGGCCGCTTCCCCATCCGGGTGGAGCTGCAATCGCTCACGGTAGAAGACTTCATCAAGATCCTGACCGAGCCCAAGTCGTCGCTGACCAAGCAATACACCGCATTGCTGGAGACCGAAGGCGTCAAGCTCGAGTTCACCACGGAGTCGCTGCGCGAGATGGCGGAGTTTGCCTTCCGCGTCAATGAGACAACAGAGAACATCGGCGCCCGCCGTCTGCACACCATCATGGAGAGGGTACTGGATGAGATCAGCTTCCAGGCTCCCGACCTCTTCAAGAATCCCAAGGTCGAGGACGGTCAGCCGGAGATTCCCGTCGAGGACCGGCCCACCAAGGCCGGCCCGGTGGAGAAGGTGATTGTTATCAAGCCGGAGTACGTGAAGACACAGGTCGACAATATCGTGAAGAACGACGATCTGAGCCGTTACAGCCTCAGATAGC
>JABFXN010000049.1 GCA_013361705.1 Acidobacteriaceae bacterium
TTATAGCGGCCTACTTTGGACACTCGGTGGTACCCAGACTTCTCTTCAATGCATGGGAGAGCGCCGAACTTCACATCCCCTTCGACTGGAAGATCTTCACCTTTACTGCGGTGCTGACGCTGCTTTCCGGAATTCTCTTCGCTGCGCTTCCTGCCTGGGTGGCTACGCGAGCGGAGATCAACTCTGCGCTCAAAGAGAGCGCGGGTACATCGACGCGTCATCGCAAAGCTGTAAGTGGACGAGCGATCGTCACCTTCCAGGTCGCGCTTTCTACACTGCTCCTTGCCGGTGCCGGTCTTTTCATCCGCACGCTCATCAACCTGAACCGCATCGATCCCGGCTTCCGTGCCGATCATCTGCTGCTCTTCGAGATCAATCCTCCTTCGAAGAGTTATCCGGCGCCGCAGGATATCGCAGTGCACCATCGTCTTGAAGATGCCATTCGAACTGTTCCCGGTGTTGACGATGTGGCGATCTCAGACATGGCCCTCATCTCCAATTCCCGTTCCAATGGAGATTTCCGGATAGAAGGCAGGCCCCGGGATAAGGGTTCTGACGGAAGCTCAGACTTCGCTGATGTCGGTCCGGACTTCTTCCAGGTGATGAAGATTCCTATCGTTGCCGGCCGTGCCTTTACTCAACAGGATGCTGCATCGCCGCGTGCCGTGGCCGTCATCACGCAGTCTGCTGCAAAGAAGTTCTTTCCCGGTCAGAATCCGATCGGCAAGCGCTTCAACACCGATGATCGTCCCGCGCAACTTATCTGGTATGAGATCGTGGGCGTCTGCGCTGACGTCCACTACAGCAGCCTTCGCCGCGAGCCTGAGGCCCTGCACTTCGATCTCTACCGCCAGCAGCACGAGATCGGCGGGGTAACTTACATCGTCCGTACGCCGATGCCGCCCGAAGCCATCGTTCCTTCGCTTCGTGCCGTGGTGCAACGCATCGATAAAGACCTGCCTTTGATCGACATCCGCACGCAGCAAGAGCAGATCGACGCCACGACCCAACAGGAACGCATCTTCGCCTCACTTACGGTTGGCTTCGGCGTTCTGGCCCTGGCGCTGGCGTGCGTGGGCATCTATGGCATCATGACGTATACCGTCGCCCAGCGGACCAGCGAGATCGGCATCCGTCTCGCGTTAGGTGCGCAGCGCACACGCGTTCGCGCCATGGTGCTGCAGGAGAGTCTCTGGCTGACGGGCATCGGGGTTGCCGTAGGTTTGCTGTCAGCAGTTGCCCTTGGCAGGCTGATCAAATCCATGCTCTACGGCCTGGGCCCCCATGACCCGATCTCACTCGCCGGCGCCGGTCTGCTTCTGCTGGCCATCGCCGTTACGGCCGCATGGATCCCAGCCGCCCGCGCCTCGCGCATTGAACCAATGGAGGCGCTTCGTCACGACTGATTTTGCCGATTCCAGCGAGGCTGTGGGAACATCTAATCTTCTCGATAGAGCATTTCTCCTGTAGGTGTAGTGCGGGGCTTATGCATCTATGGGCGTTTTCCGCAATGAAAACGTCCCTGCACGCTCCTGTCGGGATACCCAGCAACAGGAGAAATGCTCTAGTAGGAAAGGATGAGGTGTCTTGTGCCAGATGCAGGGAAGGTGCACTCAGTCAACATCGGCAAGCCGCGTGACGTTGAATTCTTCGGGAAGGTTGTGACTACCGGGATCTTCAAAGAGCCTATTTCCGGAAACGTCTCTGCCCGCCGCCTGGGACTGGATGGAGATGTGCAGGCAGATCTGACGGCTCATGGAGGTCTGCAGAAAGCCGTGTACTTCTATCCGCGGGAGCATTATGCGGGTTGGGAGAGACTGCTGGGCACAGGGCCGCTCGCTCCCGGAGCCTTCGGAGAGAACATCACCTCCGAGGGGTTTTCAGAGACTGAGCTTTGTATCGGCGATGTGATTCAGGTTGGGAGCGCGTGGCTGCAGGTACTGCAGCCACGAAGCCCTTGCTACAAACTGCAGATCAAGTTTCAGCGGCCGGATATGGTCGCGCTGTTCGTGCGTCAGGGCTTCCCTGGCTGGTATGCCTCCGTCGTTCGCGAAGGCTCACTGGCGACAGGGGACGAGATCTCGATTGTGAGCAGGGCACCGGAACGGATCAGCGTTGCCGATATCTGGCGGTACAGCCTGGTTGAAGATGCGGACCTGGAGACGCAGCAGCGCGTACGTGCGCTGGAGTTGTTACCGAGGTTCTGGAAGAAGCAAATTCTGCGGAGCGAGTTCTCCTCAGCTATGTGACATCGAGTAAAGGGCGTATTTTCGCCAGATGTGGGAATGGGTGCCACGACAGTTTTGCAAACCGACATCTCGGCTATGCCGAGACACCACCCCAACGAGCAAGCTCGCTGGGGACCCGGATATGGGGCACCCAGTCCTTGTGTCATCTCAAATGTGATGACACACCTTATCGCCAGCCGAGCGCTGGTGCGACATGCGTCAGTATCGCCTCCAGCACATGCGCGTATTAGTCAACGCCGAGTGGGGTAGGGACGGTGAGCAGCAGTGTGTCGGCCTCTGCGATGGCCTCATCCTTCTTGAGTTGCTCGATCAGGACATCGGGTTCGGAAGCGTAGCTGCGGCCGAAGATCGCTCGCGTGTTGTTGTCAATAAAGCCGACCTTGTCTCCTTCATCTCTGCCGTTCCCGAAGTAAGCCCGGTCAAGGCCATTGACCAGGGCAAAGATACTGCGGCTGACAGAGACACGCGGAGTGCGGCTGTGACCCGCCTCCTTCCATGCATCGCGGAAGGCGCGAATCTGGGCAGCCTGCTGGATGTGGAGCGGCTCGCCTGTCTCGTCGAATTTGAGCGTTGAGGTCTGCATATTCATACCGAGCTTCGCGGCCCAGACGGCCGTTGCGTTCGTGGCTGATCCCCACCAGATGCGGTCGCGCAGACCCTCGGAGTATGGCTCAAGCGGCAGCAATCCCGGTGGATTGGGAAACATCGGCCGCGGGTTCGGCTGCGCGAAACCCTTACCGCTGAGCACATCGAGAAAGGCTTCAGCGTGCCGCCGGCCCATATCTTCGTCGGTCTCACCGTCGGCCGGCCGATAGCCAAAGTAGCGCCAGCCGTCGATGACCTGTTCGGGCGATCCGCGGCTGAGGCCCAACTGCAGGCGTCCACCGGAGATCAGATCGGCTGCACCGGCGTCCTCCGCCATATAGTGAGGGTTCTCATATCGCATGTCGATCACGGCTGTGCCAATCTCGATCTTGCTGGTCTTTGCGCCCACGGCCGCAAGCAGCGGGAACGGCGATGCCAGTTGCCGTGCGAAGTGATGGACGCGGAAGTAGGCCCCGTCCATTCCAAGACGCTCTGCCTCGATGGCGAGATCAATAGATTGCAGCAGCGAGTCGGCAGCCGACTGCGTTCCTGACTGCGAGGAAGGTGTCCAGTGGCCAAAAGAAAGGAAACCGAGCTTTTTCATGCAGGGTAGTAATCTCCCATGAAATCTGATGCCTCGCGGTGAGGTTCGACGCTTTGGTTGGAGATCAGGAAAAGTTGTAGCGCAGGTAGACGCAACCTTTATCCAGAGGTTTTGCCTCAACCAGTTTCGGCGAGAGCCGCAAGCCTGTGGCCGGAAATAGCGGTACTCCTCCGCCGATGATCTCCGGCATCACATAGATCTCGATGTCGTCCAATGCGCCGCGCTCAAGAAAGGCCGCCTGCAATCGGCCACCTCCAAGCATCCACACGTCACCGTCGTCGAGTGCTCTGAGTTCGGCGATCAACGCCTCGACATCATGACGGGTTTCCAGTTTGCCCGTCGGTGAGGAGATTGGACGAGACGTTACGACGAGTACACGTTTGCCCTCGTACGCCCAGGGAGTTGGTTGGGCCGCGATGAAATCGTACGTATCCCGCCCCATGACGACGGTTCGTATCGAGGTGGCAAATAAGCGGTAGTCATGCTCGCCAAGATCCATATCGTCATACTTAAAGAGCCAATCAAGCTCGCCGTTCCGATCGG
>JABFXN010000139.1 GCA_013361705.1 Acidobacteriaceae bacterium
GCCGAGTGTCTCGAACCATCCCGGTTCGCGGCTTTGTTGAATCGGTACGTAAGCTCCCATTCATGGCTCCTTAGACGTAAATGCGGTTTTGACCATAGGTTCGTCCGTTGTTGCGAGCCAGATCGTTCTTGTATCTGTCGGTCTGGCTGTAATACTGCGCGAGCGTGCCCTGTGCTCCCTCTCCCAGACCGCTGGTCATTCCGTAGAGACCCTGGGCCTGCGCATTGCCGGCTCCGGTCAAGGCGTTGAAGGTGTTCTGCGCCTGCTGCGTACCGGTACTCAGGCCGGCGTTGCTTACCTGGTTGGTTGCATTCGCACCGAGATTCGCGGCTCCCATAATCTCGCCGTAAGTCTGCTGGCGATTTCCCATCCAGCGGTTGTAGGCATCCCCGTAGGTCTGATTCGCCAAACCGGTCGTGTAGTTCGTCAACCCTTTGGCTGCGGATCCGCTTAGGAGCCCTCCCCGGGCGGCTGCGGAGTTGTTCACCGCATTCTGTCCCTGTTGCAACGTGAACTGGTAGCCCGGGTCGCTATAGAAGTCGGACATTTTGAATGTCTGCGGAGTATTGAGGTAGGTATTGAGCTTATTCGCTGCGTTCGTGCCGACTGAGGTATAGGGCGTGTAGTCGGTGCGGATCTGGTTATACGTATCGGTGAGTTTGTTGTTTGCCTGGTTGGCTGCGTCGCGATAGGCGTCTGCCTGCGAATTACCGGCGATCAGCGAGCCAATTCCTTTGGTGACGCCGCCGATGCCCGCGCCGATGAGACTTGATGCAAAGGACATGAATCAAAGCTCCTTGATGAAAACTTTTTCTTCAAGCCGCCATCCCAGGCGCTCGAATAAGGTTGCGTAGTTGCGTGAGACTTTGCAGGTGATGGTGGCGCGCTCGACGCCCATCGCGCGCCAGGTTTGCTCGACCTGGCGAAAGAGACGGATGCCGGCATGGCCGCGATGCTTCGGATGAAGGAACTACATGTCGCTGAGGGAGGCAAGGCGTTTACGGCCGTGCAGGTCGAAATTTCCTGTTACACATTCCGAGGGCCAGTGCTACACTGAGGCCGCTATGGGTTGGCCCCAATATCTTTTCTGGCTGGTCGCCAGCGTCCTGTATTTCCTCTTCGAGAAGTATGTTCTGCCTGCTACTTCGGCTGGAGCAGGATGGGGTGCTTCTCTGCTCAACCTGGGGGAAAGCTTCATCCTTGTACTCCTGTTTTCTTATTTGATCGACGAGCTGTGTCTCTATTTCGGAAAGTTCTATACCGAAGAACCTACAAACCGGGAAGACGCCTCAGCAAAGCAGTCATCCCCTTCGAGCCGGGTGTAAGATTTCCGGCCTGAGAGAGCAGTTCACGTCCGGAAGCGGTGGACCGCAGTTGCCGGATGATGGTGGTATCGACACCGGCGTCCGCTAGCGCTTTTGCGCCATTTTCAATCCACGCCGCTTCGCCTTTCAGAGGTGTCTGCATCACTCTTTCGACAAACTCCGGATTTGTGATCGCCTTGGCGATCGCTTTTCTGGCGACAGGCATACCTGCCATCAGAGCTCCGCGGGCTACCTTCGTGTGATCTCCCGAACCGAGACCCTCCGCAATTGTTTTGGCACCCCATCCCACGGCAGCGGGATCGCTATTTTTCAAGAATATGTTTTCGCTCTTTCCCGGGGTGTTGACCAGATCCCAGGTGCGGGCGAGATCTTCAATGGATTGAATCTGCTGCGGAGTCAATGTTCCCGCCAGGGCTTCTTTGCCGGCTTGCGTTACGCGGCTCCGCAAAGTGGTCCACTCCGGAGTGAGATTCCCGGAAGGGCTGAGCATGCGCTCCATCATTTGCCGCTGCAGATGCGGAGCTAAGCTGGGAAGGCGTTCCATCAGATAACTGCTGTCCGATGGCGTTAGCTGTGCGAGCAGATCCGCAGCGGCTAAACCATTTCCAGCATGAACAATCTGAAAGAGAGGGTTGCGTTCATCTGAAAAGATATTGTCAAACTCTCCACGGAGAGCGGCGGCGTGGCGATAACGTTGCAGGTCAGCGGGACTCAATCCTGAGGCCGGACCTTCTACCTGCCCTTCGAGCGCTCCTGTAACCTGTTGCAGCAGATCTCCCATCGGCGAGTGGCGCATCGCCGGCGAGTTGCGAAGCAGGCTAAGGTCGTGATGTAACTGCTGCAATTGAGCCCAGCCGGCAGGACGAGCAGGCTCATTATGAACGATCATGTTGCCATTGGCATCCAGAAGTCCTGTATGTCTGGCTTGTGCGGGCGTGGGCTCTTCTGCCAGATTCTGAATGGACTTCCAGGCGGTCTCAGCATCGCCGTGAAGCAGTTCGGGATGACGGTTGTAGTAGCTTCCTTGCTCGTCTATGATCTGCCGTGCCATCGAGCGGACCGGGCTCAGATCCGGCTGTGTGGCGCGCATGCCAAGATCGGCAACGACAGACTGGGAAGAGTCGTAAAGATGCTTCAAATAGCGTTGCAGTGCCTGCTGCGCCGCCGCACCAAAGGAGTCGCGGCTCATGGAAGGTGCTACTTCATCAAGAAGCTGGGTTGCGTGTTGGTTCAGCCTTTCAGCATTTGCGGCGCGCAACTTCCTGTAGTCATTTGCTCCGAACATCGATTGTTCACTGATCTGTTTGGCTTTGCCGGCGAGCGTGCCTTCGGTGGCCTGGGCGAGGTCGAGATCGACTCCTTGGTTTCTCGCGATGTGATAGCGCTCACGTGGCGTTACGGTGTCACCGGGGATAACGTCGTCGATTGCTGAGCCTGCAAGAGTTTCGGGAATTTGCCGGAAGAGTGGAGCGATTCTGGAGGCACCCCTGGCTATACCGCTAAGTCCCCCGGAGACGGCTTTGCCGGTGAGATACATCGTTCCCAGGTCGCCCACTAGATCACTGCCAGCCTGATTCAGGCCCTTTGTTTTTGCGGTGGCACGAGTTTGAATCCCCATCTGCATAAGGGGTACAACTCCTCCGGGGCCAATACGTTGTACGACGCTTTCAGGATCCTGAATAAACGCCTGGCCAATATGTTTCAGGTCTTCCGGAAGATGTGCGAAGTTTCGAAGCATTCTGGTAGCGCTATTCGTGACGAAGCGGCCTTCGGGGCCCCACTCGTCGTCGCCTTCAATGTTAGGCACATGGCGATCGGCCCAGGCAGAGAGCTGATGCGTCCATCCATGTTGCTCTTTCTCGGCGGAGTCAAAGTCCTTTTTGTACCGGTTTTGTTCGGAGGCATCCTGAAAGCTATATCCGTGTCGCAGCGCCGGAGCTACATGACTGTAGGGAACCTGGATATAGGTTCCAACTTTGTCGGGGGCGGCCATCCGGTAAACGCCCTCGGTGTTTGATTTGTCTGGCTTCTGTCGTTGTACTGTATCCGGAAGATTATTCTGTGGCATCTCTGTTTCTTTCCTCGGGTAAAGTGCACTGAGTTCGGAAATATCACTGACGGCGTCTGGAAACACTTGACTCAGGACGATTTAGATCTTTGACATAGATCTTCTCCTCGAGCTGCCAGCCAAGACGCTCAAATAGCTTTCCGTAGTTACGCGAGACCTTGCAGGTGATGGTGGCGAGTTCAACGCCCATTCGGCGCCAGGCGTGCTCGACCTCTCGGAACATGCGGACACCGGTGTGACCGCGATGGTTCGGATGAAGAAAGTACATGTCGCTGACGGCGGCAAGACATTTGCGGTTGTGCAGATTCGGCAGGATGATTCCGAGGAAGTAGCCAACAAGTTCGCCATCATGGCGAGCCGTGAGGAGGAAGAGCATGCCGGCCTGCTCCATCGCGAAGTAGGTCTCCCAGGCCATATCAATGCCTCCTTCCCGTGCGCCTGTTTCTGCATAGTGCAGAGGAAAGAGCGGCTCCATCTCGTGACGACAGTCTGCGAGACGTTCAGTTTGGAAGGTGATCACTTCACGTACCGTCCGCTAAGAATTGCTTTGGCAGAGGTCAGGGTGAAGTTGGGCAGGTACGCTGTGTTGCCGGCGACCATTCCGTTGCCGTAATCGGCGTAGACGCTGGTGTTGACTGCGGCGAAGGCGCCAGGACGAGTAGTGGATTGGGGCATGTTGGTGATCTGCGCTCCGGTGAAGGTAGAAGCGCCTGCGGAGGCATCGATCTCGACCTCCCAAAAGAGCTCTTCACCGATCGACTTCCACCAGCCAGCGTAATTCACTGTGCCGGTTTCGAATGCACCGCTCAGTGTTGGTGTCCATGTACCTCTGTCTGCGCCCACCGTGGTTTGTAGCGTGTCGATGTCTGCGCGGTCTGCGAGCTCGCGGGTGTTGAGATCGGCGACGCTGGTTTGCAGGGCGGTGATGTTTGCCTCGGCGGCTGTGACTTGGGTCTGCAGTGCAGTAACGTCTGAGCTGATCTGGCCGAGCGGTGTACTGCTGCCGCCGCCGATACGATAGACGAGCTTCTGGAACCAGAGCGCCCACTGCTGTGAGACCAGGCCGTCGGCGCTGAAGAGAGGCGTCGAGATAGGAGCTCCGGAGAGACTGTCGGGGTTCTGTGGCATCTAGCTGACTCCTCCTTTCATCTCGATGAAGGCATCGTTGATGGCAACGAGGACATCATCAGTGATCTTGATCTCGAAGACGCGTTGCCGGGTTCTGCCCAGTCTCCACCACATCACACGTTTATAGGTATCGCCGCGTGCTCCGAGTCCGCGCCAGTATTCGTCGGACCATTTGTGGCCGCCGTCGTCTGACCAGCGCAGCATAAGCTGCGGCTCGGGTGTACCGATGGGAACGCCATCGGCTCCGAGGCCGACTTCCATGTCGAGCCAGAACTTGGAGAAGAAGATGTTCTTCAGCTCATCGCTGACGAAGGGCGTGCTGCGGATGCGCGTGATGTGCGTGCCTGCATCGTTGAGCGAGAAACGATCGAGGAAGTAGAGTTTGCCGGTCTCGTAGTCCGAAAGAATGTGTTTTCCGAATGCTTCGACATGCATCTCGCCGCGATGACGCTCGAGGCTACGCGTGCCGGTGTAGGCACGTTCATGCCAGAGCTGCGTGCTGATGTCGTAGGCCCAGGTTTTATTGCCGGAGGGAAAGTTCAGTACATAGAACTCGTGCCCGTCCTGCTGATAGCTGTAGCCGGTGGCGTCGGCGATGGTGCTGTAGGTGGCGAGGTCTTGTTCTATCGCGTGGGTGGAGATCCGTTGCGGCGCCATGCCGTTGGCCATGTAGACGATGCCCTGGCCCTGCTCATTCTTGCCGAGCCAGGCGATGGTGTTTGCAAGGCGTACCGGAGTTCTGGCTGCGGCGAGACCGAACTGGATGACGCCGCCCTGCGTGCGTTGGAAGGGAAAGGTGGCGTCGCCGGAGTCGTACCAGACCTCAACGCTGCTGGTGCCGAAGAGCCAGAGGAGTTCTTTGTCCGCGAGAGCAACGAGCAGACCATCGGGCGAGCTTTCGGCAGAGGCAAACATCGTCCTGTCGATGTCGGTCGAGTAGGGCTGCGTGATGACGAAGACCTGTGACCGAGGGCGAGTGAAGAGGAAGTAGCCATCGAGAAAGGTGACGGTGCTGCCGCCGTTCGCTTCAAAATCCGCGATCGATGTCAGCGTGTTGGCTGCCAGGTCGTACGTGTACCCGTTCGGTCCATCGACCAGCATCAACTGCGAACCGTTGTCGGCGATGCCCACGTAACCGGCGGAGGAGTTGAGAGTGCCGCGGTTGATGCTATTTCCATCGCTCATCACCTCCCACAAGGTGGTGCTGGTCACGGCAAAGAGGCGGCCATCTTTGGATGTGGTCAGCATGCCTCGCACTGGATGTTCGCCCGCATCGAGTGTGGCAAAGGGCTTCAGCCCGGGTGTACCGAGTAAAGAAGCAATGTTTTTGCCGGTGCCGGATTCATCGAGTTGGGGATAGAGGTTTACGCATCGCTGGCAGTTGATGTTGGTGCTCTGCAGCTTGTAGGCGCCGCTGACGAATCCTTTGAGCTGCATCAGTTCCCTTGATTGCCGGAGTCGCCGGTCAGGTAGTTGAAGCCGTTGGGCGCCCCGGTGACGGCCGCATCACTCTTCAGCAGCGGGACGTAGGTGTTGTTGAGCGCCATGACGGAGGCCTTGGCATCTATCGAGCGTTGAATGACGGTTGGCAGCGGGTCGATACCGTACTCCGGTGCGAGATCGACGGCGAGCCCGTAGCGAAGCGCGCGATCGTAGCCGTCGGGCAGCGTGATGTCGTCGTCGAGCGTGGCAATCTGCGTCAACTGCTCCCAGGTGTAAAGGTTGAGCGCATTGACTAGACTGGGCACCGGGTAGAGGAAGAGGTTGCGCAGCGGGTACTCGTTGTCAATGTAGACGAACTGCGGAATGGTACTGGTGGTGTCAGGGACGCTGAAGGCGTTGTACTGATCGATATTGAGGATCGGCACGGGCAGATTGAGAGGCGGATTGCTGCCCTGGTTGTAAGTAAGCGTCACCTTCTCAATGCGTGTGGGGCGAACGGCATCGAAGTCTCCGCCGGGGCCCATGGTGTAGGTCTTCTTGCCTGCCACAAGAGGGAAGCTGTGCGGCATGATGGCGAAGACCATCAGGCGCTCGGTGCGCCAGGTGCTGATCAGGCTGTTCAGGCTTACGAGCGCGTCGGCGGCTTCAGAGGCGGAAGGCTCCTGCCCGCTGCCGATAACACCGATCAGACGCAGGGCTCCTTTAATAAGATCGCGGGCGGTCATCTTCTACTCCTGTGTCGTGCGGCGTTTGCGCCGTTGTGGGGTGGTGGTGGCGATTGTCGGCATCACAGTTGGGTCGATCTGCTCGGCGGATGGGCAGGTGATGATGCCGTGGTCAGCAGGAGAATTCGTCCATGCATTGCCGAGCGCGGATTCTTCTTCGCGGGTGTGAACAATGGTGGGAGGTTCGGTCGCGTGGTACTTGTACTTGGGGTAGGTCAAAGGGGGTTCCTGGTGGGGTGGTGGAGAGACCGTTGCCCCATTCTTTTGCGAAGCAAAAGGGTGGGGTATCTCGCGAAGCGAGACCGCTTTTCTTCGTCGGGGAAATCGACGAATTCCTTGTGCTGTAGGGCTATAGAGCGGGCCTTCAGCCCTTGGGCCTCTTTGGGGCCGGAAACCTGGGGCGTTGCCCCAGGCTGATATAGAACGCGCCTTCAGCGCTTCACCCCGACGAATGATGAGTTAGGAAAAGTGGGGCGGGGATTGTTCCCCGCCCCTGCCGGGTTAAGCCTGGATGCGGCATGACCACTCGGGATACAGTGCCGCGATGCCGTAGAGGATGTCGAGGCGAAGCGGGAACTGATCCGTGGTGATGTTGTAAGCGCGCACTGCACGAACGGAGAGGCCGGTCTGTGGATCGCTCTTACGTGCGGCCATGTCGACACCACCGGGCAGCGGAAGGTCGGCACAGGCCAACGTGAACGCGTCGCGATGGAAGGCTACGTTCTGCTCCGTCACCGTGCCGGAAGTTCCGACGATCGTGAGGGCCGCATTATCCGCGGGACCTACTGTCACGTTCTGGAACTGGCCAGTGGGCGTGATAGCCGGAGCAATCGGGATGGTGGCATTGCCCGCGGCATCGGAGTTCACATCTGAAGTCACGACGAACTGTTGCAGCTGGGTTGTCGTCTGTCGGCTGACCGGATTGACGGCGAAGACGCCGGCGATGGTGAAGACATCTCCCTTCTTCAGGCGATTGGCCGCGGCAGCGGTCCATCCATCGGTGACGAGCGAGTTGCCGGTCTGGTTGGCTCCGTTGACCAGCGGTGTGCCGCCCAGAGGACCGACGATATGCTTGATCACGTTCTGGTCCATGCTGGTCTTGAAGCCATACAGCGGCCCGAGGTTGCCGGTGTTGTACTGGTCGCTGATGCGCTTGCCGTCGTTGAAGATCGACTTCAGGCCCTTGATGACGTTGGCGGAGCTGCGTGCGCCGAAGACGGCCGAACGCAGATCGCCGCGCGGGGTTGCGTTGTCATCGAGCAGCGCACCGGCGTCGAGCAGGATATCGCCGCTGGTGAGAGCGGTGCCGGGGACGCCGACGGAGTTCCATGTCGTGTTCTTCATCAGTATCAGCACGTCAAGGTCGATGGCGTTGGCCACCTGCACCATGGCGGGCTTGATGAAGCGCTCAGAGAACTGGTCGATACGCAGTGCCAGGTCCGAGGAACTGAACTGGATATCGACACCGCGCTGCGTGGTCAGGGCCAGCGGCACCGAGGTCTCGACCGAGTCTTCAATGCTGATGGCCTGGCCGGTGCGGCCGATGTAACGCGGAGGCTTGCGGATGTTCAGCGTGTCGCCGATCTTCGCGCCGGAGCGGCCGAAGGAGTCATCGTACTGGCGGTTGATGTACTTGGCCGCGGTGAGTTGGTTCTCGAGAACCGCGAGGGCCTCGTTGGTGATCATGTTGATGGTGAGAAGCTGATTCGCCACGTTGGTCTATCTCTCCTGTTCCTCGCAATGCGTGTGTTAGCGCAGGTTGGGGAACTGTTTGGCCCGATAGGTTCTCCACTCTTCGGGAGACATGTCGTCCGAGAAGGGATCCTTCTCGGAGGTGCGTGTCGACCTGCCTACAAGCGATGGAGGTTTGGGGGCCTTGGTCACGGGTGCCGCCGCGCGTTGTTGTCGCGGCGTATCGGCTGAGGGAACGAACCGCGCTTCGAGGCGTCCGATCTCACGCGCCACCTGGGTGGAGTTCATCGCGGCAAGGCGTTCGGCTTCGGCAGGATTCTGCGCGAGGTAGTAGAGAAGGGCAGGGCCGTGTTCATGGTCCTGCACCTCGCTCCACAGTGCGGGCGACATGGGGGTGTCGCCGGCGATGGCCTGCGCGATGACAGCGTCGTAGTCCGGCGCCGCATCGCGAAAGCTATCTTCGCGCGCGAGGAAGTTGTCCTGCTGTGCCTGCCGGCGATGGAGCTCCTGCTGTTGCTGATGACGGGCTTCGTGGGCTCGTTCACGCTGCTCGACCTTCCAGTCGGTCAGCGCTTCGAGGTACTCCGCCTGGGTCTCGAAGTGATCGGGAGAGGGCTTGCCGTCGTTCACGCCTGCGGGGTCTTGCCTGGTTCGCAGCGCTTCAGTGCGCCAGAACTCGGCGGCGCGTTCCGCATCGGACTTCTCACGGGTGAGCTTGTCGATGCGGCGCTGGAATCCGCCTTTGTGAGGACGAGGTGTCTCTTCCGGGGTTTGCGATTCGTTGTCTCCAGCCGCCGACTCTGGAGCGATTTCACCCGAGGTGTCTTCGGGCGCGGCGAGTTGTTCCTGCGGTTGCAGGTCTTCTGACATGGGTTGGTCTCCAAGGATTGAAAGGGCCGGACTGAGGAAGCCGTCCGTGGGCTTTTTGGGGAAAACTTGGGGGGCGGGTGAGGAAAAGATGGATCGCGCGAGGCGCGATACTCCCACATGTGGCGATAAAGCCGCCAGATACGGGGCACCCAGTGGTGGTACCCGTTCTATGACTGCATAGATTGGGATTGGGCTTTGAAGGCTTCGATCTGGATTCGTTCGGCTTCCAGCGAGAGTTCGAGTTCGCGGACCCTCTGTTCGCCAGCGGCGATGCGTTCTTTAGAGTCGGTTTCCAGTTTGGTGATCGATAGGCCTTTGTTTAGATCTTCCTGCGTGGCCTGTAACTGTTGGGTCAGTTTCTGGATGGTCTCGGTCTGCTGCGCCAATGTCTGCTGGATCTGTGGCGGCAGTTGTGGGTTGCCGTTGCTCTCCTGTTGGATCTGCGGTGGCAGCATGGTGTGGAGGCGTTTCGCGATCTCTTGGGCTCCGGGCCAGTCCATGTTTTTTACGAGGATGTCGCCGGCCATGTTCATCAGCGGCGGATAGGACTTCGTAAGATCGATGATGGATGAGACTGCTTCCTGCCGGCGGGAGTGATAGCTGGGGCCGGTGGAGATGGTGACGTCGTAGGTACCCAGGCCGAGGTCGTAGATGCGTTCGTAGCCTTGCCACTGGGCTGTCCGTTCGGGTGAAAGTTGCTGCTGTTGCCCGATGGCAGCCATCGAGGGTGCGCCGTCTTCGCCGAGGATGCGGATGATGCGTGGTGTGTCGTAGATCTTCGGGATCAGATCCAGAAGAATGCGGCCACAGTGACGCATCGCCCTGGTGAGATTGTCGATGTAGTGGAAGTTCGCTCCCTGGGCCTGCTGCTGGCGGGCGAGGATCGCTTTGCCGCTGGTCTCGTTACCCTGCGCTCCGAGCGATGCATCGTAGATGCCGGTCACGGCTTTGAGGTCGTCGGTCGATTCCATCATCGCCATGTTGATGGCCTGGATCGCCGGTTCCGCATTCATGCGCTGCGGTGGAGGAGCGGGCTGGCCGCCGACCGTCGTTGGCTTGTACTGCAGATAGGCGAAGCTCTTGGTGTTGGCCTGTGCCCACTGGCGCTCGTAGCCTTCGAGCTGACCCTCGGCGATGACGAAGGGAGCTTTGGGAGCCAGCGCGATGGCTTCGGTCGCAGCGGACTTCATGAAGTTGAACTGGCGCTGCGGCTCTTTGGCGTCACGCACGATGCCTTTGAGTAGAAGCTTGCCGTCGATGTCGAGCTCGTCACCGACGACTTTGACGATGGGAATCCAGCGGCCGGCCCACTCGGTCTCTTCCAGGACTTCGAGGCCGTTGAGCTTTGCCCAGCGGACACGCTCCACCTCGGTCTGGCGTTCAGCGACGATGAGGCTTTGCTTTTGTTCGTCGCTGATGCCAAGCTCTTCGGCCAGTGCATCGAAGTCGCCTCGAAGCATAGCGCTGCCGTCGCTGAGCTGTACGAGAGGATGCGTTTCGCGCTCGCGCCAGAAGTATTCGGCGATGCGACATCCGTCCTGCTGGATCCAACCGGTGTCGCCGATGGACTGCCAGTCTTCCATATGCGAGAGCTCGGAGTCGGGCCAGGCCTTGCGATAGGCATCTTTGCTCAACGTCTCCACGACGAAGGCCCAGTCCGCATCAGAGAAGTCGGCTTCCTTGGCGTGGGGATCGTAGTAGACGGTGAAGGGATTGCGGATGCGCTTGATGCGGATCTCCTGTTCGAAGGAGAGAGGGCCGCTGTAATCCGTCGTGATGCGGAAGTAGCCGAAACTGAAAGCTGCTGCACCGAAGAAGGCGGTGTCATAAGCAGCATCGGCTCCGGAGTCATACTCGATATGACGGATGAGTCCCTGCAGGATGCGTGCGGTCTCGACGTCGACTCCGTCATCGACAGGATTGACCTGGATGCTGGGCCGGTTCTGGCGCTGTTCGTTGGTGACCTGGCGGACGAACTGCGGCAGACGGTTGATGGTGAGGCAGGGACGGCCATCCATCTGGCGCTGGCGTTGAATGGTGCCGTCCCACTGCTTGCCGGAGAAGAACTCAAGATCTTCGAGCGCTTCCTTGCGGCCCGATGATTCGGCTTCTGCAGCGAGCTGGAAACGGCGTTTGGCGACGTCGAGGAGTTTGTCCTCTTTGGTTTTCTTCTGTTGCGGTGTGTCTTCGTTGCGCGGCTTTGAGGGCGTTTTGGATTCAGGCGTGGTGTAGAGCTTCGCGCGCTTGATGTTTTGCCCGGCGATGGAGGTGAAGACGTTGAAGTCCGCGGGCTTCATGCCCTGGGTGTTGCCGTAGCTGCGGGGAACAACGGTCCCAGCCCGGCGTGTGCCGTTGTCTCCGTGGCGCATGGTGACAGGCTGATTGGCAATGCGGCGGAGCGCCGGGTTTTGCGTTACGTCTCTCTTCATGCCATCCATCCCTGTGCTCCGGCGAGCGTGCCGGTGTATTCGTCATGCTGCTGTTGCTGGTTCACCGTGGCGACCTTTACGGCGAAGGTCATGGCGAGGTTGTCGCCTTTGTCGGGAGACGCGAGGCCGCGTGCCTTCATCTCGTCCTTGCCTTCGAGCTGAATCTGGTTCTTCGCGGTGAAGAAGTATTCGGGCGAGGTGATGTCGTCACCCAGCTCCGGATCGTCGGGGATCTCGGCGCCGGCGGCGAGCCATTCGCGCATCTGTCCCCAGCACTCGGCGCGTTTGTTGGCGTACCGGGTTGCGTCTTCGGGAGAGTGGCTTGAGTTGTACTCATGCAGTTTGCGGCCGTAGCCGCGTGAACGGAGAACATCGATAACGCCACCACCGACTCCGCCACCGTCGACAACGGTCATGGCCGGGTGCTCGCTCTCGATGTATTCAGAGACGCGTCCTGCAACCTGATCGACCGGGAGACCGCGATAGGTATTCAGGATGATGTAGCGTCGGCCCTGGCGAAGACCGATGACGGTCTGGTCGTTGCCGAAGCGGGCGACGTCAACGGAGAGGATCTTCGGCAGAGCGGCGTAGCCCTCTGCTTTGAAGCGGCGGGCATTGGCGACGATGTCGCTCGCGATGAACTGCCGCGAGCTGGCGCGAGGAAACTCGCCACGGGCGCGGACGCGGAAGAAGTCAGAGTCTTCGCCCCAGTCCTCTTCCCACTTCTTTAACTGCTGCAAGTTGGTGCCTTCGACAGAGCGCGAATCGATCTGGCTGATGAGCCAGCGATGCTTGAACTTGCCGAAGCACTCACGGAAGCGGCCGGTGTTCTTGGTTGGGTTGCCGAAGGCGATCCAGAGAATCTCGGTATCGGCATCGGTGAGCGCACCTTCGGTCACCTCCCAGATGCGGTCGGCGATGGCGGAGGCCTCGTCGTAGATGACGATGATGCGCTTGCCCTGGTTGTGCAGGCCGGCAAAGGCTTCCGTGTTGTGTTCGGACCATGCCAATGCGTCCGCCCGCCACTGGCGTGCGTGCAACTTGTCTTTGGCATTGATGGTGGTGGCGGTGATCTCCCACCAGTGAGCGTTGATGGAAAGACGTGTCCACTTGCTTATCTCAGGCCATGTCTTGGTGCGGAGCTGGTTTTCGGTGTTGGCGGTGACGACGATGCGGCAATCTTCGAAGGTGGAGATGCCCCAGTTGACGACCATACCGATGAGTGCGCTCTTCCCGATGCCGTGCCCTGAGGCGACTGCGAGCTGGATTGGGTCGGTGCGATTCGTGCGAAGATGCTCGCCAATCTGTTGCAGCTTCTCGCGCTGCCAGCGGCGCGGGCCGTGATGTTGTTCCAGCTCGCCTGTGCCCCAGGGGAAGGCGTAGGTGACGTAACCAAGAGGATCGTGAGTAAAGCTGCCGATGTCGGCGGCAAGAGCTGCGTCAGCGGGATTGTTTGCCTGCGCGCGCACGTGCCTCCTTCACCATCTCGGCGAGCGAGATCTCACCGGTTACGTTCATGTCGATGCGGTCGCCGTACTTGCGTGGCAGCAATTTAGCAGCAACCCACTTCCTCGTATCGATCTTCAACTTGGAGCGTTGTATGGCGACGCGGTTGGGTTGGCCTTCGCCGTAGAAGTCTTCGGTTGCATCGTCGGCGAGTTCGAGCAGTTCGTCTGCCATGAATTCGGCCTGTACTTCACGGGCCTGCTTGTATCGCTGTTGGAAGTCAGGTTTGGCTGCGAGCCAGCGGGCGACGGTCTGGCGTGAAGGCATGTTGTCGAGGGAGCAGATGTGGACGAGGCTCTGGCCTTCCATCAGGAGAGCGCAGATGGTCTCTACCAGCTCGTCACTGTACTTGGATGGACGTCCGGGCTTTGCCATTCGAGGCACTCCTGTTGGCGCCGGAGGGAAGAAGACCGGCCTGTTGCATCTCGGCCGTGACACGGTCAGAGAAGGTGGGCGGTGGTGTGGGAGTATGAGCGACGTATGGCCGGACGGTTCGGTTCTGGCAGCGATGTATCTGCTCAGCCTCTTCGGCGAAGCGTGCATTCAGTTCCGGGTCGATGGCCACGGGGCGGGGAATCTCAATCACCTGCCGGCAGCGTTTGCAGCGCAGTGCCTGCAGGGTGTCCATGCGTTCCAGCATTTGATGGGTGCTCCAATTTAGGTGTGGGTTGCCAGGCCTCCACCAGGGCTGCGTGATAGCGGGAGCCGGCGGCGTTGAGGAAGGTCACGCTGGGTCCCATCACGGAGGAGAGGTCGTGCAGTTTGGCCTTCTCCGGTTCCACCAGCAGAAGGATGCTCTTGTAACGGCTGTTCACCCAGCGGGCGGCGCCGCAGTCGACCATCCATTTGGCCTGCTCGCGCGGGATGTGGGTGGAAGGAAGCGAGTTGGTTCTTTGACCGCGACGAAATACGGCCACGTCGCACGAGGGCGATGAGGAGACGGAGGTATTCATAAGAGTGTTGGTCGTCAAACCGAAGACTGGCGGTGACTTCCAGGTTGCCGGTGCGGTGTATCGCTCTCGGCTACCTCTTCAACATAAGACGGTTGTGGGGTGGGGACAAGCGGTTTCTGGTGGGTTACTAGCGGTGGTAGTAGGTGGGTTTTGGAGGGTGTTAAGGGGGGCG
>JABFXN010000335.1 GCA_013361705.1 Acidobacteriaceae bacterium
GTCTGTCAGCCGGTTGTGTTCACGCCAGTAATCTCGCGTGAGGAGTGACTCCTTGTTGGGGATAAGATCGCTGATCTTCATTCCGGCGCGCCAGGGCAGGCGGGCGGGATCAGCCACGTTTCCGCGAAGGGTCACAGTCTTGTCGAACCGAGGCACGAGAGGAAGTAGATGGACGATGTCCCCGTTTTGCAGTGGAGTCGAGAGGCCGGAGTCGCTGAGGGCTAGATCCTGAACCTGCAGTGCGGCGCCGTCACCTATGCGCTGGAGAATGGCATGCTGTCCTGACGCAACGGGCGACATACCACCAGCATAATCGAGTATGTCGCGAAGAGACGTTCCGGATTTCGCTTCGTAGATGGCGGGGTTCTCAATACTGCCGGCGACAGCTACACGAGCTCCGGCAGGCGGGATGAAGATAACGTCGCCCGGTTGGAGAGGACAGTCGTCGGATTTTTCGCCGTGGAGAAGCAGGTCATACAGGTCAAGCGTCATTGTGACTTTGCCGCTTCTTTTTAACTGAATGCTTCGCATTGAGCCGCGATTGGACGGACCACCGGAAGCGAAGATGGCGTTCACCATGGTCGACAGAGAGCTCACGGTGTAGGTGCCGGGCCGGCGTGCATAGCCGACGATGAGGACCCGAATGGAGCGGAGCTGGCCCATGTTCACACTCAGATCGAAGTTTTTATAGACGCGGCTGATTGCGGATTTGATGGCGTCCTGCAGATGGGCGAAGCTCAGCCCGGACAAGCTGATGCGGCCTACTTGGGGGATGAAAATGTCACCGCTGCGGTCTACTGTTTCCCGGCGGTTGAAGTTGATTTGACCCCAGACGCGGATATCGATCTCATCGCCGGGCCCGACGGTGTAGTCAGGCGTGACGGGGATATGGTCGACAGGCGCGTAGGTGGACGGCACACGATCAAATAGCCAGGTTCCGTAAATCGGCAGCATCTGACCTGTGGAAGTTCGCACGAACTTCTGAAATTCCGTAATCTTCTCTCGTTCACGCCGCAATGGCGCGCTAGGCCGGGCCTTGTCGAAATCGGAGCCTTCTCTGTCGCGACTTCCGAGGTTGTCGCCGGGTATTGATCTGGTCGAAAGCGGGCCATCCAACAGTACTGGGCGGCCTGCACTCTGAAGCCGATCGAACTGGTCGGACTGGTCATCCTCCAGGTCGGTCATGTCGTCAGGACTGGCCTGTCCTCGGGACTGCTCTGACGGCTGCCCTTCAAATTGGTCTTGCTGTTGTTCTTGCGCCTTCCTCTGTTGCTGCTGAAACTGCCTGTATTGATCAAACTGTGCGCCGGCCGATCCCGCGAGAATAAGGGCGACACCAGACATGGCGATGAATTTCCGAACAGGAGACGTGCGAAGGAAACCGCGAAAGGAAGTTGAACTCATTGTTTCTTTTCTTCGCTGAGATAGTGGGCTAGTCCATAGGGGAATCTCTACAGAAGATGCTTGGCATACCACTTTTAGAGCTAGGAGGATGGCAGGATTCGATGACGCAGAGCTCAGCTGCGAGCCGCCGGGCATGCGCGTTCCGGCGTTCACTGCTGATCTGCAACGAACCGGTTAGGAGGTTTTGGACTGCTGGTTTTAGTGCACCGCTAGGTGTTCTGGGCTATATGTCAGGCCAATAGACGTGAGGGCGTCGCGGCGTGGTGTTCCGAGTAAAGGAACGTAGTATCGCTCGCCTTGCACTTGCGCCGACATTTGCCATTCACGGCCAATACCCCAATACGCCGCAACCGATATGTCTGTTTGGGTGCCGCCGCCAGGCAGAAATCTGCTTGAGGATTTGATCTGGCGGTAATTGCCTATGATCTTGGATCTGGCCGAAAACCAATAGGTCGTTTGGGCGGTATATGCCCTGGCATCGCGCCCTACCCAGCTACCAAAAACGTTGCCGTTATTTGTGTTGGCATCGCGGTACTGGTTGTCCCAATAGAGAAAGTTCCCGCCTTGGTCCTTCCGATAAAGCCAGGTGGCGTAGGTTTCGAAGCGAAAATCAAGCCGAGGCAGGCCCGGCAGGCGGGTGATGTAGAGACCGGGCGCCCACGCAGACCGTTTAGGATTGTCGATGGGGCTAGGATCATCGTCGGCGTAGGAATCGGAGTAAACCGTAAGGTATCTACGGACCCCAGGGACGCGCCAGCGAAAATCGAAGTTGCTGAAACGATCGCCGGGAAGATCGGGCGATCCGTACGGTCCGAAATCGACACTGCTCGTGCTAAACAGGCTCGCCTTCAGGCTGCCGAGCGTGAGCGGGTGTCCAACGCCTCCGAAGATCGCGGCTCGGGTGAACCCCACTTCGAAATTGTCGGTGAGATCGAGGCTGATTTTCTGTGCATTGATGTAAGGTCGGGCGGGCCATTGGTGGCCGGAAAGCTTCCCAAAGATCACGTCAGTACGGATTTTGCCCAACAGGCGGAAGGGCCCGGGCAAAGTGATAGGCCGAGTTTGGGCAAAGCGGAGCATGTAGAAAGGCGCAGCATTGTTGCTGAACGAAAACGCGCTCTCACTGTCCGGCCCCCACCAGAGGCTTTGCTTGCCGAACGTGATGTTTTCGAAGCCAAGTTGGACGCCCGCATACATTTCAAGCGGTTTGAAATGGTTTATGGACGGAACATTCTGCGGCCCGGGTAGAGGAATTCCGTCGGAAGACGAGATGAACCGCCGCACGGAGAGGGAGTCAGCGTCACGCCCAGGTGCCGAGTCATATTCACCCCGAACATAGGCCGAGAGCCGACCAGATACAGCATAGGAAGAGAATCCTGTTACATAGTTGAAGCCTTCATCGTAGGGCCGTCCGAAGTCATTGGCGATGGTGGTTCCAAAGTGATAGCCGTCGCGCAGAGGCCTTCCGGCGATACTGGTAAATCGGGAGTATACGGATTCCAGCCGGATCATGTTGTCGGTTTCCGATTCGGGAGTAAGTGCGGAACGAAGATCGGAAATCAATCGGAATGCGTCCTGTCTGACGGGCGAATTTGAATCTGCTCTGTACGATGCAAGGTCCGCGGCCTGTTCGACCTGGCGTAGGCATTCGGCGCGGGTCCATGGCGCTTGACCCGACACCTGGTCTGGAATAAAGCCCCAATCGGCTAAGCGGCGCAATGCCGGGTAAATCCAGCTATCGAGTGGGACATAAACCGATCCGGAGGGAGCAGTGTGTCCTGTTTTAGGAGTGACTGATGCGAAGCTCTTGGCCGGCCTGGCGGGTGTGGCTCCCGTCCGATCTGTCATTCGATCGTCGTGATGAGTGTGGTAGACGTAGCGGCCAATCAGGTATCCCGCGGCAGCGCCGATGAGCACATCGGACGGAAAATGTTGATACGCCGTCATGCGTGACAAGCTGACGAGTGAGGCCAGCCCATAAGCCGTCCACTGCGTGACCGGACCGGGGTATTCTCGTGCAAACACGGTGGCAGCGGTCCACGCCAGCGCGGCATGCTCGGACGGGAAAGAGGAATTCAAAGAGCTTCCCTGCCCAAACAGCCCCTGCGCGTTGTTGACGGCAGGCCGACTGCGTTGAGAGATGAACTTCAGCGCTTCGGTCACCAGAAACGTATCCGTGAGAGCTTGCCCGATGAGAATGCCTGTTTCGCGGGCGTGTTCGTCGCGAGCGAAGGCGCCTACGCCGTACGCGATGGCGCCGACTCCTGCAAATGCTGCGAGACCCGCATTCGAGATGGTTGAACTTCGGCTCTCGTTTTTCGCGTCCCCGTGGATTAGCGTCATCGTGTGGTGGTCGGTGGCAATCAGAAGACCTGTGGCTGCGCTCAAAGGCAATATCCACTCGAGATCCCGCGTTTTCAGGCGTAGGGGGCTGGTCCAGATGTGCTTCTGATCTCTCCAGACTTGAAGAGGTGCACCTGCGACGGTCACTTCCCGCTGGGTCCGTCGTGAGCAGCCGCCGCTAAAGTAGCTGCGCGGGTTGG
>JABFXN010000126.1 GCA_013361705.1 Acidobacteriaceae bacterium
CTCCACGTCACCAGCGCTTTCGGTCCGGAAGGCTACTTCATCAAACCCGGACAGCACCTGCTGTTTGTCGGCGGATCACTGACACGAGTGATCGATACAGAGACCACTGCCTGCGGCTGCCCGCCGCCCCAACCGGAGTCTGTGCCGATCCCGGTTCAGATCGTCGCCGAGGGGAAACCGGTTACACCGACACAAGCCGCCGCCGAACATCCCTTCCCGGAGGCCCAATCAGCCGGTCTGGCGCCAGGCCCCGTGACTGCTCCAGTGCCTGTTGGAGAGGTACACACGCAGATCGCTACGACACTCTCCGTGAATGGCAATGCGCCGAAGCCCGTCCCTCCTCCTGTTGCGGAACCCCAGCCCCCCGCACCACCGCAGAAGACTGCCGCAAAGCCGACGGCCAAGCCAAACGCCTTCCAGCGGATTGGACATTTTTTCAAGCACATCTTCGGCGGCGGGAAACAGGTAGGAGTGTCGGGGTCTTAGCGATGGGCCTCGAAGAACCAGTGCAGTAGCCAGCCGAGCGGTGAATAGGGATTATGCTCCCCGAAGTGAAACTCCCCTTGCGTCCCGGCTCCTACCTTCAGGTCCGTCGGTTCAGCCAATAAGAAGTGCGCCGAATTCGCTCCCGTGAGCCAGGAGCCGCGTGTGCGGAACTCCCGTTTTCCAGCATGAGCGCCGCGCCTTCTGCGAAACCCGGCGGCGAGCAACGCTCTCTCCGCCTCGTGAAACGATCCTGCGAAAGTGAAGGTCCCGGCAGCGGTCTGGCCGGCCTCAATCTTCGAGTGGGTGATGCAAAAGCAGAAGCCACAAAAACAACCCTTCCCCTCATGCGCCACTGGCGGATGCCCGTTACTCACCGTGACCGGGTGCTGCTCACCATCGAACTCTGCGAACAGGCCGCCGGGCAGGACCCGCAGACACCTTGCGAGGTCATACCCTGCATGGAGAATCTCTTGCGTGAGACGCTGTTGAGCCTTATGCGGCATGATCTCTTCTGAGGATGACATATCATCCAGAGCTGCCACTTTCCCTCCGGCCTGCGTCCAAGTAGACATCGGGCAAGCCGTCCAGGGTGAGAGGAAGGCGTGCTATCTTCTGGCCAAGCAGGAGCTGGAATGCAGTTGCGGCGTATAACCCGCGCGGGAATCGCACTTGTGCTGCTCGGCGTCGGGTATGCCCAGCGCGGTTTTCAGCATAACTTCCGCGAGTATCCCTCAGTGGAGTATGGCCGGAGCTCTCCCCTTCCTTCCGATTGGCAAAAACCGGGAGAGTGGACCTTCGCGCGGCTGATGTTTCCCGGAGGTCCGCTCGACGGCTATCGCGGACGTTTCGATGGACCGTGGCAGCAAGGCCTCTCCCTCTGGACACAGGACTACCCCAAGGCCGACCGCGACTTCGCCGCCAGTCTCCGCCGCCTGACACGGGTCGATGCCCGCAGCGTCGAACAGCCCGTGAACCTGGAAAACGGCGATGAGGTCTACGACTATCCCTGGATCTATGCCGTACAGGTCGGCGAGTGGGGCCTCACCCAGAAACAGGGCGCCAAGCTCCGCGACTATCTGCTACGCGGAGGCTTCTTCATGGCCGATGACTGTCATGGATCAGAGGAAGAGGCTTACTTCACCCAAACCATGAAGATGGTCTTTCCTGAGCGCGACCTCGTCGACATTCCCGACAACGACCCCGCCTTTCATGTACTGTTCGATCTCAATGACCGCATCCAGGTGCCGGGAGCGGAGCACCTGAACACTGGCTATAAGAAAGACGGACGCGTACCGCACTGGAAGGGAATCTACGACGACAAAGGCAGGCTGATGGTGGCATTCAGCCTCAACTCCGATATCGGCGACTCATGGGAGTACTACGACTCGCCATGGTACCCGCTGAAGTATTCAGAGATGGGCATCAAGCTCGGCGT
Organism: Acidobacteriaceae bacterium; assembly: GCA_013361705.1. Classification (GTDB taxonomy): domain Bacteria; phylum Acidobacteriota; class Terriglobia; order Terriglobales; family Acidobacteriaceae; genus Terriglobus. Next base: position 1,922 of record JABFXN010000126.1, read on the forward strand.
GAATTACGTCATCTACGGGATGACCCATTAAGTCGAAAGGCGCGGCCTTCGCCGCGCCTTCGGATATGACTCTGTTACCTGTTGATGGTTTTCATGCCCGTCGCGTTATAGCGATCGCCAGCAACGGCGCCTTTTGGAACTGCAGCTTCAATCTCCGCCAACTCTTCGGCTGTGAATTGAATCGCAACGGCCGCTGCATTCTCCTCCAGATACTTTCGGCGCTTGGTGCCTGGAATCGGGACAAGATCCTTGCCCTGCGCCAGCACCCATGCAATCGCAAGTTGGCTGGGCTTGACTCCCTTCTTCTTCGCCAGCTCTTCGAGCTTCGCCACCAGGACAAGGTTCTTGTCCAGGTTCTCTCCCGAGAAGCGCGGATACCGTACGGCCCGTGAGTCGGAAGCATCAAGCGTCGACGTATCTTTGATCGTTCCGGTGAGGAAGCCGCGGCCTAAGGGAGAGTAAGGCACAAAGCCAATTCCGAGTTCGCGCACGGTGGGCAGAATCTCATCTTCGACGTCGCGCTCCCAGAGCGAGTACTCGGTCTGCAGCGCGGTGATGGGATGCACCTTATGCGCACGGCGAATCGTCTCCGGACCAGCTTCCGAAAGACCGAGATACTTTACCTTGCCCGCCGCAACCAGTCCAGCCATAGCGCCGACGGTCTCTTCGATCGGCACATTGGGATCGACACGGTGTTGATAGTAGAGATCGATATAGTCGAGCCCGAGGCGCTGCAGCGACGCATCGATCGCCTGATGCACATACTCAGGACGGCCTGAGACCTCCCAGTAGGTTGGATCTTCGCGTTTGCGCAGATTTGCGAATTTGGTCGCCAGAAAGACCTCATCGCGGCGGGGTTTGATGGTCTTGCCGACGAGAACCTCGTTATCGCCGAAGCCATAGACATCCGCGGTATCGAGAAAGGTGATGCCGAGATCGAGAGATCGCAGCAGGGTTGCGGCCGATTCCGTATCGTTGCGATCGCCATAGAACTCGCTCATTCCCATACAGCCGAGACCGATGCGAGAAACGATAGCACCCTGAGAGCCAAGCTTGACCTTTTCCATGCGGATACGATGCTTTGAGGTGGTGGCCGGTTCCAGGAAGTAACGATTCGATGCCATGCCCCCAGGCCCTTCGGGCAGATGCACGCATCATGACACTCATTCATGAACATTGCAGGCAACCATAAACATTACAGGCGACTTAGGCACGGATTAAAGAGCCCACAACCGAAGCGTGGTATTCTATATCAGATCGAAGAATCCGATCTGGTCTACTTGCTTGTTCCGGCTTGCCTCTACTCGCAAACACTCCACATTGTGTTCGGCGGTACTCAATCTTAGAAGGAATAGGTTATGGAACAAGGGATCGTGAAGTGGTTCAACGATGCAAAGGGATTTGGTTTTATTAGCCGCCAGAGTGGTGAGGATGTTTTCGTTCACCATAGGGCTATCAAAAGCAATGGATTCCGCAGCCTGCAGGAAGGTCAGACAGTACGTTTCAACGTAGTGAAGGGCCAAAAGGGCTGGCAGGCCGAAGACGTTGAAGTCGTCTCGTAAGTAAAAGCAACAGGATCGATAGAAAGGGAGCGTCCGCTCCCTTTTCTTGTATGACCTTATTTTGCAACCGATCGCCCTTCCCAAGCCCCAGTCCCAAGGAGACCCAAAATGCAGAAGCCCGCGAAAGTGCAAGACAAGTACTATCTGAAATCGCTCCATGAGGAGATCGACCTCTACGACCGCAAGCTGGCTCATCTGGCAAAGTACGAAGTTTTTGCTTCGGACGCGGAACGTGACACCGCGATCGGAAAGATGGAGACAAAACGGGCAACTTTGGCGCGGACTGCGCAGAAGCTTGTGCAGGATGGTATCGAGTTCCAACCGTCCGAGCTTCCTCGCTCATTGCGTGTGCAAGCGGACAGTACAGAGCACGCCAATATCGCCTGACGTATTTTCCCTGTTACTTGGTATCCCGGAAGAAGCGTGTAGCGGCGTTTTCATTGCGGAAAACGCCCATAGAT
>JABFXN010000116.1 GCA_013361705.1 Acidobacteriaceae bacterium
AACGGCCTGGCGTGCGGCGATCTTTGCGATCGGGAAGCCTGTTGCCTTGGAGGCAAGAGCCGACGAGCGCGAGACGCGTGGGTTCATCTCGATAACAGTCATACGGCCGTTCTGCGGATTGACTGCGAACTGCACGTTGCTGCCGCCGGTCTCAACGCCGATCTCACGGATGACCTTGATAGCCGCGTCACGCATGACCTGATACTCACGGTCGGTCAGCGTCTGTGCCGGAGCAACGGTGATGGAGTCGCCCGTGTGCACGCCCATCGGATCAAAGTTCTCGATGGAGCAAATGATGATGCAGTTGTCCTTGAGATCACGTACGACCTCAAGCTCATACTCCTTCCATCCAAGCACGCTCTCTTCGATCAGACACTCGTGAACAGGAGAGAGATCGAGGCCGCGGGACAGAATCTCCATCAACTCTTCGCGGTTATAGGCAATACCGCCGCCGGAACCACCGAGCGTGAACGAGGGGCGGATCACTGCCGGGAAGCCGATCTTTGCGGTGAACTCGATACCGTCGCGCAGGTTGTTGACGAGCGCGGAACGCGGCATATCGAGACCGATCTTGTTCATCGCATCCTTGAACAGGAGACGATCTTCCGCTTTCTTGATCGCGTCGAGCTTGGCGCCAATCAACTCGACGTTGTAGCGATCCAGAACGCCGCCATCAGCGAGGTCTACGGCGAGGTTCAAAGCCGTCTGCCCGCCCACAGTCGGTAGTACGGCGAACTTCCCTGCCTTGCCGTTCTCGGCAAGCATCTCGCTCTCCAGCCTCAGAATCTCTTCCAGATAGGCATAGCTTAGGGGCTCGATGTAGGTGCGGTCGGCAACCTCCGGATCCGTCATGATGGAGGCTGGATTGGAGTTCACCAGTACCACCTCGTAGCCTTCGGCCTTCAGGGCCTTGCACGCCTGGGTGCCGGAGTAGTCGAACTCTGCCGACTGGCCAATCACGATCGGACCTGAGCCGATCACCAGAATCTTCGCGATGTCATTCCTGCGTGGCATTGCGTCTCTCTTCCTAACTCAGCTTGTCGGCGCAGGGCACTGCCTGCGCTGTCATCCAATGTGTGGCCGCATTCAGCTCGTTGAGGTAGCGGCCTTTTTCTTCGGGGTTGTTCATCGTCTCGCGCACCTGCTCCCCGGTGATTGCGCGAGCCTTGTAGTAGTGAACTGTTTTGAGGCCTGTCTCTGTCTCACCACTCAGCGGAAGTTCCGCTTCGGCGACCCAGTAGCCCCAGTAATGCAACGAAGCCTGAAGAGACTTCAGCTTTCCAGCCGTGTCGTAGTGGTACTCATACATCACGTCACGATTGCGCTGAAAGCGGCGCAGCTTAACCCGCTCTACCATCATCCCGCTCGACCAAATCTCTACGTAGGTTGTCCCCGCTTTTGGATCGATCAGCGGCGGGTACCTCTGAAGCTTCCACTCTGAAGGTGAGACCGGAACGCAGAAAAACGACTTCAGTGATTTCGGCTTTTCGCCTAAAAAGACGGCGGGGGTTAGGAAAAACACCACCGCCGTCTTTGTCAGGCTCCGAATCACTTCTTCCACTCCTCCATCATCTTGCGGAAGTCCTGGAAGAGATAGTGTGAGTCGTGCGGCCCGGGACTTGCCTCCGGGTGATATTGCACGCTGAACATCGGATCGGTCTTGTGCTTCAGACCGGCAAGCGTATCGTCGTTCAAATTCACGTGAGTTACGGCAACGTCGGCGGGCAAGCTTGCCGGGTCGACGTTGAAGTTGTGATTCTGCGCTGTGATCTCGACCTTGCTGGTCTCTTTGTTCATGATCGGATGATTGCCGCCATGATGACCGAACTTCAGCTTGTAGGTCTTGCCACCCAGCGCCAGACCGAAGATCTGGTGCCCCAGGCAGATACCGAACATCGGCGTCTTACCTTTGAGCTTCTGCGCATTCTCGATGGCGTAGTTCAACGGCTCCGGATCTCCGGGGCCATTCGAGAAAAAGACCCCGTCGGGATTCATCGCCAGCACTTCTTCGGCAGGAGTGGTCGCCGGAACCACCGTCACACGGCAGCCCTCGCGCGTGAGCATGCGCAGGATGTTCTGCTTGATGCCGAAGTCGTACGCCACCACGTGCAGGGGCTCACCTTTGGCATCGCGCGCCTGCGGCAGCAACGGATCGCCGGCCTGGTTACGTGGATCGTCGGCATCAAACTCGTAGACAGACTTGGTCGTGACCACTGAGGCCAGATCCGTGCCATCCATCTTTTTGATGGCGCGCGCCTTGGCAACCAGCTTGTCCGGATCCGTTTCCAGCGTAGAGACAACGCCGCGCATGACACCGTTGGTGCGCAGATGGCGAACCACGGCGCGCGTATCGATATCAGAGATGACTGGTACGTTATAGCGCTCGAGGTACTCGTCTGTTACCTGAGTAGAGCGCCAGTTGGAACTGATAGGAGAAAACTCGCGAACAACCAGGCCCTCAATGTAGGGTCGCGACGCTTCTGCATCGCTGGGCGTGGTGCCGTAGTTCCCGATTTGCGGGTTCGTCAAGACAACGATCTGCCCGGCATATGAGGGATCGGTGAAGATCTCCTGATAACCGGTCAGCGATGTATTGAAAACGACCTCTCCGTAGCATTCGGCCTTCGCGCCGAAGCCCTTGCCGCGAAAGATGCGCCCGTCTTCGAGCGCCAGGATGGCTTGCATCGCCTCTCCAAGGAGTGGATTCAATCGATTTTATCAGCTTTTGCCGCGTCTAAAAAGCGCAGAGCCGGAAGATGCTCCGAACCCTGTATTTTCCAGCAGAAAACCGCCGTTCCTTGCGAAACCACACCCCACCTCAGTTGCATTCACGCGAGATCAACGAGCAGATCGTCACCTTCCGTTTTTAGAGCGAAAACTTCAACACTCGCACGTTCGGGAGGATGGGCTATACCGGTTTTCAGATCGAAGGCCCAGGCATGCCAGGGACACACAACCGCTCCAGCTTCCACCCAGCCTTCCCCCAAAGGGCCACGCCGGTGCGGACACCAGTTGTCCAGCGCTTGCAGCTCGCCGTCCAACCTCGCCAGGCAGACATCAACACCATCGGCTGTTGTCATCTGCACTGCTTTGCCTTCCTCAGGCGCTTCCTTGATCGAACACAAACGAACCCACTGCGACATGAACAACCTCTCCACCTCCATGCTAACGAACCGGGTTCCCTTCCGTTGTTTTCACACTGACAGGCGCCCGCAAAGAGAGGTTAACTAGCCACATGGGTAAATGGCTTGATGGCTTACAACCGACCGCCGCTCTTCTGCTCCGTCTTACGCTGGGTATCGGCTTGATGTATTGGGGATGGGGCAAGGTGATTCCATCGCATGGAGCACCTGCGCTCTCTGCTATGAACCATCACGCGGCCTTTGTGCATTCGCTCGGCATGCCGTACTGGCTTGGCTACATCTCAGCCATCACGGAGTTCGTCGGCGGACTGTGTCTGATCCTTGGACTTCTCACTCGCTTCTGGGCGATTCTCGCTGCGATCAATATGGGCTTTGCGATTGGCCTGGTGACGATTCACAAAGGCTTTACAGGGTCACAGTACGCGCTCTCCTGCCTTGTGATTGCTCTGATGCTGGCTACCTATGGCCCCGGTGTCATGGCAGCGGATCATCGCATCGGTCTGGATTGATCAGGCTTCGGTCTCGACTAGAGCGATCAGACTCAGACACACTGCGAGCAGAAGCGCTCTTCTCCATGACACATCATTGTGTCCTTAAGAAGTGAGGGCCCCCGATACTCTGGGAGCCCCAATGGGAGGGAGTGATGGTGCGGATTATGGAAGCCCAGGTCGTAGTCGGTAACCCAGGCTGTGTTGATTGACAACACTTCATCAGACGCTTGTGATCCGAAAAAGTTGTCTCACACACATGTGATATCCCAGTTAACGACTAAGACTCACAAAAAGTTTAAGAACTCTTGCGGTTGCACGTTCGTATTCGGGAAAACGAGCTTCAGATCTTTCGCTCCCAGCGTTTTGTACGCTGCCTCACCCAGAACTCGACGGAAGTCTGTCGTCACCGCCAGATCACGGCCCTCATTCAACTGCTCGTTCTCAAGGCCGGGCCATCTGCCATAGACTTTGCCGCCCTTTACATTTCCGCCGAGAACAAACATTACATTGCCGTGACCATGATCTGTACCACCGGTGCCATTCTGACGCGCCGTGCGCCCGAACTCAGACATCGTGACCAACGTAATGTTTTCTGTATCGTCACCCATGTCCTTCCAGAGGGCAGCAATCGAATCGGAAAACTCCTTGAGACGATTCGCAAGGCGTCCGTTCACGTTCCCCTGATTCTGATGCGTGTCCCAATCACCGATGTCCGCAAACGCTGCTTCCACGCCGAGGTTCGCCTTCAGTAACTGCGCAATCTGCTTCATGCTGTTACCGAAGGGTGTATTTGGGTATGCTGCTCCGTTCGCAGGCGTGTAGTGCGCGGGATCTGCGGCCTTCAACATGCGAACAGCTTCGAAGGTCTCCTGCCCTGTACCATGCAGCACAGCGTCAACACTCTCGGCGTACATCTGTTGAAAGGCATTCGACATCGGAGAGGGATTGGGACCGCGTCCACCGACCGAGAAGTCCTGCAGATTGCTGATGGCGATTGCAGGCAGCTTGCCCTGCAGTGTACGCGGAACCTGACCGCCTAAAGCAACAGCACGGAAAGGAGATTCCTCACGCAGCTTCTCCTCCTGCAATGCCCGGTTCAGCCAACCATCGGCCGTGGCCTTCAGGCCAGGCGTACCACTCTCCATGAAGTCCTGAGCATCAAAGTGAGACCGTGTCATATCGGGCGACCCCGTCGCGTGCACGATCGCGAGATGTCCCTGCTCATAAAGCGGCTTGAAGGACGCCATCGATGGATGCAGGCCGAAGAAGCCATCCAGATCCAGAACCTGTTCCGGTTTGATGGCAAGCGACGGACGCATGGTGTAGTAGTTTTTCTCGCGATACGGCACAACGATGTTCAAACCATCCGCTGCGCCACGCTGGAAGAGCACGACGAGCTTCTTCTTGTTCGCCGCTGCTGTTGTAACCTCTGCCATCACCGAACGCGTCAAAAAACTTGGGATCGTCGACGTACCGACCAGCGCCAGAGCGCCACCCTTCATGAATCCACGCCTTGTTATCCGCATCGCCAGAACCTCTCTACGTTAGTTTTTGACCCGTATCCGGAGTATTTATCTCGCTGGGGCAGAAGATTCTTCCTAGCGTTTCCCTGTTGCTGGGTATCCCGTGAGGGCGTGCAGTGGCGTTTTTCATTGCGGAAAACGCCTTAGATGCCGAAGCCCAACTCTACCCCTTACAGGGAAAATACTTTATCTCCTCTGGAACTCAGGCGATCCAATCAGAAGACCGATCATATTCGCCGTTTGGTCATCCAGCGCAGAGACTGTCGCTTCAGCACGGGAGCGGCGCGAAGGCTCGCCTCCTGGCGCCATTCCGTTACTTTGCTCCTCTTCTTCAGTAGCGGCAAGACTCTTTTCAGCCTGGGCTTGCAACTCAGGATTGCGGAACTGAGCAAGGACTGTCTTACGCGTCCCCTCGCCGGCCGCCCTTCCCAGAAGGGCCTTCTCCAGCGCCTGTTCCTTTGCCTCTTCTGATTGCTGCTCTCCCCCCGATGGATCGCCGACAATTACTCCCGGCAGGCTATGCCCAAGCCGGATGCCAAAGTTCATACGGTTGACCAGGGCTGCGGTGTTCAGCCATGTCTCCTGGTCCCACTTGTAACCCGTTGGCGGCTGCGCTCCGTAGAGCGGCATACCGAGGGTGTTCATGGCCTGAATCAGAGGCAGCGAATTAGTTACTTCGGCGCCGGTTGCACGAACGGCGCTCACGAGGAACTCTTCCGGAGTTTTGAACTTAGCGCCTTCATTGGATTTCGCCCAGAATTCAGGCGCATCGAACATGGTCTTCAGTACAGCCTTGATCTCTCCATGGGAGCGAGTGAAGCTGGCCGCCATCTTCTCGACCAATCCTGGATCCGGATGGTCGCTGACAAAGCGCTCGGCGAGTTTTTGACTGATGAAGTGAGCGGTTGCCGGATTGGTGGCAAGCATATGCAGTACCTCAAGTCCCTCTTTCTCGCCGTTCTCCTTGATGGTGATGCCCAGCACGGTCTTCGAGCCGGGCTCGTGGCGGCGGTCAAGAAAAGCAAAACTGTTCGCGGATGCGATGCCCATACCGACCTGTTGCGCCGCCTGCTGCCTGCGTTCACGGCCGAAGACGCTGCCCCGAAGCTGTTTCGGACGGAAGCCCGGATCGAGCGTCCACCCAGTAAAGACCTTTGCTACCTCGGTGACGTCTTTCTGCGTATATCCACCGTTCACTCCCAGCGTATGCAGCTCCATCAGCTCTCGCGCGTAGTTTTCATTCAGGCCTCGCGGAGCGTTCTGCTGTGCCGCTGTCCGCAGAAAGCCTCCCTGGCTGGCCGCGACAGAGTTGGGGCCGGTGCTCTGGAAGTTATCGAGATAGACCAGCATTGCAGGACTTCTGGCGACGGCTACCAGCAAGTCCTCGAAGTTCCCCAAGGCGCGAGGACGAATCACATCGCGCTCATAGCTCGGAAGGTAGTACGGCTCCTGCGCGTTCTTGCGGACGTACACATTGAAGTGATTCATCCAGAAGTTCGTCATGACCTCTTCAACCTGGTGCGTCGAATAGATCTCACGGATGAGCCGTTGCTCCATCAGCTCTGCGCCGACAAGCCGCGGCGTTCCTCCAAGCGCTGCAAGTGTCTCCTTTTGCTCTGGCGTCATGCCCTCCACCAGTGAAGAAAGACGCTGCGGGCCGGCGATGCGGAGCGCCATCAGATCACTCGTATTCATCGCTAGAATCTTCTGGAAGCGCTCCTGTGGTGGAAGACCTATAAGCTCCTTCACCAGGCGCTGCGGTTGTCCTGGAGTGATGCCCGCAGCCTGCATTCGTGCTTCCCGTTTGCTGGGATTGTCTTCGCCTGGAGCCATCTCGTTCTGCGCTTGCATCGCATCGGGATTCTGTCCCTTCTCCTGCGCTGCCGTCCGCAGTCTGTACTGCTCGATCTGGCTGCGGTAGATCGCCCGCTCGATGGGATCGCTGGGAAGGGATGCGCCGGTTCGATCCATCGCACGAATCATCTGCGGACTCGGAAAGCGCCGCATCAATTCGGCCGTAGATAGCTTCATGGCGGGATATTGGTCCAGCCGCGTCAGCATCGCCGTGTCATCCAGTTTTTCGGGATGGAGTTGCTGGTCAAACCATCGGTCCAAACCGGTCTTCTCTACCGCTTCGAGCTCGCCTGGACGAGCGCCGAAGGTGAACCGGTTCAAGGCGTAACGGGCGCGATCCTGCGCGGCAATGCTTCCCGCGTTTTTCGTTTTTTGGGAAACCGGTCCCTCCGCCAGCAATGGCTGGCAGAGTAGCATGCCGCACAAAGCGGCAGAATAGAGTGTACGGAAGGCAGAGTCCGAGCGAAACATAGCAGCACCTGTGGGGGAAGAAACCCAATCTACCCCACAAGTTGCCGTTTGAAACGACTTTTTACTGAAATAACTAAGGCTCGCCTAAAACTCGACCAGATCCTTCATCGCGGCGTAAATCTTCTCCGGCTGAGGCAGGATGACATCTTCCAATACTGGCTGATAGGCGACAAAGGTATCCATTCCAGCCACACGGCGGACAGGTGCATCCAGATCGTGAAAGAGCTCGTCAGCGATGCGGGCTGCAATCTCGGCGCCGTAGCCCCAACTGATCATGTCTTCATGCGCGACCAGGACACGGTTGGTCTTCCGGACCGATTCGGCAATGGCCTCCCAGTCGTAAGGCGACAGGGAGCGCAGGTCGATCACCTCAATGCTGACTCCCTTCTCGCGCTCCAGCTTCTGTGCTGCCTGCAGCGAACGCGGCACAACAGCGCCGTAGGTGACGACCGTAAGATGCTTGCCCGGCTTGACGATCTTCGCCTTGCCGAACGGAATCATGTAATCCGGCCCCGGATTGGAAGCGCGGCCATAGGCCTCGCGATAGAGCCGCTTATGCTCCAAAAAGAGCACGGGGTCATCGCAGCGGATGGCAGTGCGCAACAGGCCATTGGCGTCGAGAGCGTTGGACGGCATTACGACGCGAACCCCGGGCGTATGAGTAAAGATGCTCTCACCCGACTGGGAATGATAGATCGAGCCACCGGTCAGATATCCCCCGATCGGGCAGCGGATGACCATCGGCGCAGAGTAAGCGCCGTTCGAGCGCCAGCGCATCACGCTCAGCTCGTTGCGCATCTGGTGGACAGCCGGCCAGATGTAGTCGAAGAACTGGATCTCAACCACGGGCTTCAGGCCCCGAACCGCCATGCCAATCCCTCGGCCGACAATATTGGCCTCGGCGAGCGGAGAGTTGAAGCAGCGGTCGCCGCCAAACGCCCTTTGCAAGCCGTAGGTGAGCTTGAAGACTCCGCCCTTCCCTTTGAGTTCTCCGCTCCGTAGCCCGTCTTCGCGACTGACATCAGCCACATCCTCGCCGAAGACGACAATGCGTTCGTCGCGCCGCATCTCGTCGTGCAAGCAGAGATTGATCAGGTCGGCCATGGTTCGTTCGGCGGCGTCGGTTTGTTGCGGCTCCGTGGCAAAGGCCGGAGATCTGGGGTTCAGGTCTTCAGAGTATTGGTGGACCAGGATCGAATCTTCCGGCGGGAGCGGAGCAGCCAGAGCCACATCCGCCGCACGCTGCACCTCTTGGTCGACGGCCTTCTCCAGCGACGCAACACCCTCCTGGTCCAGAATCCCCTCCTGGATCAGGAATGCCTGCATCTTCGAGATGGGATCGCGAAGGGCGTCGGCCTCGAGTTCAGCTGCGGTACGGTAGAGACGTTCGTCGTCCGAGAGTGAGTGAGAATAGGGCCGAATCACATGGCCATGCACCAGCGCCGGCCCCTTGCCACTGCGGCACCAGGCCACAGCCTCAGCCAGAGCACGATAGCTTGCAATAGCATCGGTACCGTCGATCTCGGCAAAGAAGAAGTTCGGGAAGTTCGCCACCAGATGCGAGATGTTTCCGCCGGGCGTATTGCACTCGACCGGCGTGGAGATGGCATAGCCGTTGTCTTCGACCAGGAACAACACCGGAAGCTTATTATTCGAGGCTGTATTCAGCGCCTCCCAGAACTCGCCCTGCGAGGTGGAGCCCTCGCCGATCGAGGTATAAGCAACCTCGTCGTTATAAAAAACGACATCCTTGAACTGACGGTAGTCTCCGGCAACCTTTGCTGCCGCTTCCGGATGACTGCTGAAGTATCGCCCCGCCTCCGCTATGCCGACCGCGTGCAGGCACTGAGTCGCGGTTGCGGACGATGGGCTGACAATATGGAGTTTCTTGCTGGTCCAGTGAGAGGGCATCTGCCGGCCGCCACTCTGGGGATCGGTTGCGGCGCCTACCGCCTGCAGGAGCTGATCTTCCGCGGTTTGTCCCAGCACCAGGCTGATGGCACGGTCGCGGTAGTACGGCACAAACCAGTCGTAGCTCGGCTTCAGGGCAAAACCGGCCGCCACCTGCAGGGCCTCATGGCCGGCGCAGGAGATCTGGAAGAAGATTTTCTGTTGTCGTTTCAGCAGAATTTCGCGGTCGTCAATGCGACGCGACAGATACATATACCGGTAGAACTCGACGAGTTGGTCGGCGCTCAGGCCACCATAATCGGCGGCCTGCTTCGGGGTCGTAGCTGCGGCGGCGTTGCGAGGCATCGTAATTTCTGCTTCTCGATTGTAACGCTTTGGCCCTATTGCAAATCCTACGATTGCCGATGACTCCCCCTGAGCGTCAACCGCCGTTTCGCGAAGGACCAGATGATGCGTCACAACCTCTTATTTACGATCATGTATCTCTGCGCGTGCCTGCTCGCGATCTCCTAACCTGCGTCGGGGAGCGCTCTTACCCCTTCATCCGCTCCTAGACTGACTTAGCCAGCTTCTCGATTTCCTCGGCCTTCTTGATGACAGTGATCGACATGGTGTCTTTGCTGGACTTGTCTACCTCTTCCTTCAACTGATTGGCCAGCGTCAGCAGCTTCTGAGTGTCTTCTACCAGTCGTTTCTGCCGATCTTCGTTACGCATTTTGGCCCGCTGATTCTCCATCGTCGCGTCGAAGGTTCCTGGGCGGTCATCGGGCGCTCCCATCGTGACATCCGGCATCGTCGTCGTTGGCCCAGGCCGGGCGCCGCGCGAGCCACCGGTATTGCCGCCCTGCTGGGCCACCGAGGCCGTCATAAGCAGACTGAGAAGCAGAATACGCGTGACTTTCATGGGAACCCCCTTCGAAACCACCGTGATGAAATAGAAGCTTATGATGCACCTTTCGATCTTCGCCCCGCAAGAAGTTCGTACCCTGCAGGTAGGACGCAACTGGCATGAGCAGGCAAGTGATTTCGTCCATCACGATCTGCCGAAGGTCGCGTTCATTCTGATCTTCGGCTTCATCCTGCAGCGCATTACTCTCTTCTTTGTTAGACGCATGCGGCGCATGGCCGACCGGCAGGTGGGCAACTCACAACGCGCCTCGCAGTTGCGCACCATGTCCTCCGTGCTGCGAGCCACGGCATACACGGCTATCGGCTTTTATGTTCTGCTGCAGATTCTGCCGATCTTCGATATCGATCTGAAGCCACTGCTGGCCTCAGCCGGAGTCGTCGGACTCGGCATCTCTTTCGGCGCGCAGTCGATCTTCAAGGACATGCTGAACGGGATCTTCATCCTGCTGGAAGACCAGTTCAATGTCGGCGATTCAGTCAAGATGGCCGGGCTCACCGGAACAGTTGAAGATATGAGTCTGCGCTGCACCATTCTGCGTGACGGCGACGGGACCCAAAACATCATTCCCAACTCACAGATCACGACGGTCCAGAATCTGTCGCGCGACTACTCTGTCGCGTCGTTGCACGTAAGCGTCGACGCCGGCGAAAATCCGGACAAAGTCATGGAGCTGCTCGGCCAACTGGCGATGGAGGTCCGCAAAGACACCGCCTTTGCCCAGGTGACGATTGAAGATCCGAAGGTCTTGGGGATCGACAAGATCAGTGGCAATGAGGTTATGTACCTGGTGAATACCAAGGTTCGCGCCAACCAGAAGGATGGGGTCCTACGCGAACTGAGGAGGCGGATCCTGCTTGGCTTTGAGAAGAACCAGATCCGCCTGGGCATTCCGTCCAGCGCGGTCATCGTTAACGCGCAAGACCCGACACTTCCCTCCGCACCCGCCACGGTATTAGGTGCCGGGGATTAGAGCAATTCTCCTAATACTGTAGCGTTGGATAAATCTGCGAATGCCGTTTTCTTCGAAGGAAAACGGCCCAAATAGTCAAAGCTTCGCTATACACCTTTAGGAGAACTGCTCGAGAGCCCGGTTCAAAAGCTCCAGAAGACTCTCCGGATCGGTAACCGGCGGATGGCATGTTTTCGCCGCACAGACAATCGCAACGCTCTTCCCGGATGCAATGCCGGGCAGGTTGGGGATTGTCTCCGCCAATGTCCCGGGAAGGGCAGAAAGCTGTGCGTACGAGAGGCGGATGACACTCTTGGAGACGGTGTAACGCGTCAACGCCGCAGCCTCCAACATCTTCGCGGCGTCATCGTCTCCCAGGATCACTACCTGAGCCGCCGGCTGGACCAGGCGCTGCAAGGCCAGACCGTAACTTGCTGCATAGAGACCGAAGTGTTCCACAATGCCGCCGAAGGTCTCCAGCGTGTCGAAGGCCATGTCCCGCAACTCCTGTTTGCCGGAGAGCTCTTCGAGCCGTACCAGCAGCGAAGCCATGGTCGGATTCGCTGCCGGTGCCGGAGCATCCTGCAGCGGCTTCCTACGGGTTGAAAGCGCCCCGAGCGCCGGTTCGTCGGTGAGAGGAGTATCGAAGAACCCCAACCCCGTCGCATCCCAGAAGTTTGCGACGACATACTCCACCAGGCTTTTTGCCGCAAGGTAATACTTCAGATTTCCGCTGCATTCCCATGCATCCAGGCAGGATGTAGCCAGGAACGCATAGTCGTCCAGCGTGGAAGGGACAGGCTTCTGCGCTGATGTTCCGTCAGCATAGGCGACGACGTGGGAGAGTCCCACCTCGGGATTCCAGGCTTCCGCCAGAATCCGATCCAGTGACTTCAACGCGAAGGCGGTCACAGCCGGAATCGCCAGTGCCCTGCCGGCTGCGATGTAGGCCGAGATCATCATGCCGTTCCACCCGGTATAGATTGTCCCGTCAATATAAGGCGTTGGGCGTTGCAACCGGGCAGCGTACAGCTTCTTTTTTGCGGAGCCGAGAAGCTCCCTTGCCTGATCCAGCGGCATTCCCACCCGTTGCGCTACCTGCCCCAGCAGCTGCTTTACGTGGAGCACGTTCTTCGCCGGGTTATGGTGCATATCGCCCACATCGCCGATGTCGTAGAACGGAGCCGCAACCTTCAGCTCGTCGGCAGTAAGGACAGAACGGGCTTCCTCAAGCGTCCAGGTAAAGTAGTCGCCGTCGTCGTCCAGGTTGATATCGGCATCCTGGGAGGCGTAGAAACCACCACGTTCGCGGTCAGAGAGCCATGTGTCGACCCACAGGATGGTCTCCCGCGCGACACGGGCGGCCTCCGGCTCAGCAAAGCTCTGGAAGGCATGGGCGTAATTCGCCAACAGGCCGGCGTTGTCGTAGAGCATCTTCTCGAAGTGCGGAACGATCCACTGCTCATCGACCGAATAACGATGGAAGCCGCCGGCGAGATGGTCATAGATCCCGCCTCTTGACATGGCACTAAGCGTACCCAGCGCCGATGCGGCGACCTTCTCGTCGGCGCCAGGACGAAGCGCGCTGTCCAGCAATAGATCGATTGCCGTCGAATGCGGAAACTTCGGCTGAGAGCCGAAGCCGCCGTAGCGCTGGTCATACATGCTGGTAATGGCGGAGGTGAGCTTGGTAGCCAGCTCCGGTGTGATGCGCGAAGAACGGCCGGAGAAGGTCTCATTATGCTCAATCGCCGCCATAACAGAGGCTGCGGAGTCGTCCACCTCATCGCGTTTCTCCTGGAAGGCAGAAGCCATGGTGAGGAGAACCCGCTGAAATCCAGGTCTGCCGAACTGGTCCTGTGGAGGAAAATAGGTACCGCCGAAGAAAGGTCTACCGTCTGGTGTAAGGAAGGCGGTTAACGGCCAGCCTCCCTGCCCGCTGATCGCGGAGATAGCCGCCTGGTAGCGGGCATCCACATCAGGACGTTCGTCCCGGTCGACCTTGATGGCGATGTAGTGCTCGTTAATGACAGCGGCAGTCTGATCGTTCTCATACGACTCACGATCCATCACATGGCACCAGTGGCACCACACCGCGCCGATGTCCAGAAGGATCGGTTTGTTTTGTTCCACGGCGAGCGCAAAGGCTGCGGGACTCCATTCATGCCAACGGACCGGCTGGTTGATGGCGGAACGAAGATATGCGGAGGAGGCAGCGGCGAGGGCGTTCGGCTCGTGAGACATCGCTTCTAGGATAGTTGGTTTGCGAAATCCTTGTTCCGGTTCGCCCGCTCACGCTTTCAGCGTGCTGAAAGTGACACGAGCGTGACAACCTTTGCAAGGATCGAGCGTAGCCTCCTTAGACAACTGGGGAGGCTTACGAATTTCCGTTGGGGATTCAATACGGAAATTCGTCGAGCGCTCTTTGGATGTTGAACCCTCTGCGGGCCGCCTCGCGCCGGGGCGGCCCTCTCTTCTTTAAGGACGAAGCCCAGCCTGATGGCTGGGCTTTCGGCTATGTTCTGTTGGTGGACTACTGCGGAGTAAGCGGCTTAGGCGGTTCCGGATCCTTCGGAGCAGTCAGTCCAGGGATAACCGGAGCCTGATTGATGGTGCCGGTTGCAGCATCTGTAAGCGAGATGCCGTAGCGGTCCAACGTATTTGCCAGCAACTGATAGAGCGAGGCGCGGTCACGGGCATAGGCTGCCGTCGACGAAATCAGGCTGTTCTCTGCCGTTGCGAGATTACGCTCCTGCTGGAGGACATTTGCCGTTGTCGAGGCGCCGAGGCGGTACTTCTTCTGTTCTGAATCCAGCGACTGCAGCTGGAAGTCACGGGCAGCCTGAGCTGCCTGTACCGCCGCGCGATCATTGGTGAGTGCGAACTGCGCGTTGGTGACCAGCATGCGGATCTGCGTGTAAAGCTGCTGCAGACGCATCTGCGACTGACGAAGTTCCATCTGAGAACGCGCCTGGTCAGCCTGGGCGACCCGGTTGCGGATCGGAATATTGATCGAGAGACCAACAGCCTTATCGGGG
>JABFXN010000031.1 GCA_013361705.1 Acidobacteriaceae bacterium
GATTGCCGGGGTCGCCGGCGCGGCGCGAGCGGTCAAACTGGTTGTTACCGGTATTGACGTTCCCCCATACGGTGCCATTGTCATAGCCGCCACCGCGGTTCACGGTGTTGCCCAGATCAGTGCTCAGACCGCCACCTGCTGCTTCGGCACGTCCACCGCCACCAACATTGCCGGCCATCTGCTGTCCGCCACCGCGCTGATTGCCGCCTTGCTGCCCTCCCGGTTGCTGATTATTCCCGGCCTGCTGGCCTTGTTGCCCCTGTCCTGGTTGTCCTTGCCCGTTGCGGTTGCCGTTCTGACCATTTGGTTGGCCATTTTGTCCGCGCTGCTGGTTATTACCGGGTTGTTGACTGTTGCCGCGGTTAAGCGATTCGATGCGGCTACGGAAGCGGTCCAGCGCACTGAGGGCCGCAGTCTGATCGCCGGAGTTCTGCCGCTGCTGTTGTCGGGCATCATTCCCGCTGCCAATACCATTTGCGGCCTGGCGCACCTGCTGGTTCAATTTGTCCATGCCGGCGCGAATACCTTCTTCGGTGCCGTTTGATTCGGGATTGATGCCGCGGCGCAGCCAATCGGCTGTGCGTTGAACGCGGTTATCCAGGCCATCCTGATCGGCGGCATTCAGAGCATCACGCAACTTACCGGAGACTCCGGGCTGTGTCGGTGCAAGCTGGCGAGCCGTATTGCGAAGATTGTTCTGCAGCCGCGAGAAATCTTCGGAGAGCTTCTGGCGATCGTCAGCAATACGGTTTCGCGCATTCGATCGCTCTACCATCTCCTGCATCGTAGTTGCCGGACCTTTCCGGTTCTGCTCATCGACGAACTGACGGATGCGGTCGGCCTGATTGCGTTCTTCCTTCGCAATGCGGTCGGCCTCCTGCGAAAGGCCATCGAGCTTTCCGCTGGCCTGCTGCTGTTGCGCGCCTCCCATCAGACCGGTGGCCTGGCGAAGAGACTCTGCGGCACGCCGTGCTGCCTCATTGGCCGCCTGCTGTGAGTTCTGCTGGCCGGCCTGTGGACTTGCGGCCCGCTTCATCTCATCATTGGCGCGGCGCAGACGATCGAGCGCCTGCTGCACGCGCGGATCATCTCCACGTTGATTGCCGGACTGGCTTCCTGAAGAGCCGGATGCCGAAGCAGAGCGGGAACCTGATTGCGATCCCGACTGAGAGCCGGACTGGGAACCGGATTGAGAGGAGCCCGATTGCGAACCGGACTGGCTTCCTTGTTGCCCGGATTGTTGTCCATTCTGCTGACCCTGCTGTCCGTTCTGGTTCTGGGCGAGTTGCTCCATCTGCTTCTGCAGTTGTTCGGCTTCACGACGCAACATCTCCTGCTGCCAGCGCTCCTGGAAGCTCTGTTGCGGATTGTTGCGCTGCTGCTGTGCCAGCTCCTCCTGCCGCCGCGCCAGGGCATCGAGCTTCTGCAGCGCATCGTCGATCTTCTTCTCTTTCTCTTCCTGCGGAGACCCGGTCTGCGCGCTCTCATACTGGTTCTTTGCAGTATCGAGCTCGAGATCAAGCAGTGTGGCCAGATCGCGTCCCATGGACCCACCCCCACCACCGCCGCCTCCACCACGCTGACCAAAGGCGACCTGAATTTGGCGGAAGGTCGCCTCCGCCCGCAGCAGATACTGCAGCGCCTTCTGCTCATTGCCGATGGCATCCTTCCACTGCATCTGGCGCAGTTTATCGGTCGCGGGAATCATGGCCTTTGAGGCTTCCTGCATATCCTTCTCAAAGGAGTTGAAGCTCTCATTCATCGCCGTCATATCGCGGCTGTCCAGGCGGCTGGACAGTGCATCGACCTGCTGACGCAGTTTGCTCTGCACATCCGATAGAAACTTCGCCTGGTCCTCACCGGATTTGCGCGTGGCCGCCTTGTCGTTCTGCTGCTTCCACGTCTGCGCAATCAGCTCTTTCTCGCGGCGGGAGATCTCGCCCTGGTCCTGTCTTCCTCCACCGCCACCACCACCACCTCCTCCGCCGGCCTGTGATTGCGAGAACTCGCGCTCAAATGGGTCGGCCTGGATGAAGCTGATCTCAGTCTTCGATTCAGCATGTCCGTCGCGGGCTGTAGCGTAGAGACTGATGACGTCGCCCGGCTGCATCTTGAAGCTCTCAAGACTCAACATCTGTGAGCCGTCCGCCTGACGCAGCCCCGGAGCTTTCAACATGGGGACAGTCTGCTCCACACCGCCGTTGACGGAGTAGTGCAGCGCCATCGCATTCAGGCCAAACTCCGCCGAGCCTTTCACCTTTACGGTGACCTCTTCAATCGGACTGGCGCGGTAATCGTTTGAAGGCTTCTCGATCGCAATTGCCGGGGGCTCAGCCTTGTTGGTTGCGACGAAGTAATCCTCCGTCAGGCGCACCGGCTGGCCCTGGTCGATGCCGGCGATATGGTAAGCGCCGTCCTTCTGCATCTTCAGTGTGGTGGTGTAGGTATTACTCTGACCTCCGCTGAGTTTCAGCGTTGTGCCGTCGTCGAGCGCCAGAAGGCCATCGCGCAACGGCCGGTCTGTGTGAATCTCAAGTTCAGCCTCGGTGCCTTCAATCGCGCGCAGATCACCACCGTGATCATCCAGCTGCGGCTTCATGCCGGTCCATTTTGGGTAGTTGTAGGTCACCTTGATGGCGGTGATCTGTGGCATATCCACAACACGCAGCGTGTAGTGACTGCTGGTCAATGGACCCGCGCTGACGTAGTACTCCACATTCTCAGGCAATGCAGTGAAAAGGAACTGATAACCGGGAGCTCCTTCCAGCGGCTTCATAGGCACAGGTTCCCAACGTCCCGCACTTTGGTAACGGGCAAAGAGCTGCACCTTGTCGGTCTGCACGCCGGAGATCTGCGCGGTAACAAGCTGGTCAGTATTGCGGCGTAAGGCCGCGTTGCCTGGACTTACGCGGATGTCATAGAGCGGTGGGACGTCCTTCTTCGGCCCGGTCCAGAGAAGCGAGGCGCCGTAGCCAAGGTAGCCGGGACCGGCGGCGATCATCCACAGCAGGATGCCGAGTGAAACCACGCCTCCGGCCATCAATGCATAAAAGGTGCGCTGCGGTACGAGGTCGTGAAGGCTGGCAGTCTCGGCAACGGCCAATGTGTCTCCTGCAAGCAGTTCGAGGAACGGGCCTGACTGTGTCTCCTGTCGCTCAGAGAAGGTCAACAAACGGTCATCGAACGCAGGGAACGCGCGTTCTGCATGTTTCACACTGGCCGCGCGTGTCAGCCGGAGTAGCGGGATCACCAACGCGATGGTCGCGGCGACGATGATCGCCAGCAGCATGGTCAGACGTGTGAGAGTAAGACTGCGCAACGGAAAGGCGTAGGCATTCAGGATCAGGACGGCGACGACAGTCACAATAAGAGCGGTAGCTGCAATGACGGCCGAACCGCGCAGAGTAGCTGCCAGCCGAAGCCGGCGTTCGACGCTGTCGATGTAGGCGTTGAGCTGTTGTTGGCGGCTCATGCTTCCTCCCTTTGCGTACCCAGGTACTGCCCGGCCACGATGGACTCCGCCAGAGCCACCAGGAAGAGGACGAGCATAGCGTACCACCATAAGCTGACGCGTACGGTGTCATTTTGCGCGGCGACGGCGGTGCTGCCGCCATTGCCGTTGGCGCTGCCCGCCCAGAGCTGTTGCACATCGGGCGGAAGGATTTCGAGGTTACTCTCACGTGTGTCGGCATTTACGCCGATCAGGCCGTCGCGTCCGTTCGCGAACCGCACCTGGTAGAAGCCCGCGGAGCCGAGCCGCAGCGTCTGCGCGGTCGCCGCTTCGGCCAATGTCAGCGGGCGACGGCCGTCAGGCGCAATCACGTCAACGCTCGCTCCCGGCCCGTTCCCAGTTGTTGCAGAGCGCAGAGGAACAAATTCGTCTACCAGCCGGGCTCCGCTTAGATGTTCTGTGCCGGAAAGATAGCGTGTCGCCAGATCAAGGAAGGGGACGAAGGCCGGCGAGAGTGGAAGATCATTCGTCAGATTATCGAAGCCGGAGGAAAGGATGAGCACATGACCCTCGCCTAGCTGCTTGTCCATAAGCAGCGGTGTCCCATCCGTCAGCTTTGCGAGAATGCGCATCCCGTTCGTGTCGACATTTGCGGCAAACGAGAAGTGCGTGTCGGTCCAGCCAGTGGTCTCACGAAGTGCCGCGTGCGTGCGGTCGAGATCGCCGACACTCATCGGATCGCCTTCTCGGGTATAGAGATGCGGCTGTCCGGTTCCGCTTCCAAGCAAAGGAAGCTTGCCCTGGCGTCCGGCGTTCGTACCGACCGCCATCAGCACGTTCCCCCCTCCCTGAACGTATTTCCTCAATGCATTCTCAAATGCGATCGGCAGGGAAGGCACATCCGACAAGATGACATAGGCGTACTTTGTCGGATCGGACTCCGTGACCGTATCGGAGTTCATCGGCTGCAACAGGTAGGCTCCCTGGCTGGCGGCGGCGATGGCCGCGCTGACATACAACGGCGAGCGAGTATCGCTCGCCGGACGGACCAGCAGGATGTGCTCAGGATCGCTGCGACGTACGGCGAAGCGCCACTGATCATCCGAGGGAAGTGCATCACTTCCCTCGATAGCAACGGCACAGCGGCTAAGGCCGTAGGGAACATCCAGACCGGTGAACTCAACTGTAGCCGTGCCATTCTCTGCGAGATTCACGGTCTTCGTCGTGACGGTGTTGCCGTCGATGACTAAGGAGACTTTCTTCGTCGCAGCCTTACTGTTGTAGCCGGCAACAACAGCGCGGATGCGAGCAGCTTTCGTATCGGCGATCTGCGAGGGAGCATCCACGCTCACGACGGTGAAATTCTCTTCAGTGCGATTGATTGTGGGATGCAGGATAAGTTTCGTACTCTCCGGCAGCACCATCTCGGCGAAGTTGCCGGGAACGCTTGACCGCTGCATATCGCTGAAGAGATGAAGGTCGATGGGCGTATGGTTCGCCTCATCCAGCGCACGCACGCTACGGCCGAGATCGCCGAAGTTGGAGCGGCCGTCGCCGGGCTGAAGTCCGTTGATGGCCGAACGCAGTGTTTCGTCGTCCTCGATCGGCTGTGTCAATGCTTCGAGCTGACCGCCTAAAGCCATCACCTGCGCCTTCTGTCCCGAGTGCCGTCCACTCAGCACACGAAGCGCCTGCTGTTTAGCTTCCGCAAACCGTGTTCCGCTTCGCATGCTGAGCGAACGATCAACGACCAGCAACAGAAGGCGATCGTGCGCTTTGGAAGCTGGTCTGCGGATGAATGGCGAGGCAAAGGCAAGTGCGAGCAGCAGGACGATCACCGCGCGGAGCGAGAAGAGCAGCAGGTACTTCAGGCGCTGGTGCTTGGTGGAGCTCTGCGTGCCGCGCTCGAAGAACATGAGAGAACTGAAGGGAAGCGGGATGGACTTGTGGCGGCGCAGCAGATGCACATAGACCGGCAGTCCTATGGCTAACGCTCCAGCAAGAAACCATGGCGCAAGAAATCCCATCAGGCAGCCACCGCCTTTCTCAGCGAGAGGTATGCCTGCAATGTGGCATCCAGCGGTTGGTCGGTAACCAGAAGGCGGTAGTCCATTCCCGCTGCGCGCGCCCGGGCCTCAATGGCTGCGAGGTGAGCCTGCAAGCGGCGGCGGTACTCATTCTTCGCGTAGTCGGGGATGACCTCCATCACCTGACCGGTCTCCATGTCTTCCAAAACAGAGGGTCCGCGGAGCTCCGGTTTGATCTCTTTCGGATCGAGTACCTGGAAGAGTGTGACCTCGCTGCCGTGATAACGGAGCGGTTCAATTGCCTCCACCATCTCTTCCGGATCACCGAAGAAATCGGAGAAGACCATGACCATGCCGCGCCGGCGTAACAGCTCATGGGCATGGCGCATTGGGTTGGCAAAGTTCGTCCTTGCCGCGGGCTCTGCACGGTCCAGCGCTGCCAGTACGCGGTAGAGCTGTCCCTGTCGGGTCGAGGGCCGCACCGCGTCTCGGACGTCGTCATCAAAAACGACAATGCCTGCAGCATCACGCTGGTACTTGATGGCCATGTACATCAGCGCTGCAGCGGCGTAGCGGGCGTAGTCCATCTTATTGACGGCGTGCGAAGTGTACTTCATGGAGTTGCTGGCATCCAGAAGCACGGTCACCTGGCTGTTGGTCTCGCCGCGATATCGCTTCAGGTAGGTTCGTTCCGTACGTGCAAAGAGATTCCAGTCGATATGGCGCGGGTCCTCTCCCGGCGTATAGGCACGGTACTCGGCAAACTCCTGGCTGAAGCCGAAATCGGCAGACCGGTGCAGGCCGGCGACAAAGCCGTCCACCACTGTGCGCGCCAGCAATTCAAGATTGCCGATGCTTGCCAGAATCGCGGGATCGAGGAATCGTTGCATCACATTTCCTTCGGTGCGGGAAGATGGGCGATCAGGCGGCGCAGAATCTCATCGGTGTCGATGCGTTCGCTCTCAGCATGAAAGTTGAGCAGGATACGGTGACGAAGCACCGGAATGGCGAGCGCCTTCAGATCGTCATAGGTGACGTGGTAGCGCTTGTGGGCCAGGGCTCGTGCTTTGGCCGCTAACACCAGGAACTGTGCCGCGCGGACACTCCCTCCGTAGTTGACGTACTTCTTCACGAAGTCCGGAGCGTTATCGCTCTTAAAGCGTGTCGCCCGTATCATGTTGACTGCCCAGCGAGCCAGCGACTCCGCAATCGGCACCATGCGAACGAGCTGCTGCAGGTCAAGAAGTTCTTCCGCCGAGGTAACAGCATCAATGGTTGGATTCAAGGTGGCGGTGGTCATGTCGATGACCCTCACTTCGTCGTCGGCTGAGAGATAGTCCAGCACCGTATTGAAGAGGAAGCGGTCGAGCTGTGCTTCGGGGAGGGGATACGTCCCTTCCAGCTCGATCGGGTTCTGGGTAGCAAGCACGAAGAAAGGAGAGGGCAGCGGGTAGACATGCCCGCGAACCGTGCAGGAGCGTTCCTGCATCGCTTCGAGCAGTGCAGCCTGTGTCTTCGGCGGAGTGCGGTTGATCTCGTCAGCCAGCACGATATTGCCGAAGATCGGTCCCGGTACAAAGGTCCAGGTGCGATGCCCGGTGGCGGGATTCTCTTCAATGATGTCTGTGCCGGTGATGTCTGACGGCATGAGGTCCGGCGTGAATTGAATGCGCTTGAACGAGAGCCCCAGGGCCTCCGCGATGGCCCTCACCGTCAGCGTCTTCGCCGTGCCTGGCATACCGGTGAGAAGGCAGTGGCCACCGACAAAGAGGGCGGTGAGAATCTGGTCCAGAACCTCATCCTGTCCGACGATAACCTTGCGGACTTGCGTCAGAATGCCATCGCGTACGGCGTGGAATCGCTGTATCCGCTGTTCGAGCTCTACTGCATCCAGGTTGTTGAGTGTGGTCTCCATCAAGTCCCTCGTCTTCAATTGGTCTTGGGCTGCGCCGGTGCGCCGCCGTTGTGCAGTTGCAGCAACAATGTCTGTGCGGGCCGGTAGCCGGGTGCAGCCTCGAGTGCGGCGAGAACAGCCTCTTCCGCCTTGGCCCGGTCGCCCTTCGCCATGTACGCCTGGGCCAGGTTATATTGCGCACCTGCGACGTCGATCGGATGCAGTGCGACAACGGCGCTATATTCCCGCACGGCGCCGTCGTAACTCTTTAGATCAAGAAAGAGCGTTCCAAGCCGACGGTGCAGCTCTTCGTCACCGGTGGGATAGACGTAGTTCAGCCGATCGAGCGTCGCGGCCGCTGCGGCCTTATCACCGGCCTCTGCTTCCAGCGTCGCCAGTTGTTTCAGCGTGGCGGGTTCGTGTCCGCCCATCTTCTCGTACTCCACCAGAACTTTGGCCGCTGCCTGTTTGTTGCCGCCTGCGAGCTGAGCATCGGCAATCATCTGGTAAGCGTTTGCATCGCCGATGTACTGCGGATAAAGAGCCTTCACCTTTTCTCCGTTTGCGAGAACGAAAGCATAGTCCTTCGACTTTGCATGTTGCGCGAGCTCGGTCAGCTGCTTTCTCCAGGGATCGAAGTTCCTAACGACTTCGCCCAACTGCTTATCGAGCCATGTCATATAGTCCTTATCGAACTGCTCCGCGGAGACACCGAGAGTCGTCTGGATAACCTCCGGCGTAGGTGTCAGTTTGGCATAGGCGTGCACGATCTCAAGCAGCTTGCCTTCGCCCCAGCGCTCACCGATGTAGTCGCAGATGCTTCCGCCCTGGAAGTAGCTCACGATAACCTGCGCCGGGTACTGCGGGTAGATAAAGCCGCGATCCAGTTCTGCAACCGGCAACAGTTTCTTATCGCGGATCGCAATAAGAATCTCCGGAGTGACGCGATCGCCCCACTCCGGCGAGGCCTGCGTCTCTTCATGGACCGCGAGACCTTCCGTAAACCAACGCGGTACACGATGGTTCGTGGCGGACAGCACATACACGTGGCTAAGCTCATGCCGAAGCGTGCTGGCCCAGTGAAACTCGCCCGGCTTGCGGCCCGATGGGCTGTCCATGGCGACTACCTGGCCAAAGGTCACACCCAAGGCTCCAAGCCCCGGCATGCCCATAGTCCGGACCGCAAAGTCTTCATGGTCGGGATAGACCTCGAGCTGCACCGGTCCCTTCAACTTCATCTGATACTTCTTTTCATAAGCCGCCATGGCACGGTGCAGCTCAGCAGAGAAGTAGGGCTGCAGCAGCTCTGCCTCCTTCTTGTTGAGCTTCAGGATGGTGGTGTCATCGGTAAAAGTCTGGAAGTTCTTGTAGCTGTCCAGCAGCCGCAGACTGTTGACGGTTGCGGCGTCGCGATATCCGTTGTCGTAGGCAAGCTGCAGCTCTTTCTCCGGCTCATCCTGCTGCCCAAGCCGCATCAGGTTAATGCCGAGCTGCGCGTGGGCCGACCACAGACGGGGTTGGACCTCTACGGCTTTACGGTAGTAGCTCACGCCATCGGCGTAACGGCGATTCTGTACCATGTGATAGCCGATGCGGGCATATCCTTCTCCATACTTCGGATTAATCGCGGTGATCTTCGCCAGCCACGCATCGGGCGAACGGTCGTTTAGCAACTCGAGGGCTGCATGGATCGCCATCGCGTCCAAGGCGTCGGGCGCGAGAGCGATGGCCTGGTCGGCTTCCTTGATTGCAGTATCAAAGTCGGAGTTTTCGAAAGCCATATCGGCCGCCAGTTCGCGGCTCTCCGCCGACTTAGGATCGAGTGTCAATGCCTTCGCGATGTACTGCGGCGCGCGACCGTCGAAGCCATCAGCGCTGACCAACGCCAGCCCATAGAATGCAGGAGCGTAGTTCGGATCCTTGGCCAGAGCTTCGTTGAATAAGTTGACTGCCTCAGGATTATTGAAGCGTTCGTGGAAGAGCAGGCCCCAGCGGACACGCACAGCTGCGCCGCTGCTCGGAGAAGCGACTGCGTCACGGAACTCGGCATTGGCCTGCTGATAGTTCTCCAACCCCCAGAACCCCTCGGCGCGCAACGCCGGGTCACTCGTATGTGTGAGCTGTGTGTAGCATGCCGTAGCATCCTTGCCATGTTTCTCCAGGCCACGACACTCCTGCCACGTCGCCGCATGCGACGTAAGCGAGAGCGCGAGCGCAAGCAGGAGGTATCTCATTTCTCCATCTCCTGCTGCACCTTGGCGAGTTCCAGCAAGGCAGCGGTGAGAGCCTGCTTGTATTCGCCGGGTTCCATCGCCGCCTTCTCATACTTCAACTGATCGATCTTGCGCTCCAGCTCTTCTTTCTTTGCAAGCAGCGCTTGATGCGCCGGATCATTGGCAATCGCGGCATTGCCTCCATCGAGTCGCAGTACCGTGAGGGTTGAGAGCAGCGCGCCCTCACGAGAGCCTTGTGCGATGGTGCGGACGGCTTCGCCCTTGCCGGTATCTTCGAAGACCGGATGTTCTGTGGCCAGGCGCTTCTGCGAACTATAGAAGTCAGCAGTCTTGCGATCCGCATAGACAAAAGCCTCCATTGCGGAGACGCTGCCACTCTTATCGGTATCGGCGGCAGGGTCTTGCATTGCCTGCAGCCAGTAGCGTGCAAAGACAGTGGCATTTTTCTCAGTGCCGGTCTTGGTTGCGGTAATCACGGCACGGCCCGGATGTTGCAACGCAACGACTGATCCTCCGCTGGCGCTGGTCGTATTCACGACGAGCTGCCGCTTTGCAGGGATCTTGTCGAGGAGTGTGGCGAGCTCAGTTGCCGAAAGATCAGGACCGACGAGGTTGAACTTGTACTCTTCGCCATCGAACGATCCATGGCCGATAAGGATGAGCACCACGTCGTCCTCAGGTTTCGCGTTCCGAGTTACATCATTCAACGCCTCCGTCAGCTTTGCCCGGGTTGCGTCGTTGCCAGTCAACGTAACGACATGAGCAGCCGCCGCACCGTGATAGACCTTATCGAGATCTTTGGCGTTCGCGGTAAAGCGTTGTTCGTAGTCTGGTTCGCCGCCCAGGCCCGCTACCGTGATGTAGTAGACGGCGGCATGGCAGCGAAGGCTCGCAACCGCGAGCAGCAGACCAGGAACTATGCGCTTCATACCACACCCCACTTTCTGCGTAGCAGCCACTGTGCGCTGACAAGCCCGAGCAGCAGGAGGTAGTTGATGGGCATATCCCAAAGAGGCTTAGTGTCACGAACTGAGATGCCGGCCTCAGAGTAGGAGATGTCACGCGGCAGCGTGCTGAGCTCCGATGGTCTCCAGTAACGGCCGCCGGTGCTATTCGACAATCGCTCCAGCAACTCACGGTTCTGCTCTGTATGGAAGTTCTCCGCTATGCCATCCTTCCGTTCCAGCGTGACAATATCAGAGCCGAGAACCTCTCCCGCGCGCGATCCTGTAACCTCTATCGCATACGAGCCGGGTTTATCCGCGGTCCATTCCGTGCGGAAGCTTCCTGCCTCACCAGGAACAGCCGCCAGCTGCATCATGGACGACGTACCGTCCGGGCCGACGATGCGGGCCATCACATCGGCATCCGGAGAGGGTTGATACTGCTTGTCACGCACGGTAGCAGAGAGAACGACGTGTCCCTCATCCAGCAGCGTTTGCGCGGGAACGCTTGCTGTCACAGGTCCTGGTGACTCCGCAGCAACATAGCGCAGAAGCTGTCTCCAGAACTGATCGTGCGAACCATCGCCGACCGGCATGCTCATCTGCCAGCGCCACGTACCAGCTGTCGCCATCAACGCCGTACGTCCACGGCCATACGGTTCAGTGACGAGCATCGGCATCTTGCGGTGCGTATCGCTCATCTCCAACAGCACCGTGGCTCCGGGCTTAGGAGAGCCGGCATCCTGATAGTCGGCAGTGTAGGGAAGCTTCTTCCATCGTGCAGAATTGACCGCTGCATCGTCGGCGAGACGCGTCACCGGAGAGTCGGCGCCAACCTGGGTTAGCAGAGGATAGGCCGGATCGCGATGAAAGGTTTCTTTCGTCTTCGGTAGAAAGGTGGGAATAAGGTCTGAGGCCCCGGAACTGTTCCAGCCTCCGTCCGCGAGAGAAAACCGGCCGCCAAGGAAAAGCACGCCGCCACCGCGGCGATCGACGAACTCGCGCAGCAACTCCTGTTGTGAGGGTGTGAAGTATCCGCTTTCAACCGAACCAATAATGATGCCGGAGTAGCCGAAGAGATCCTCCGGCCGTGTTGGGAAGCCTTCCGCAAGCTCACTCGGATCGCTGATGCCCTGGCGATAGACCTTGTTCTCCGTCGTCCGCAGCATGGAGACCATCTGCAGTTGCGGGTCATCATCGGCGGCACGGCGGATGAACTTGAACTCCCAGCGCGGCTCACCCTCTACGAAAAGAATCCTGCGTTTGTCGCCGCTCACGTTCACCATGCGGCTGAGGCTGTTGTTGATGACGTTCGGTTCGCCTAGCATCGGCGAGATAGAAAACTCAAAGTCCTTTGCGCCCGCATCGCCGGCATCGAAATAGAGCGTGTCGGTGCGCGTTTCGCCATTTGCAGGCAAAGTAATCTCGTGCCCGGCGAGTGCCTTACCGCTCTCGCGCACGGTCAACATCGCCTTCTGCCTAGAGAATCCGCGCTGGTGAAACCGGACCGTCGCCACCATGCGCGAGGATGCCAGGGCACGGGCGGCGACGCTGACGCCTTCCATCTCCACATCGTGCTCGGCGGTCTCACTGCCGAAGCCGATGGTGTGCACCGGAAGGTGCCGGTTGCGGAGAGCATCGAGCGCGGCAATGTCGACACCGCCTCCGCCTTCGTCACTGCCTGAAGCGTTCTCTGCGCCGTCGCTCATCAACACGATCGCGCCGATCGGCAGATCTTGTGTCTGGGCGAGGAACTGCCGCATACCGTCACTGAGATGCGTAGACCGTCCGGCAGACTGCAGCTTATCCGGATTATCAACTTCGCCCACGGAAGCACCGATGTGATAAAGCCGG
This sequence comes from Acidobacteriaceae bacterium, assembly GCA_013361705.1. Classification (GTDB taxonomy): domain Bacteria; phylum Acidobacteriota; class Terriglobia; order Terriglobales; family Acidobacteriaceae; genus Terriglobus. The sequence goes on from JABFXN010000031.1 coordinate 12,405, forward strand.
GTTTGAAAACGCTGCTTCAGACCATCGAGAACGCCGTTCTTCAGAGCAGCAACGGCAGCCTGTTCGCGCGTCTGCTGATTGCCCGCGTCAGTTTGCGCCATGCTGTGTGAGTCGTCCACCAGGACGGCGATGATGTTCTGCTGAGAACGCAGTTCAGCAACGTTGAGCGCCGGCTCCCATAGCAGGAGCAGCAGTACCATCAACATCGCGGCCTGCAAGACCCAGATCACGGCAGATCTCCATGACTTCAACTTCGGCGCCGCGGTACTCCACTGGAACCAGATCAACCCAGCGAGTCCCACGGCGCCCAGGACGATGGCAAGTACAAGCATCCAGCGCGGCCATGAGCTGAGCAGGATCAGGCGTCCGCGGGCGAATGCCGTGTAGGGATACTTGAAGAAGAATTCGAACATGTGCCGCGGAGCCTGGTTTCCTGCCTATGGTTTTTGTTGATCAATGCGTCATGCCATACACGATGTAATTCAGGCCGACACGAAATGCCTGTGCGGCAAACTTTTCCGGGTAATCGGGATCGTCAGCCCACTCCCATGCATCACCCAGATGCATGTTGTGACAGATCGCAACCATGATGCGCCCTTTGTCATCACGGATGGCTCGCCACTTCGGGGTGAAGCCGTCTTTCTCATATGTCCGGTGGGTTCGGATGTAGTGTTCGCCCGGAACCTGGATGCGGTCATCCATGTCATACAAAACATGGAAGATCTCGTCCCCACTCTGAAGGTCTTCTACCGGGCGGTCCGGAAGGACCTGTCGCATGCCTTCCATGAAGTCCTCCCAGTCCTGGGTTCCGTGGAAGTCGTCGACCATCAGAAATCCACCTTTGTTGAGGTAGTCGCGCAGGCGCTTCGCCTCCGCATCGGAGAAGGTCCAGGCCTGCACCTGCACGGCGTAGACCCAGGGATATTCGAAGATGGCGTCTGAATCCAGGTCGACGACCTGCTCGTAAGGACGGCCTTCGATCCGTGTAAGGCGCTTCATCGCTACCAAAAGCTGTCGATCGGCCTTCGGGTAGTCGCGGGACCAGGCGGCGCGTCCCCACCCCCAGCCGTATCCATTGCCACCGGAACGGGAGGTATAAGCCAGGCGTGACCAGACGAACTCGGCTTTCTGAGCCTGGCGCTGCTCCGAATCATCAAACCCGAAATCGGCGGTCCGTTGGTAAGCCCGAACGACGGAGCAGCAGGCAAGGGCGACGGCGGCAACTGCGGTAGCGGCAAGCAGCTTCATCGTGCGACCTCCTGAGAAGGTACTCAGTCTACGTGCGTATAAGGCTTGCAGGATAGACGAAGCGACTCAAGGAGTTGTTTCCACGAAAGTTTCGTCTTTTTTCTATGCACTGCGTCTTACCGGTATGCCGGCGGCTGCTTGCCTGAGAAATTCTTACCGTGAGACCATCACCTTCACGCGAGGGCCCAGGTGAAACGGCGAGATTTTCTACGTTCCGGCGCCATGGCGCTGGCTGCTCCCGGTCTGCGAGATACCGGTCTGTACGGCCTATCCCAGATGGGGCAGATGGCGATGCCTCCCCAGGGGCAACCCGCCGCAGGACGGCGTGCCGATATTACCCTTCACATCGAACCCGTGACTGTGGAGCTCGCCCCGGATCGCATCTTATCGACGATTGGCTATAACGGAAGCTCGCCTGGACCGATTCTCCGCATGAAAGAGGGAAAGCCGATTACGGTTGACGTCATCAACCGGACGGATACTCCGGAACTCGTTCACTGGCACGGCTTTCTGATTTCGCCTGAAACTGATGGCGTGGAAGAGCAGGGAGCTCGTCCCATTCCGCCGCAAGGGACACGCCGCCTGCAATTTACGCCAGCCCTTGCCGCTTCGCGGTGGTGCC
>JABFXN010000174.1 GCA_013361705.1 Acidobacteriaceae bacterium
AAAGAGGCGCCTAAGAGTACACCGATCCCGGCCAGTGAAGAAAACTATGCAGCGGGCGCCCATGTGTACCGGACGCATTGTGCGGTGTGTCATGGGCTACCGGGGCAGCCGAAGACCGCTGTTGCGAAAGGAATGTTTCCCCAGGTGCCACAGTTGTTTGAGGGACATGGCGTCACGGACGATCCTGCCGGCGAAACTTACTGGAAGGTGAGCAACGGGATCCGCCTGACGGGGATGCCAGCCTATACTGGTTCGCTGAGCGATACCGAGATGTGGCAGGTTAGCCTGCTGCTCGCCAACGCGGACAAACTGCCGCCAGACGTGCGCACGACGCTGCAACAGCCTCTCATGGTGCAGTAGCGAGCGCGTGCAGTCTACGTGATCTGGCGCAGAATTCCCGGGATATCGATGGGGCGGTTTTGCAGTGCGTCGCGGGGCATGGATGGACCGATGGCGACGGCTTCCCTGCCCGCTTCAAACCAGACCAGGAACGAGGATTTGTCCGCACCAGACAAGCGTTGCTGGTTGAGCCACGTGTAGTAAGCAGCCATATCGGCATCGATGAGGGAACCTTGCGGGTCGATGCCGGGTAAGTCGGGCACACCGGAGATCAACTCGCTCATGGACTGCTCACGGCGGCGTGGCGCAAAACGGGCCAGAAGAGTCAGAGGCTCTGCGCGGCGAAGGGCTTCACGCGCGGACCACTGGACGAAGGTCGTGCTGTAGATTTGCGTGCCGGAGCCTTCCGTCAACAGGCTCAATTGGAAGCGATTCAACACGGGGTTGCCGCCTGGCGTGGCCATGCCGACATCCTCCGGCCGCATTCGCGCAAGCTCGGTTCGCAGGAGCTCCGGGCCACCGCCTCCCTGACGCATCACACGCTGCATCCTGGCGAGCAAGGCATCGCGCACCGCACCAAGCGCGTTGTACGAGACGCAGGTGAGACCGCTGGCAAAGGGGTCCGTATCACCCCCGTCGATGTACCAATGCGCAAAGGGAACGGGATGGGCGGCTGCCCGCTTCGTGACCGTATCGAAGATGGCCTGCTTCCCATTCGCCGGATCGACGTTCTTAAAGTAGACGCCGTGCCGGCGCAGTTTCGTAAACAGCGGGTAGGTGTTTCCGGTAACGCCCTGCCCGATCATGATGAGTCCTAGCCGGGGAGTTGCAGGAGTGATCTTCGGCTTGGCGGCATTGAATTTGTCTACATACTCCACCGCCGCGGCACGAAAGGTATCGATCTGGTGAGTGGCCCAGAGATGAGCGGTGAGCTGCTCTGAAAATTGAGCTGGACCGCTGACCCAATCGGCTGCTTCCAGCTTTCCCGAGAGCCTCAATCCAGAGAATGGGGCCATCGTGCGGCGCAGTTCTTCGGGAGACATGGCTGCCAGGTATGCCAGTTGGGCATCGAGATCCTGGCGCTCCACGGGAAACCGCCAATCGTAGGCAATAACTTCCCGCAACAGAAGCGGCAGGAAGGCAAGGGGCAGCTGCCGGAGGAGCGCGATGCGCGCGATGCACCGCTGCCGGGCTTCGGGAGGATACGCCTTAAAATCTTCGGGCTTGAGCTGATCCGGCAACATGCGCTAAATCACCTCCACCAGTGATTTTCCCTTTGAAAGATTCGGCGAAAAGCCGAGCATGGCGCCAAGGGTCGGCACCAGATCGATGGATTCAACAGGGCGGTCGACGACGACGTTCTCGCGCACACCGGGCCCCATCACCATCATCCAGGTCGTCCGCGAAAGGGGATCGCCGGTACGGTGGTGCTGGAAGCCATTGCCGCCAGCGTCGGTGTCGGCGTCGCGGCCAAAATCAGGCAGGATGAAAAGATTTGTTTTTCCTTTGTACTCCGGCTCGCTTTCAATGGTTCTCCAGATCTCGGAGCACAGGCGGTCAGAGCGTTGGATGCCGTCGATATAGAGCGAGAACGCGCCGGCATGCGCGCAATCGATGTCGTGCAAGGTGATCCAGAGGAGACTGGGCGCGAGTTGCCGCATGAGCTGCTTGGCGATATAGACAGATAGCTCATCAGGGCTGGCGAGGCTGCGCGCATGAGCGGTGAAATCGGAGACAGACACCTTCAGCAACTCCGACATCTTGTGGAGTTCGAAATTATTGTTGCCGATCTGCGGAGCGTAGAGCGGCGTTTCGTAGTTGTCTCGCAGCATGTGCTCCAGGCCGCTGGCGTCTCCGGTCAGCAGCGCCGCGTTCAGGAGGCGCTTGGGCAGAATGACACCAGCGCCCAAACCGTCACCGTAAGAACGATTCCCGCTCTCACCGATGCCATTGAAGCCGTTACTGGGGGCGACTACCCAGGCGTCGAACGCCGGACGCTTCAGGCCCTTCCGGAAATATTCGAAGACGGTTGGATTGTCGGGCCGCACGGCGGCGAAGTTGTTGAAGGTTTCATAAACGCCGGTGGCAAGGCTCGCCGTCGCGACGTAGTGGCCGAGAATTCCGCGGTTCACCACTTGCGCAAAGAAAGTGGAACGCGGAATGAGCTCGCTGAGGAGATGGGGAATGTTCCGCTGCCCGTCCGGCATAAACGTTTCCTCATCGCGAGCGCCACCGCCAAAAGTGACGACGACAGCCTTTCTTCCCGGCACGATTGTTCTAGCCAAGCTGCGCAGGGGCGAAAAGGAGAAGAGTGAAGCGCCGAGCGTGGCTCCCGTCGCCGTCCTGAGGAACTGGCGACGACTTTGAGCAATGGCGTGCGCGATGTCTTGCGGGCTGGCATGGCCCGGAAGCATGTGGGGAGGAGTGATACGGCACCTCGAGGCTGGCCGAGACCAGCGAATCTAAATTGTTGAGACTATGTCCTTTGTAACACGAATTGGAGGGGACCGGGAAGCGGCGGCGCCTGGCCGTAACGTTACGCCAAGGCCTGGTACTCGCACCGCCGTTACCCTTTGCCGCAGAGCCGCTATTTCGCCTGGGCGAGTCTTAGCTCATCTTCCAGCTCGTAGATGCGATCTTCCACCGTTTTGGTGGGCTTTCCGGCCGCCTGGAGTTCCGCCAGTTTCTTTTTCTGCTGCTGCAAGCGCTTTTGGGCTGCGGCCACTTTCTGCGAGGTGCCGGCCTGGGGAGGACTCTGCTTTGCAGCTGTGGTTTTGGCGGGCTTCGAGGCGCGCTTCTTCTTCGGCTTAGAGGGAATGGCGATCTTTTCACCAAAATCCTCCAGTAACTCACGCTGCAGTTGAAATAGCTCTTGCGCCACTTCGTTGAAACGGGCAATCAACTCCTTTTTCGCTTGATTTCTCAATCTGAAATACGTGTCTTTCGCCTCTCGGTATTCGTTAATTCTGTTGGACATCCCTTTATACGGCTCGTGTTTCCGCTGCCTTCGTAAAAAATAGTGGGTTTCTAGCACGCCGCAGAGAGAATATGCACACGGTGACCACTCTCGAAATATGGCAGACACCACAGTATTCGATCTTCTCTACGACGAGTACTTCCCTTTTCGACTATACGCTGACTACATGTTGGGACGTTCCGCAAAGGAGCTAGCAGTGGAATTTAGTCTGTCCGAGAACTGGATTGCCGAACGGATAGAAGCCGTCCGGTTGTGCGTCGAAAAGCAAGTTCGGCTAAACCTGGTGACTGCGGTGCCGACCTCCCGTGCTTTACCGATCGCGGCGGTACCGAATTCCCTGCCTCAGTCTCAGCGAGTCTGAAAAACGCTGTTCTAAGCAAGAAGGCTCTTACGAGGCGCTCCCTTACGGCTCTTATAAGCCCTTCTAAGTAATAACCCTCCCAAAGCTATTCCTGCCATCCCCCAAGTTGCCGGTTCAGGTGCTGTCGCGAACGCGGCGGCATCGGTAAAGTTCAAATCGAAAGAAAGCCCTTCACCGCTGTTCAGTTGATAAATCAGCGTGTTATCCAGAACGGAGATCTGCAGAGGAGTTCCGTAGTCATGCATGATGG
>JABFXN010000132.1 GCA_013361705.1 Acidobacteriaceae bacterium
GGTCTTACGCTGCTAATGCTACGCGGTATCCGCCGCTGGCTGTGGCAGGACTGGCGCTCGGTGATGCCGTACCTAGCACTCGTAGTGCTGTTTCCCATTCCGTACTATTTGACGCATGCGTCGATGGACTACCGTCAGCCCATCGAGCCGCAGATCCTGGCTCTCGTCATCGTGGGCCTGGTAGGAATGCAGCCACAGGAAAGCTATGTAGCCGAAGATGAGGATGCATTCGCTGGCGACGTAGAGCTTCAGCCCGCCAACTGAATCGGATGTAGGTGGCAGAGGAACTTCCTCTTGCCACCTACAGACATCAGATCCTTGCGTGCCTCCGGGGCTTTGCTACAAGAGTCTCCAGGTGAGCCGACAGGGCAGTACGAGCATCATGCAGCGCATCCAGAGTGTGTTCCAGCCTGGTAATCATCACGGCGCCCTCCAGGGTAGAGATGATGATGTTTGCGGTGATCTTCGGAGAAGCGGTGCCCACGATCTCCCCGGTGCGTATGCCATCCTCCACAATCTTCATCAGGCGCTGCTGCCAATTTTGCAATGTCTTCTTCGCGAGGTGACGTAGCGCCGGGTTGCCGTCGTCACAGTCCATGGCTGTATTCAGCAGGGGGCACCCTCCTGAAACCGGGGACCTTACTTCGACGAAGTTGTCGATGATGTGGCGTAGTTTGCCGAGTGCGGTCGGCACTGCATCCAGCCCTTGCAGGCGGACCTCCAGCACTGTATTCCAGGCAAACTTGAACGACTCCATCGCAAGCTCTTCCTTGCTGCTGAAGTGGCGATAGATGCCGCCTTTTTCCAGGCCGGTGGCTTCCATGAGCTGCGACATGGTGGCCCCCTCGTAGCCATATGCGTTGAATACCGGGGCCGCCTGGGCAATGATGCGTTCGCGCGTCTGCTGGCCTTTTTTCATTTGAATCGTTCTCCTGCCCGGCTCCATCTTATCTCTACTCGAGACCGTTCGGTCTCATATTTTTGGATGTAAAAAGAGACCGAACGGTCGCATGGAAGGATGCAGACGTGGCAGAGAACCGAAGGCAGGTGAACCCGTGGGTGGTAGCGCTTACCGTAACCATCGCTACCTTCATGGAGCTTCTGGATACCTCTATTGCCAATGTGGCTCTGCCGCATATCGCCGGAGGGCTAGGTCGCAGCTTCGATGAGGTGACCTGGATTCTGACGACCTACCTGGTGGCCAACGCTGTGGTTCTGCCGATGTCGGCCTGGCTGAGCCGCGTCTTCGGCCGCAAGACCTACTACATGCTCTGCGTAGCGCTCTTTACCGTCACCAGCTTCTTCTGCGGTATCGCGCCCAGCCTGAACGTGATTCTGATCGCGCGTGTTCTGCAGGGAATTGCAGGCGGGGGCCTCGCGCCGGTGGAGCAGGCGATTCTGGTCGACACCTTCCTGCCTGCTAAGCGGGCCAGCGCTTTTGCGCTTTATACCGTCGCCATCGTCACCGCGCCGGCGATCGGTCCTGTTCTCGGTGGCTGGATCACCGACAACTTCAACTGGCGCTGGGTCTTCTTCATCAACATCCCTATCGGCGCTCTGAGCCTGTTCCGTCCGGAGCGTTTTGTGCACGATCCTCCAGCTTTGGAGGAGGAGCGCCGCACGTTGAAGGCGCAGGGCGGCGGCAAGGTAGACGGCCTCGGTATTGCTCTGATCGGTATCGGCTCGGCTGCGCTTGAGCTGGTGCTCGACCGCGGCCAGATTGACGATTGGTTTGGAAGCACAACGATCACCTGGCTGTTTGCAATCGCTGTCATTTGCTGGGGGACCGCCATCTGGTGGGAACTGCGCACCCCAGACCCGATCGTGGAGTTCCGTATGCTTGCAAACCGGAACTTCGCGATTGCCTGCGCCTTTTACTTCATCTTCGGTGTAGGCCTCTTCGCGACGACCACGATGATCCCGCAGATTCTGCAGAGCCTGTACGGATATCGTGCGCTCGATGCCGGCCTGGTGCTTGGCCCGGGAGCTCTGGTGATTACCTTCCTTGCTCCTGTCGCTGCGCAACTGGTGCAGCGCGGGATTGTGCACCCGCGCATGATGATCGGCGCCAGCCTGACTGTCGTCGCCGCCGCAATGTTCTATTACAGCCGTCTGACGCTGCAGTCTGACTATTTTCATTACGCCCTTGCCCGCGCCTATCAGGGACTGGGATATGCCTTTCTCTTCGTTCCGCTCACGGTGCTGGCGTACTCGCAGCTGCGGCCCGATCAAAACAATAAGGCGTCTAGCCTGACCAATCTCTTCCGCAACTGGGGTGGCAGCTTCGGTGTGTCCTTCGTCACCACGATGAGCGAGCGGCGGCAGAACTTCCACGAAGATCGCCTGTCAGCGTACTTCTCTTCATCCAGTGATGCGCTGCAGCAGAATGTGAGGCAGGTTGCAAGCTATCTTCAGATCCACGGCTTTAGCGTGGCTGACGCCACCCGTGGAGCTTATGTGCAGCTTTATGCGCAATTTGAGGCGCATACCCGCCTGCTTGGCTTCATGGACTGCTTCCGCTTGATGGGCTGGATCACTCTTCTCGCGGCGCCTTTAGTGCTTCTGGCAAAGCATTTCAGGGTGGGAGGAAAAGCGCCGGCAGGCCATTGAGATTCGTTAAATACAAAGAGACTCCCATCGGGAGTCTCTTCGTATTTAACAAGGAGTTGCGACTTACATGTGTGAGTCGGCCGTGGTTGTCGATGATGCGGACTCACTGGCATGAATGTCAGCGTTCGCTTGCTTCGTAGCCTTCTTCGCCTCCGCCTTAGCATCGGTGCCAGCTGCCGCGGTGCTCTGGATCGCCTTACCAAGGCTGACGGCCTTCGAGCCGGTCATCTGTGACTGCAGGCTGGCGAAGGGGATGTTGAGATTCTGCGCCACATGCATGGCCGCAACGCAGTTGCCAAGGTTCTTGAAGCCTGAGCAGGCGGTCTGAAGGCTGCCGCCGGGGATCGAGACACCGCTCTTACCTAGGGATGAGGTGAGCGATGAGTTGAGATGAGTATTGGTCAACACCGCATCAGGAGATTGCCGGGATGCGTTGACGTTGGCGGATGTTGCTCCGTTCGCGCCCACATTGGTGCGACCGGCGCCTGCGTTGGCGCCAAGCCCTGCGCCTGTACCGGCGCCAACACTACCGGTGCCCAGATTGCCGGTGCCCAGACCAGCGCCTGAACCGACACCCGCACCCGCACCACCGCCGAGCCCTGCGCTACCGCCAATGGGGTGACCGCGCTGCGCAAAAGCGGCAACGCTGAAGAAAAACATGAGGGAGAGAGCAAGAGAATGCGTCCGATATGACTTTTTCATTTTTTTAATTCCTCCAACGGCTGAGATCGTATTGCCGAATCAGGGAAGGCCGGGCGACGTGCCAGGAGAGATGCTCCAGACCGTATACCGGCCCTTTCTGGTCGAGCGTGAACCAATGTGTTGGGAACACATCGGAGCGGGATAGCCGACCTGACAGAACCAGACACAGCCTTGAATCAATAGTTGCAATTCTTTGAAAAGAAGGATCGTAGGGAAAGAAATGCGGGTTACGGAGGTAACAGATCAAGAACCCAGGATCCGAGTGACGCACCTAAGTAGCGACGTCTTCAGCGCCTCATAGGCAACCAAAAACAGTGCTTGTTGTACTCTGAATGAGTTTCAGAGGGACCGTATTGAGCGCTGACGTTGTTCGTATGCATCCGGATGAACCGGAACCGGAGCTGGTGGCGTATGTTGCCGAACGCCTGAATCAGGGCGATGTGGTCGGTATGCCGACCGACACCTTTTACGGGCTAGCCGTGGATCCCGTTAACCTTCGTGCTGTTGAGCGTATCTACGAGATCAAAAAACGCGCAAAGTACAAACCGTTGAGCCTGCTTCTTTCTGAGGTGTCGCAGTCGTATGAGTTGGCGCGGGATCTCGATACCGCCTTCGATCGTTTGACAGAGAAGTTCTGGCCTGGTCCCTTGACCATCATTGTGAAGGCCGGCGGCAAATTGCCTCTGCGCGTTACCGCCCAGACGGGCAACGTCGCGCTACGCGTACCGGAGGCAGCGATTCCTCGGGCAGTGGTTGCCAAGCTCGGATTGCCGATTACGGCAACGGCGGCAAACATGTCGGGACTGCCGGAGTGCACGCATGCCAACGGGGTCCAGGAGCAGATCGGCGATCAGATTCCGCTGATTATTGACGGTGGGCCCACATCCCGGACCCTGCCGACGACCATTGTCGACCTCAGCGGCGGCGGTTCATCCTGGATGATTTTGCGTGAAGGCGCGATCCCGACTCACGAGATTGCGCTTGCACTGCAACGGGCCTGATCGTTAGAACATTTCTCCTGTAGGTGTAGTGTAGGGCCTTTGCATCTATGGGCGTTTTCCTCAGTGAAAACGCCGCTGCACGCTGCTCTCGGGATACCCAGCAACAGGAGAAATGCTCTGATACTTGTCATGCTTCGTATGATGGAAGCACATGCCTGAACGAAAACGGCACTTCTGGCGATGGTTGCTGCTCCTGGTTTTATTGGCGGCCCTCTCGTGGTGCGCCTGGGTTTATCACCAGATTGTGCAGGTCGCGCAGGAAGATCAGGCCCAACCCGCAGATGCGATTGCGGTGTTTGGCGCGGCCGAGTATGGGGGCCGGCCCTCCCCCGTATTGCACGCACGGTTGGATAAAGCTGTGGCGCTCTATCGCAGACAGATCGCTCCGGTCATCGTGACACTCGGCGGAGGTACAGAGAAGGACTCCGGCCGGACCGAGGGCGGAGTCGGCCGGGATTACCTGTTGGCCGAGGGTGTGCCCTTCGAACAGATAATTCCCGAGACCCGCTCCATCGACACAGAACAACAGGTGGAGGTTCTGGCCGAGATAGCACGCACGCAAAACTGGCAGCATATCGTGGTGGTCAGTGACGGATCGCATCTCTTTCGCATCCGCGAGCTGTGCCGTCAGGCCGGTTTGAATGTCTGGACCTCGCCTCGCTCTATTTATGGACGCATCAGCCCCTGGGACTACCGGATGCGCATTGTGCATGAGATTGTCAGCTATACCGCTGTTCGGCTCCACATTCCCGCTAGCTTTGTCCATCGCTGGTGGATCGGGGCGGAGGATCTGTAGCCTTAGGTCCGGCTCCAGATTTTTACCGGAGCAATCCAATCCCCGCCGCCGCAGCAATCGCCGCGACCAATGTCGATAAAAAGTTCACCAGGTCATTGCCCAGCCAGCCCGCCCGTTCCACGGTCGCTCCCAGGAACGTGTCGACGAAGAGGCCAAGAACTCCGGCGAAGAAGGCGACTGCCGCTACCTTCGGAGTCAGCAGGAGGGCCCACCAACCGATCCCGGTCACAATTGCCGCTCCGGTAACGCCCGCGAAGGTGCCCACCATCGAGATAGCGCCGTCCGTTCCCGGCGGAACGCGACGAAATCCAAGCCACGGTTCTCCGCCGAAGACCTGTCCGATCTCTGAAGAGATGGTGTCAGCCGTCGCTTCGGCCAAGGCTGCCAGACATGCTGCCAGCGATGCGAAGTAGCTGAAGGGGTAGGGAAGTTTGAAAAATTTGCCAAACAGCCATGCACCAAGCCAGGTGACGATCAGCGCCGCGACAGCCAGGTTGGCGGCGACTTGCGACGCCGTTCTTCCGTGCTTCGGCTCGGCCAGACCCGCACGCTCTTTCTCCGCACGGCGAACCCGTGTCGCTGCCCAGGTCAGAAGGAAGAGCGCCAGTAATGGAGTCAGAGCGGAATGCAGCAGGTTGCTGTTGTAGTCACGAGTCCAGGCGATCAGGTCGAAGCAGACCAGCGCTCCCATCAGGCAGCCACCCAGCGTCGCCGACCGCAGGGCGAAAACCACCATCGCGAAAGCCACGGCAATCGCAAGAGGCCCTGCAACGAAGGGAAATCCCGCGCGTCCAAAACTGAAGACAAAGATGGAATAGCAGGTCAGCAGCAGGGTGCAGGCGCAGGCGGCCGTCAGTAACTGTGACTGCAGCCGGTCACGGGATGCCGGGATGGTTTTTCCGGGGATAGAGAGTGTGGTCTGGCTCATGCACCTGTGATTTACAATCGGCTTTGAGCATATCGGACCTTGGTCTGTGTTTGGGAGATGGTTTGGCGTCAGAAGTGCGGTACGGAAAGAGAGTGCTGGCGAAGGCCGGTGCAGTGTTGGCGGCGGCGGCAGCGCTGGTTCCGTTGAGCGGTTGCGGCAATACGTATCGCGCCGTCGTGAGCTCCATCAACCCCGTTGGCCCGGCGACCCAGCCGCAGAAGCTGCTGGCTGTGGTCTCGGATCCAGGAAGCGGACAGCCCGGTCTGATCACGGTTGTTGATTTCTCCGGAGACACGGTTCTGGCGATTGCGAATATTGCTCCGAAGCCGACGTATTTCGATCTGGCTCCGGCGAGCAACGGCGGTACGGGATACTCCCTGCATACCAGCTCCAGCGGTACGGTGATGAATAACTTTGACGTCTCGCCTTCGTTGAAGACGAACATCGTGTATTCCACGACGTTGTTCTCCAATGCGAACGCGAACTCGCTGTTCGCGACCTCCTCGGGAGCGTTCGTCAGCGAGCTTGGACGGTCCGCCGTTGGCCAGATCATCGGTGGTTCACCGGCTTCGCTGCGCCAGGAGTATGACGTTGCGGCCAATCCGCAGTACGTTGTGGGTCTTACCACCGGCACGCGCTACTACGCGATCAGCCAGGGTTCAGGCTCTACCGGTTCGGTGGCCGCGATTGATACCTCGACCAACACGATCTCCAGCTCCATCAACGTCGGCACTCAGCCTGTCTATGGTGTGATGACCTCCGATGCGAAGCGCGTCTTTGTGATGAACAAGGGCAGCAATACCGTGTCGGTGATCAACTCACAGGCCAATACTGCTGACGTCGCGCATCCCACCATCACCGTGGGTACTGCCCCTGTCTGGGCCGATGTGGTCAGCACCATCAACGAGCTTCTGGTCCTGAACCAGGGTTCGACGACCAGCTCTCTCAGTGTGGTCAGCATCCCGCTCTGCAACGCCAACAGCTCGACGAGCAACCCGAACTGCGACACCAACAACCCGGTGGATGCGACAGATTTCGGCACGGTTGTGGCTACGGTGCCGCTGGGCACCAACTGCACCCAGGTATCGGCGCTGCAGGACGGAACCCGTGCTTACGTCATGTGCAACGACGATCCCACGGCATCTGATGCCAACAACGGTCTGGTCTACGTCGTCAATCTGACCACGAACACCGTGACGGCGAAGGTGAAGGTGGTCGGTCATCCGAACTGGATCACCGCGGTTACCGGCACGCCGAAAGGCAAGGTCTATACCACTGCCAGCGACTCACACTTTCTCACGGTCATCGATACCAGCACCGATACGCGTTATACGACGATCGATATTCTCGGCAACGGTGTATCCGTACGTCGCAACGCGCAGTAACGCACAAGAATCGAAGTTCAAGAAGAAGGGCGGCCGCTGGCCGCCCTTCTTTCGTTTATTCAACCATTCAATGATTGAATTCTTCAATTCCTTCCAGAACTACATTCCAACCATGATGATCGGTAGTGTCGGAACCTGTGAGCCGCCGCGGTTCTCGACGGTAACCCCGAATGCCTTTGCATTCACGCCCTTCGGCACCTCCGGCAGCACGATCGCGGCGTTGCCGCGCTCGTCGGGCAGGAAGGTGCCGGCAGGGATCGGCGAGCGGTCTGTCTCCGACGGGATGATCCACAGTTCATAGGTCTTGTCCGGCGTTACCGTAGCGATGTTGCTGGCCAGGAAGAGCAGCATACCGCTATCGGGGCGATAGATTACGCGTCCGGTTGGCGATGGAGCAGTCTCTGCCCGCGTGAGGGTTACACGCTGGGTCGTCTTGTCGGAAAGAGAATCCAGAATCTCTCGTGCCCTGGCCGCATCTTCTGACAGGCTGGCCATCTGCGCCGCATTCATGCGCAGGCTGCGCTGCAGCTCTTCACGCTGGCGATAGAGGTGGTAGCCGCCAAAGGCCAGTCCGGCCGCTACAGCCCATCCTGCCCAGCCAAAGATGATGGCGCCGATGCTTGCTTTGCGCGGAGTTTCGTCATACTCGTCGAAGCCGGATGCTCCATAGCCGGCAAAGGGAACAGAGCCTTCAGCGCCTGTTGGACTCAGTGCCGTTTCAGGCTGGGGCACGACTCGTTTTTCACGGCTGACCTGCGTCATTAGCCGCTGACGCGCCAGGACAGGAGGCGTCTGCATCTCTGCCGTATGGGCAAAGGCTGCAAGGTCACCCTGGATGGTCGCCAGCTCACGGCGGCATTCCGGACAGTGGCGTACGTGTGCTTCTACGAGAGCCGTTTCCTCGGGCGTGAGGAACTGCATGGCGTAGAGCGCCAGGTCATCGGCCAATATGTGCTTGGGCTCGATCATGCCTGGAAGCTCCTGCGCAGCGAGATCAACGCACTGCGGATGCGGGTTTTTACGGTGCCGAGGGGATCTCCCGTCATCTCGGAGATCTCGATATGAGTCAGGCCATCGAAGAAGGCCATCTCAAGCGTCTTGCGCTGCTCGGCCGGCAGGTTCTGGATCACCGTGCGTGCCTTCTCCATCAGCGCACTTCGTTCCGCCTCATCAGCCAAGTTGAATCCAGAGGAAAGAATGACGTCTTCGACGGAATCGGTCGGTCGGCGCCGTCGCAACGCGTCGATGGAGCGATTGCGCGCCACCACTGCCAGCCAGGCGCCAAGGGTGCCTCGTGTCTGCTGAAACCTCTCCGGATTGCGCCATACCTGCATGATCACGTCCTGCAAAACATCCTCGGCGGCGCCGGGATCTCGCAGAACCCGCAAGGCAACGGAGTAGACAACCCGGGAGTAGCGGTCATAGAGCGATGCCATCGCCTGTTCGTCGCCTGACTGAACAAGGGCGAGCAGGGATGCATCATCGCGCATCTGGATTCCGGACTCGCTCTTCACTTCAGGGTCTCGATACATGAACGATTCAGCAGCTCTTGCAGATTTACGTGGGTCTACTCAAGGGTTTCATGCCATGAAAGCACAGCCAGGACGCCGTGTAAGCATGGCACATCCTGCTCATTCTACAGAGATTCCTGTACTACGCGCAGGGGTTGGCTTGAGTGTACCCTGCCAGAAGTGGCAGCCATAGCAAAACTTCGTTTGGACAAACTGCTGATGGAGCGTTCGCTCGCCCCCAGCCGCGAACGCGCGCAGGCCATGATTATGGCGGGTCGCGTGCTCGTGAATGAACAGAAGCTTGATAAGCCGGGCGCCTCTGTCGCCATCGACTCCGCGATTCGCATCCTCGGCGATGACCTGCGCTATGTCAGTCGCGGCGGCCTGAAGCTCGAACACGCGCTGCAGCAGTGGAAGATCGATCTGAGCGATTTGCTTTGTCTGGATGTCGGTGTTTCCACCGGTGGGTTTACCGATTGCATGCTGCAGCACGGTGCATCGCGTGTTCTTGGTGTCGATACCGGAGCCGGGCAGATCGCCGAGAAGCTGCGTCAGGACCCACGCGTCAATCTCCGAGAGCGTACGAATGCGCGGTTGTTGCAGCCGGGCGATCTGCCGGCGGGAATCCGCTTCTTTGCGATGGATGTCTCCTTTATTTCGGCCACGCTGGTGTTGCCGCCGGTGCTCGGCGCACTACGGGCCGCAGAGGGGAGCGACTGGAACGGAGAGGCTGTGGTTCTGGTGAAACCGCAGTTTGAAGCCGGCAGGGAGGCTGTCGGCAAAGGTGGCATCGTTCGCGATGAGGTGGCGCAGCGTGGCGCTATCGAGAAAGTGCGGCGATGTCTCGCCGAGCTTGGAGGACGGGACATGGAAGCGATCGATTCTCCTATCCTCGGTGGAGAAGGGAATCGGGAGTTCCTCCTACATGTCATCTTCAGCGCGGCGGAAGGTACACTGAGCTAGCATGCGCAGGGTCGCCCTAATTTCGAAACCGCAGAAAGCTGAGTTGGAAACCATCATGCCGGAGCTTGCCTCCTGGCTGAAGTCACGGGGCTATGAACCCATCTTCGACGAGCAGTCTGCGATCTACGCTCATGCTGGGAGTGGCATGCATCGGGACGAGCTGGCCGCCCTTCAGCCGGAGCTGGTGGTTGTGCTTGGCGGTGATGGCACGCTGCTGAGCGCAGCGCGCGCCTTTGCCAAGACAGCAACTCCGATTCTGAGCGTTAACCTGGGCTCCCTGGGATTTCTGACGGAGATTCCCATCCAGGATCTCTACAAGGCGCTCGAAGCCTGGTGCGTCAATTGTTGCGAGGTCGACCAGCGCAGCATGATGCATGCCGAGCTGTGGAGAGGGGGAAAACCCTCTCATGAGTTTGAGGCGCTGAACGATGTGGTGATCTCCAAGGGCGCGATTGCCCGCATGGGAGACTTCACCATTACGCTGAACGGGAAGCTGGTGGCGACCTTCCGTGCCGACGGAATGATCGTGTCCACTCCGACTGGTTCTACGGCGTACTCACTCGCGGCCAATGGTCCCATCGTCATGCCGGATGTCAATGCCATGATCGTCAATGCGATCTGTCCGCATCTTCTGACCATCCGTCCGATCGTGGTGCATGGCGATTCCGAGATTCAGATCAAGGTGGAAGGCATGGCTGATCAGACGTTTCTGACCGTCGACGGCCAGGAGGCTGTTGCGATGGAAGTTGGGGATGAACTCCACTGCCGTCGCTCGCAGCATGCTGTCCGGCTGATTCAGCAGTACGACACCGGCCTCTTCGATGTCCTTCGCACGAAACTGAAGTGGGGCGTCCGTTAAAGCATTTTCTCTGTAGGTGTAGAGTAGGGCTTCCGCATCTATGGGCGTTTTCCGCAATGAAAACGCCGCTGCACACCCCTTCCGGGCTACCCAGCAACAGGGAAAATGCTCTAAAGCACTGAATCTTTCCTTTCGATGAAAACATCTGACCATCTGAATTCGGACTAATGTAGACTGAATTAGGTGGAAAAGATGTGCCTCAGTGAGATGAAGGTGGGCCAGCACGGTCGTTTGGAGCGGGTCGATTTGCCGGAAGAGGTAGGCGATCACCTCGCGCATATGGGTTTCCTGCCTGGGGCCGGCGTCCACGTCCTGAGGCGTGCACCCGGAGGCGACCCCACCGTCTATCGAGTTGATGGCATTGAGGTTGCATTACGTCGTGAGACTGCCAGCCATCTCTTCATGATCCCCATCGAGAAAGTTCAATGAGCTCCTGCTGTACCCCTGCGGAATCGAACTCCGCCGTTCTGACGGCTCCGCCCCAGCCTGCACTGCATAAGGGACAGATCCGGACGATCGCGCTCATCGGCCCCCCGAACTGTGGAAAATCGACCCTGTTCAATCGCCTGACTGGACTTCGGCAGAAGGTCGGCAACTATCCGGGCGTCACGGTTGAACACCATTCCGGCAGGATGAAGGCCATAGGCCGCAGCGACCTCACGCTGATCGATCTTCCCGGTATCTACTCGCTCGCCACTTTTTCCGAAGATGCCCGCGTCGCCGTCGATGTGCTGAAGGGCCAGATGCCGGGTGTTCCCGCGCCCGATGCCGTACTGCTGGTGCTCGATTCCACCCATATGAACCGGCAGCTTATGCTGGCAGCCCCAATTCTCGCGCTTGGCCTGCCCACGCTGGTCATTCTGAACATGTCTGACGTGCTTCAGTCGCGTGGCGGCAAGGTGGATGTGCTTGCCATGGCCCGGGAGCTCGGTCATCCCGTCGCACTGATCTCCGCCGCGAAGGGAGTCGGGCTGGATCGCATTGCGGACTTCCTGAGTCAGTACGGCAACTTTGAAGTAACCCGGCCCGGCGCTGTGAAGCTGCCCGTAATCCAGAGCGCTGACAGCTACCGGAACTGGGCCACCCAGGTCAGCTCCCGTACGCACTATCAGCAGCCCAATGCTCCCAAGTGGACGCGTCGCCTGGACCATGTGCTTTTGCATCGCGTCTGGGGTCCGTTGATCTTTCTTGCGGTCGTGATCGCTGTCTTTCAGGTGGTCTTTGGCGTGGGACAACCGCTAAGCGATGGTCTTGGGAACCTGCTGACGGGCCTGGGAGTAAAGGTTGCGGCGCTTCTGCCTGATGGCTGGATGCGCGCGCTTCTGCGCGACGGTCTCTGGAACGGCGTGCAGTCGGTTCTGGTCTTCCTCCCCCAGATCCTTCTGCTGTTCGCGTTTATCGGCATCCTGGAAGACTCGGGATATCTTGCCCGCGCCGCTCTGATCGCCGATCGCGTGATGCGTTCTATCGGTCTGAACGGCAAGGCTTTCATTCCGTTGCTCAGCGCCTATGCCTGCGCCGTTCCCGCGATCATGGCCACCCGCACGATTGAGAACAAACGCGACCGCTTCGCCACCATCCTGGTTGCCCCGTTCATGACCTGTTCGGCGCGTCTCCCGGTCTACACCCTCATCATCGCGGCCTTCGTTCCCGATCGTAAGCTGCTGGGAAGTTTCGTCGGCCTGCGGGCCACCGTCATGCTGAGCCTCTATGTGCTCGGTTTCCTCGCGGCGTTGTTTACGGCCCGTGTACTCAAGTCCTCTTTGCTGAAGGCATCCTCGGCTCCGTTCATCCTGGAGCTGCCGCAGTACCGCTGGCCTACGCTGCAGGGACTTGGCATCCGGCTCTACGATCGTGCGAAGCTCTTCCTGCGCAAGGCCGGAACCATCATTCTGGGCGTCACCTTCGCTGTGTGGGTTCTCAGTGTTCTGCCGGTACATACCGGCCAGTTCTCTGCGCTGACGGATTCCGTCATTGGTCATATCGGCCACTGGATCGAGCCTGTCATTCGCCCGCTCGGTTTCAACTGGAAGATCGGTATCGGCCTACTGAGTTCCATCGTTGCGCGTGAGGTGATTGTCGGTACGCTGGGCACCCTCTACGGTGTCGATCCGGAGACGCATGCCCTTGGCCTGCAGCAGGCGTTGCGTGGTGATATGACGCTGGGCGGGGCGCTGGCGCTGGTGGTCTTCTTCGCCTTTGCACTGCAGTGCACCTCGACCATCATCATGGTCCGTCGCGAGACCAATAGCTGGCGCTGGCCGGCAATTCAATTCACCTACATGACTGTCTTTGCGTATACGGCAGCGCTGCTCACCAACCAGATCGTAAATCTCATCGCTCGTTAAATTCTTCTGGCTTCGCGACGCTGTTTTGCGGCATCCAAGTGGGCCATGAAGACCATCTTTCGCCCTGCCCCGATTGTTCGCCACGTTGAGCTCGACGTTAGCCATCTGGACGAGCGTACCCGCAGCCGTAGAGGGCTTTTCACCGAGTGGATTGTCACCAACGGTCTTGGCGGCTATGTTTCTGGTACTGTGGGCGGCCTGAATACCCGCCGCTATCATGGCTGGTTGATCGCCGCTTTACCTGCTCCGCACGGGCGCACCATGATGCTGAATCATTTGCGCGAGCGCCTGATTGTCGGTGGGCAAACCTATGTCCTGGCCTGTGATGACCTGATTCATAAGGATACTGGCGACCCCGTCAGCCCGTATCTCTCTGAGTTCCGACTGGAAAATGGACTCCCAGTCTGGGTCTTCCGCTGCGGCGGGAATGTGATTGAAAAACGTACCTGCATGGTGCATCTGCAGAACACGGCGTTCATCACCTACACATTGCTGGAAGGGGAGGGGGGACGCCTGGAGGTGCAGCCGGCGGTGCACGTGCGGTCGCATGATGACTCGCTGGCAGGCCCGCCGGAAGAGCAATATCGCTGGACCGGTGTGGAAGACGGTTTCGAGCTGCGCGTCAGCGACGACCTCCCCGTACTCAAGCTGGTCTGGAATTGCGACGAGTGCGATTTCCATATGAAGACCCGACGGCTCGACAACCTGCGTTATCGCATTGAGCAGGCTCGTGGCTATGACTGGGAGGGATCGCTCTGGTCTCCTGGAGGCTTCACGGGAGAGCTGCGCCCCGGAAAATCGGCTGCTCTCACAGCATCGACTGAAGATTGGGAGAAGGTTCGGGCTCTCTCTCCCAGTGCGGCCTTTGCCGTGGAACTGGAGCGGAAGCGCCGCCTGCTGCGGACCGCGCCACCCGAAGCACGGGAGGGGTTTGCAGCAGAGTTGGTGTTTGCGGCCGATCAATTTCTGATCACACCGATGGGGCGCACTGCAGACCAGATTCGTGCCCATGCCGTGGGAGATGAGATTCGTACCGTGATCGCCGGCTATCACTGGTTTACGGATTGGGGCCGCGACACCATGATTTCGCTGGAGGGGCTTACCCTTTCAACAGGCCGCTATCGCGAGGCCGAATACATCCTCCGCAGTTTCGGCAACTACATCCACAACGGTCTGATCCCTAATATGTTTCCCGAGGGGAGAACCAGCGGCTTGTATCACACTGCGGACGCCACACTCTGGTTCTTCCATGCCATCGATCGCTATCTGCAGGTAACCAGTGATTGGGAGACGCTTGAGTTCCTGCTGCCGAAGATGGTCGATGTTGCCGAGTGGCATCTTCGTGGCACCGACTTCGGCATCCATATCGACCAGAACGACGGTTTGATGGTGCAGGGACAGGACGGGTATCAGCTCACATGGATGGATGCCAAGGTTGGCGACTGGGTGGTAACGCCCCGCCGTGGCAAGGCCGTGGAGTTGAATGCACTTTGGTACAACGCTCTTCGTCTGCTGGTGGAGTGGTTGGAGGCGCTTGAGGATACCCGAACCGACCGCGCCCGATATCTGCAGTTGGCGGATCAGTGCCGTGACAGTTTTAACCGTCGCTTCTGGAATGGTGACAAGGGCTGTCTCTTCGATGTGGTGGATAGGTTCGAGGGTGGCGACGATGCGCAGATCCGGCCGAATCAACTGATCGCGATCTCGCTCAAGTATCCGGTGCTCGATGAGCCGCGATGGAAGCCCGTCGTCGAGCGCTGCATGCGTGAGCTGCTGACGCCCGTTGGTCTTCGCAGTCTGGCGCGCGGTGAAAAAGACTATAAGCCTCGTTACGATGGTGATCTGCTGGCTCGGGACGCGGCGTATCACCAGGGAACGGTATGGGGATGGCTGATTGGGCCGTTTGTGAATGCATGGCTGAAGACCTTTCCCGAGCGGGTGGAGAAGGCACCGGCCTTTCTGCATGGCTTCGACCAGCACCTCCATGAAGATGGCGTGGGGACCATCAGCGAGATCTTCGATGCCGAAGAACCTTTCACGCCGCGTGGCTGCATGGCTCAGGCATGGAGCGTCGCCGAGGTACTGCGGTGCGAGGTAATGTTACGCAGAATGCTTTCGGAAAAAGGCTCGCAGAAAGAGATGGAGAGCGCTGTAAGCCGATGACATCGATCTGGTGCTCCGGCGTATCCAGCAACAGGCTGCGTAGCTTCGATCTCACGGCTGCTAAGAAGTAGTGCTCGGTGGGCGGTGAGCCATCTTCAGCAGGCGTTCGTCGAAGCCGCCCACACGGAACCAGCGGTAACCGTATGGTTCCATCTGGATGCAGTACCGCCCATCCGCATCTTCTTCAAGAAAGCTGTGATCTTTGGAGAGGATATTGATCAGGGGGACACCTTCTTCCGCTTCCGCACCATCTCCGATGGTGCCTGGCGCTAGCCGAAGCTCGATGGGATCAGCGCTGAAGTTGTGCAGTACGAGCGTGTGATTTCCGCGCCAGTCGTAACGGATACCGAGAATTTGGCTGCGTCCGGTATCGATGATCCGGAAGTCGCCCCATCCGATCTCGGGTGTCTCCTTACGTATGCGGATCATGCGCTCCATCCAATCCATCAGCGAGTTCGGATCGCGGCGTTGGTCGGCGACGTTTATGTGTTGGTAGCCATATGCTCCCGCACGAATCGTCGGTATCTTCGACCGTTTGGCCCACGTGAAACCGCCATTACGATCATTGGTCCACTGCATGGAAGTGCGGCAACTATAGCGCTCCGGAAGCGCCAGGTTGTCACCCATGCCGATCTCATCGCCGTAACGCAGCACCGGCGTGCCAGGCAGAGAGAAGAGCAGGGAGTAGGCCTGTTCCAGGCGTCTTCGGTCGCCATGCAGCATCGGCGCCAGACGCCGGCGAATGCCGCGGTCGTAGAGCTGCATCTCTTTGTCCGGGGCGAACACCTTGAAGACCTTGCGGCGCTGCGCTTCGGTCAAGCGGCCAAGGTCCAGTTCATCGTGATTTCGTAGAAACGTGGCCCATTGTGCGGTTGCGGGACGTGACTTTGTCTGCATCAGAGATCTCTGCAGAGGGCCTACATCGCCGGTTGCCAGCGAGTAGAACAGGTGCTGGTTGACATTGAAGTTGAACATCATCGATAAGCGTTCACCGGCTTCGCCAAAGTACTGCATATCCGAAGAAGGCAGCACGTTCGCTTCGGCGAGGATGATGGCGTCTCCCTTGCGCCAGCTGAGAAACGCTGCAAAGGTGCGCAGCATGTCGTACTGCTCCACCGCGCGAGTAACGTCGGGACCTTTGGTCGCGATGACAAAGGGAACGGCGTCCATGCGGAATCCGGAGACACCAAGTTGAATCCAGAAACCCATGATCTTGAGGATCTCCGCCTGGACCTCGGGGTTTGACGTATTCAGGTCTGGCTGAAACTTATAGAAGCGATGGAAATAGAACTCTTTGGCGACTTCATCATAGGTCCATGTCGTTCGTTGTACCCCGGGAAAGACCATGCCGCTATTGGCATTTTTCGGCTTCTTCTTCGACCAGACGTACCAATTGCGATAAGGCGATTCCGGGGTGCTGCGTGCGGCTTTGAACCACGGATGCTGGTTCGAGGTATGGTTGATCACCAGATCGATCATCACTCGCATGCCGCGCTGTGCGCAGCCGTGGGCAAACTCTACAAAGTCGCCCAGAGTTCCATAACGTGGATCCACACTGTAGTAGTCCGTGATGTCGTAGCCGTCATCTCTTTGTGGAGATGGTTGAAAGGGCATCAGCCAGATGGCGGTGACCCCGAGCCCCTGCAGGTAGTCCAGACACTGAATCAGGCCGCGAAAGTCGCCGATGCCGTCACCGTTGCCATCGAGAAAACTCTCGACCGAAAGGCAGTAGACAATGGCGTTCTTGTACCAGAGGTCGTTAATCATGCCTTCGGTTAGATGCCGATTGTCCCGAAAAGCGAAACGGACACCGATCGGTGTCCGTTTTCTAATCTTGATGGTGCGCCCGGAAGGAGTCGAACCTCCGACCTAATGATTCGTAGTCATTCGCTCTATCCAGCTGAGCTACGGGCGCATCCTGCGCGCTGTTATGCAACCAGCGGCAACTTTTTTAAGATACCACAGATCATTGTCACCCGCGACCTGCAGTGTGGATCAGGCCTTTGCCGGAGCAGATACCGGCTGTGCCGGTGGAGACGGGGGCGGCGCCGGAAGCACCAGCGTCTCCGGCTCTGCAATCTGCAGGCCGGCGCGGCGCAGTAACTGGCGAACAACTGGCTCGCCGAAGCGCGTCGCGTCATACTCCACGCGCACTGTTTTCGCGGCTACATCGATGGTCAGACGGCGAACGCCGTAGACCTCACGCAGGTTGTTCAGGGCCAGAACCGCGGCCTCCGTAGGAGGCACGCTGTAGCGGTAAAGAGCGTCGACCGTAGTCATATCTTCAGGGTACAGGTGCGGGGCGCATGGTTCAAGCAGGATGCCAGGGTGGTTAGAGCTTAGACAGGTAGTCGATCATCTCCGGATTGGTCCACTCCTGTGCACCGATCAGCTTGCGGCGAATCACTCCCTTGCGGTCGATGATGTAGGTCTCTGGAAAGCGATATGAGCCGTACAGAGCATTCGATTTTTGCTGTGCGTCGCGCACGGTCAGGAACAGGATGCGGTGTTTATCCAGGAAGCTCTTGTAGGCCTCTCCATCCTGGTCGGTGGAGACAGCCAGGACCTGGATATTCGGCATCTGTTCCTGCAACGCCTGCAATGACGGCATCTCTGCCACGCAAGGACCGCACCATGATGCCCAGAAGTTAAGGACCACCACCTTGCCACGAAAGTTCGATAACTTCGCTGAGTGGTCGCTATCGGTGACGGTGAAATCGGGAGCTATCCCGCCGATCTGCCCAGGCTTTACGTTGCGCTCACAGGCGGTGAGCAGAAGCGAGGAGGCGAGCACGGCTGAGGCAAGAAGCTTCATAACGGGTCGCTTCCTATAATACGAGTGCTGGAGCATTTTCCCTGCGGGTGTAGTGTAGGGCTTCCATATCTATGTGCGTTTTCCGCAATGAAAACGCCGCTGCACTCCTCTTCCGGGACACCCAGCAACAGGGACGATGCTCTCTAAGGGAGAGATGATGGAACTTACCGTGATGGTGCCGGCGCGGAACGAAGAAGCCTGCCTGGAGGCCTGCCTGCGTTCGCTCACGACACAAAGCGAGCCAGGCTTCGAGCTTGGCCGCCACTGGGAGCTGATTGTCATCGACGATGGCTCCACAGACGCGACGCACCGCATTGCCGAGAGTGTTGCCGGTGTGACCGTTATGAATGCTCCGCCTCTTGAGACCAAACCAGGCCGCAAAGGGATGACCGGCAAGAACAATGCTCTATGGGCCGCGGCACAGCAGGCAAAGGGGAAGTGGCTGTTGTTTACCGATGCCGACACCCGGCACGCCTCCGGCAGCCTGGGCCGGGCCATGCGAGAAGCAGAGAAGTATGAGGCGGCCCTGCTCTCCTATTCGCCCAAACAGATCGTTACCGGTTTCTGGCAGCGGGCTCTGATGCCTCTCATTTTTTCGGAGCTGGCCATCGCATATCCGCCGAAGAAGGTCTCGGATCCTGCCAGCCGGATCGCTGCCGCCAATGGGCAGTTCCTTTTGATTGACCGCGAGAGCTACTTTGCCGTGGGTGGACATCAGGCGGTCGGCGACAAGGTGTTGGAGGATGTAGAGCTGGCCTGGAAGGTCAAGGCCTCGCGCCGCCGCTTGCGCTTTCGCTACGGTGGCGATGCACTGGAGACGCAGATGTATCGTACCCTGCCGGCGATGATCGAAGGATGGACGAAGAACCTGGCCATCTTGTTCCTGCAGCCGCTGGCGCTGGCAGGTTTCCGGCTGATCGATTTTGGCTTGCTGATCAGTTTGCCGGTGTTGATGGCCGTCCTGCCGCAGCATCTGTTATTGCTGTGGTGGCAGTGGGCGGCGCTTGGTTTGTTGTGGATTCGCGTGCTGTGGCGTTATCTTGCTCGTGTCCGTAAAAGTGAGTTTCCCTGGATCGACTGCATGCTCAGCATTGTGGCTCTGCCTATGTTCGGCTGGTTGCTATGGCGAAGCTGGATGCAGGTGAAACTGAAGCATGAGGTGGCCTGGAAGGGCAGAGTGTATAAAGCCTAGCCGATAGTCATAGGAGCTCTTACCTACGGCGTGGCTCAATTTCCAAGTGTCGCCTGATTTCTAATTTGTCATTTCGGAGCGTAGCGGCGAAATCCGCTTGTTGGCGCACGCTTTCACATTCGGTGAAGCCGAACGCCTCTCCACGGGAGCAACAGAAACAGATTTCTCCGCTCCCGTTAGTCGCTACGAAATGACAGACAAAATGTGGATGCGACGACGTTTTCTGGCCTCCTATAGGCTTTCGGCTTCGGCGGTAGACATATTTTCGACACCTGAACTATATTGGTCGCGCGACATAGATCCCGTGTCGCAGCTACTTCAAATGTTCAGGAAAGCTCATCGATGACGCTTATCGCTTCCCGCCGTCAGGTTCTCCGCGGTCTTGCCGCCAGCGCCTTTGTCTCTGTTGTTCCCCGCGCTCATGGGCTTTTCTTTGACTGGCAAAGACCCAACGGTTCTATCAAGATCAGCGATGTCGAGATCTTCGAGGTCCGAGGATCGTACTCCGTACCGGCGGGAGTGAATGGGCAGCAGCAGGTGAGTCCGCTCGATGTCTACGATGATCTCCGGCCACCGGTTTATGCCGACCATCCGACAGGCAAAGACCGTGTCGCCAAGCCCTCGGCCATGTACATCCGCATCAAGACCGATCAGGGGCTCGAAGGACTCTACGGCCCCATCGAAGAGGATGCGGCGGTCATCGTGCATCGCGATCTGCGTAAGTTTCTTATCGGCAAGGATCCGTTAGCCGGGGAGCTGCTGTGGGACGAGATGTATCGCTCTAATCGCCAATCACGGGCCTCTATCTTCATGATGGCTATCAGCGCCTGCGACATCTGCTTGTGGGATCTTCGTGGCCGCTACTTCGGCGTTCCGGTCTATCGCCTGCTTGGCGGTCCCACTCGCGGCTCGGTGGAGTACTATGCCTCCTGCCTCGGGTTCTCGCTGGAGCCCGAAGCTGTTCGTACGCGCGCGGCGGCTCTCAAGAAAGAGGGCTATCGCAACATGAAGTGGTTCATGGCCTATGGCCCCGGCGCTGGGGCGGAAGGCATGCGCAAGAATGTCGGGCTGGTCAAGGTTTTGCGTGAGACCGTTGGCGACGATGTGGAGATCATGTTCGATTGCTACAGCGGCTGGGACATGACCTACGCCCTCGAATGGGCCCGGCAGGTGGAGCAGTATCGCCCGCGTTGGGTGGAGGAGATCACAATGCCGAACAAGATTGAGACTTTTGCCCAGGTGCGCCGCAAGATCAACTTCCCGGTCGCCTCAGGAGAGCACTTTTATACCCGCTGGGACGTCGAGCGTTACCTGCAGGCCGAGGCCGTCGATGTGGTTCAGGCCGACCCCGAGTGGTGCGGCGGAGTCTCGGAACTGGTAAAGATCGGAACCCTGGCGGCGTTGCACGACGTTCCCGTTCTGCCGCATGGCCATTGCCTCCACGCTGCGCTTCATGTCATCGCCAGCCAGCCCCCCATGACCTTCCCACTGGGCGAGTATCTGGTCAATAAGATGGCGCATTTCTATCACTTCGAGAAAAATCCGCTTTTCCCGCACAATGCCAGAATCACTCTGCCTGCCGGACCGGGCTTTAACATCGAGCTCGATCCTGCCAAAATTGAGTCGCAGAAGACCATGGAGTGGGAGTAGGTTTCTGTACCTTCGGGGCTTTCCACTCATCTAAACTGAGTAGATGGTTCAGTTACAATGCAGCCTACCAGCGAGAACATCGCGATTGCGATCTGGCGGCGCCTGGAAGGGAAAATCGCCGGCGCCAATCTGGTGAAGGTCCGTGTTTACGAGATGGAAGACCTTTACGCCGACTATATGGGGGAAGCATGAAAGCCTACCTCGGTCGCCGTTATCGCTTCAGCGCCTCGCATCGTCTTCACGTAGACGGTTTCAGTGACGAGCGCAACCGCGAGGTCTTCGGGAAGTGCAATAATCCCTTTGGTCACGGACATAATTATTGGCTCGAGATTGTTCTCAGTGGCAAGGTTGACCCGACCACGGGCATGGTTTGTAACCTGGTCGAAATCGATGAGTTCGCCCACCAGCGCCTCATCGCAAAGTTTGATCATCAGAATCTCAATACCTTGCCGGAGTTTGCTGCATTGGTCCCTTCTACCGAGAATCTGGCTATTGTCATCTGGGAGATTCTGAAGGGGTTCACCGCGGCAAAGATAGAGAAAATCCGTATTGAAGAGACGCCCAACAACTCCTTTGAGTACAGGGGCGAGTAGGGAAGCACTATGAGTACATTGACAGACAGGCCGCTCAGTGAAGCCTCGACGGAAGAGATCTACCGTGAGCTTCTGCTGCGCTATGACGAAGACCCGACCCGCGACGGTCTGCTGAAGACGCCGGAACGCATGGAGAAGGCGATGGCCTTCCTGACGAAGGGGTACAAGCAGGATCCCACCGAGATTCTCCGCGGAGCGCTCTTCGACGTGGACTACGACGAGATGGTGATCGTCAAGGACATCGAGTTCTATTCGCTATGCGAGCATCACCTGCTGCCGTTTTTCGGGAAGGCGCATATCGCCTATATTCCCGACGGCAAGGTTATCGGTCTTAGCAAGATGCCTCGTCTCGTGGATGTTTTCTCGCGCCGTCTTCAGGTGCAGGAGCGTCTCACGCGTCAGATCGCCGATGCTATTGTCGATGCCATCCATCCGCAGGGCGTGGCTGTCATTATGGAAGCGCGCCACTTGTGCATGATGATGCGCGGTGTCGAGAAGCAGAATTCGGCGACCGTAACCTCTGCCATGTTAGGCGTGTTCAAAGAGCAGCAGCAGACGCGCAACGAGTTTCTCTCGCTGGTTCGCTCAGGTAAGTTGTAGAAACGTGAACGGACTTTTAGTACTGGATAAACCCGCGGGGATGACCTCGCATGACGTTGTCAACCGTGTTCGCCGGGCGACGGGCGAGAAATCCATCGGCCATCTTGGAACGTTGGATCCCATGGCTACGGGCGTGCTTCCTCTCCTCCTAGGAAAGTGGACCCGCCTGGCGCAGTTCTTTTCCAGCGCGGAGAAAGCTTATACCGGTGCGATCCGGTTCGGTTTTGGAACCGATACCTACGACGCGGAGGGCGAACCGGCAGCGTTACCGCAGCCGTTGACGCAGACGCTCGAAGAGCTACGCGACCTGGCGTCGCGTTTCAGCGGAGAGATCGAGCAGATGCCGCCGCCCTTTTCCGCAAAGAAGAGCAACGGTGTACCTGCGCACAAGCTGGCGCGCGCCGGCAAAGAGGTTTCGGTGAAAGCGGCCCGCGTTACGGTGAATCGCTTTGAGCTCATCGAAATGGAAGGGGAAACCGTTCGTTTTGTCGCGGAGGTCTCCGCTGGTGGCTATATCCGCTCACTCGCGCACGATCTGGGAATAGCGGCAGGTTGTGGTGCGCATCTGACAGAACTCCGCCGCACTCGCGCCGGCGTGTTCACTCTCGATCAGGCAATGTCTTTGGAGACGATGGAAGCACTCGCTGCGCGAGGCGAGCTGGAAGCAGTTCTCCCGCATCCGCGCACGGTTCTGTCGGAGATGCCCTCGGTGACAGCCGATCTGGCAACGGCGGGCCGCCTGCGCAATGGTATGGCGGTGAATCTGCCGGAGTTCTCCAACGCTCCTCTGGTGAAGGTCTTCGAAGGCCAGCGCCACCTGATCGCCATCGGCAAACGCATCGCGGGGACATTGATGCAGCCGATTGTTGTGATTGGCTGAGAGCTTTTTATAAGTGGTGGACTACGGCGCTGGTCCACTGTTCCGCCGCATAGTGCTTGGCGGCGACGTCGTCTTCAGCGATACCGAGGCGATTGCATGATTCGATCATGCTGCCCCAATCGCCACGCTCGTACGCAACGGCAAGTGAAAGTGCCTGCGCATGAGCTTCTTCGATCGCAGGGTCGGTCAGTGCTGCAATCACCTCTTCCCGCAGAGGAAGATTGGCGGCTGCATCTTTGACGTCCATCTCTAACATGGGCAGGACCGCTGAGAGCATTCCCATCAGATAGAGCTCCTCACGGGGGCTGTTCAGATCGGTCGCCAGCAGCTCACAGAATCGTGCCCGCTGAACACAACGTTCCATTGCCTCGACCCCGGATCCTCCGGTCAACTCGGCGGCCAGCGTAGTACGGACGATTCTGCGGCTTTCCTCTTCGCCGATCAGCATAATCGCATGTCGCAGATCTGTAACAGTGCGGCGCAGACCAACGGCTGCGGAGTTAACGTACCGGAGCACTCGATAACAGATGGCCGGCTCGGAACGCAGAATATGAAGAAAGCTTTCGAGGTCCAAGCTCGGCTTGCAGATTTCAGCCAGTAACTGCAGCTGATGGATGGACTTTCCCGGGCCGCGCCGTGCGGTCATAACGGGTTTCATGAAGAAATAGCCCTGGAAGAAATCAAACCCTTCCGCGACGGCGGTCTTCAATTGCTCGGCGTCTTCAATTCTTTCGGCGACAAAGTGCATGCCGCGCGGCTTCAGCCTCTTGATAATCCCTTTTCGATCCTCCGGGGTGCTTTGGGAGAAATCGATTTTGACATACTGCACGATGTCGAGAAACGGTTCCCATTGCTCGCGGAAATCATAATCGTCGAGCGCCAACGCGAATCCCAGACTGCGGTAGTAGCGGCATGCTTCCAGAACTTCTTCGTCTGCCTCGACGTTCTCCAGAATCTCAAGAACGGTACCTTGGGGCAGAAGCGAAGCACAGCGGCTTACGAGCAGCGATCGGGTGCAGTTAACAAACGGTTTGGCTTCACCTACTAACGATTCGAGTCCATGGGTAACGGCCCAGTCCACGATGCTGTTGGAGGCAGCTTCGCCATCACCGCTAAAGCGGTTCTCCCAGGTGGCGCGAAACAACAACTCATACCCAATGGTCTTGCGCCCCGCTGTCATAATCGGCTGCTTGGCCAGGAAACGCATTGAGCCATCTGCCGCCGCGGCAGGCGCCTGCATAGTTGCTGCAGGGCCCTGAGGTGTGATGTTGCGAGCTGGTGCCGAGAGTTGCACAGTACCTTTCGTGACCATGGCCGATGAGGCTTACTGCGACTTTATCGGCCCTCTCACTGGGCGCTTTAGCGCACTCCGTGAAACGGGAGAAAAGGTAACAGGTCAGGCAGTTACGATGACGTATGTCGGCAGCAGCGGATTTTTCTTTAGTGAAAAACCTTATCGTTTTAGATTCGGTTCCACAAGGGGAAGAACATTCTTCACGATCAACCGGCTGCCAAGATCGGTTGGATGGATCCCGTCCCGCTGAATCGCGTCCTGGACTCCGTATACGTCCTTGTAGAGGAAGGGGAAGAGCGTCAGGTTGTACTTCGTCGCCATCAAGGCATAGGTCTCGTTGAACTGGTTGATGTATACCTTGCCGTACTGCGGCGGCAACGTAATCCCCAGCAGGATGACTTTGGCCCCGGTCGCTGTCAGCTTTGCCAGGATGCCGTCAAAGTTCGCTCGCGTACTGGCAATCGGGATGCCACGCAGGCCGTCGTTACCGCCGAGTTCCACCAGGATCACGGCAGGGTGCAAGGCAACGGCGTCTTCCACCCGGGCAAGTGCGTCTTTTGTGGTGTCGCCGGAGATTCCCTGATTGACGACATGGTACCTGTATCCCTTTTCGTCCAGGGCTTTCTGCAGGTAATCCGGGTAACTTTGGCCGGCATCGAGGTTGTAGCCGGCGGTAATGGAATCGCCGAAGCATAAAATCACAGGACGTTCGTCTTTGCTAGTTGGGGTTGCCGCCGGAGAGGGGTTCAGGGCCATTGGCCGGGCGGGCCGGGTATCACGGGAGTAGTCCTCGGCGCGCCTGGTGCTATCGCTGGTCTTGCATCCGGTAACGGTGAGTGACAGGGCGAGGGGCAGGGCAATCCGGAACAGTTTCACGCAAGCAGTGTAGCGAATTGGGGAGAGCGAATTGAACGAAGCCATGATCGAGGTAAGCAATCTGACGCGATCCATCCGAAACGGCCGACGGACTGTCAAAATTCTGAAGGGCATCGACTTCAAGGTCGCTCACGGCGAGTTTGTCGCCATCATGGGATCTTCCGGATCCGGAAAAAGCACGCTGCTCGGCCTGTTGGCCGGTCTGGATACTCCTACGACCGGCGATGTGAAGATTGCCGGAGAGAGCATCAGCTACTTGCCGGAAGACCGGCTCGCCCAGGTGCGGGGCAAAAAGATCGGCTTCGTCTTCCAGTCCTACCAGCTTATTCCGACGCTCACGGCACTGGAAAATGTGCTCCTTCCCTACGAGCTCAATCTCGGCTCCGACGGTCTTGCTCGTGCGAAGGAGCTTCTTTCCAGTGTTGGACTTGAAGCCCGGATGGACCACTATCCAATTCAGCTTTCCGGAGGAGAACAGCAGCGTGTAGCCATTGCTCGAGCCTTCGTGCTGCGGCCGCCGGTAGTGTTGGCTGACGAACCGACCGGCAACCTGGACTCCGCGAACGGGACCCATGTGCTGGACCTGTTGCTGGAGATGAACCGCACCTCGAACACCACTCTGGTGATGGTGACCCACGACCCCAATATCGCCGCTCTCGCCGGCCGGCGCATTCTTCTTAAGGATGGCCTTATCGTCGCCGACGAGCGAAAGGCGGTTGAGTAGATGCCGTCACTCAGTTGGACCTCCGCCCGCCGTATCGCCTGGCGTGAGATGCGTTCGTCAAAGGGCAAGTTTGCCTTTGTCATTCTCTCGGTTGCCGTCGGCGTTGCCGCGCTTACTGGTGTTCGCGGTTTCAGCGGCGCCTTCCGCACTGAGCTACTCGTACGCGCGCGCTCCATCATGGCGGCCGATCTGGCCGCCCGCATGTTTGCCCAGCCGACTCCCAAAGAGCAGGAAGGGCTGGAGGCCATGGAGCGCGAGGGCCTGCATCTGACCACCGTGACCGAGATGGTGGCGATGGCTTCGGCCGAACACTCGCTTGACCCGCTTCTGGTCTCGCTCAAGGCGATTGACCCGGCCGTCTATCCCTTCTATGGAACCGTGGATCTGGCGCCGAAGGCCGTGCTCCGCGATGTGCTGCATGACAACACCATTGTCGTCGCCGAAGACCTTCTGATCCGGCTGAATCTCAAGGTCGGGGATCGCGTGAAGATTGGCGATGGACTCTTCACGATTGCAGGTGTGGTGACCAATGAACCGGACCGTCTTTCGGGATCATTTGCGGCGGGTCCGCGCGTCATCGTCACACGCAAAGGGTTGGAAGACGCAGGTCTGATCGCGGAAGGGAACCGGTCGAACGAGCGCTTTCTCTTCGAGCTTCCGGCACGAAGCTCCGATCAACAGGTCGCGGCGTGGAAAGATCGCCTGGTTGCGCTGCTCCCTGAAGCGCAGGTGACTGACTACCGTGAGACCAATCCCGCGCTGACGCAGGGGCTGGATCGCGCCACCGGCATTCTGAGCCTGATGAGCCTGGTTGCACTCGTTCTAGGAGCCATCGGAGTGGCAATGGCTATGCGTGCCCATCTGCAACAGCGCATGGATACCATCGCCATCATGAAGTCGCTCGGCGCCGGGTCTTCGCAGATCATGCGCATCTATCTGCTGCAGACGATCTTGCTCGGCACGCTCGGCGGCCTTCTCGGCGTCACCATGGGGACCGCCGTCCAGCGATTTCTGCCGGTGCTGCTGCGCAGGCTCATCAATGTCCAGCCACCCTTCACGCTTGACTGGCATGCGGTTGGGACCGGACTGACGGCCGGTCTGCTGACGACACTGTTGTTTACGCTGCCTCCTCTGTTGGATATCCGCAAGGTCCGCCCCATCCTGATCCTTCGCCGCGCGGTCGAGCAGACCGACGAACCCATTCATAAAGCTTTCTGGGCTCGTTTGCGCTCGAACTGGACGCAGCTTTTGGCAACCATTGTGATTCTGCTGGGTCTCTCGCTCATTGCCGCTACGCTGAGTGACTCGGCGCAGACCGGCAGGACCTTCGCCGCAGGTCTCGGAGGGGTTCTTATCGCTCTTCTCGCCGCGGCCGCGATCTTGCTGACTGTCCTGCGCCGCTTCCTGCGCGGAGCTGGACTTGCTCTGCCCTCTGCCATCCGCCATGGCCTGGCCAATCTCTATCGTCCCGGGAATCCTTCGGCGGCGCTGCTTGCTGCTGTCGGCCTCGGTGTCATGCAGATTACGACTGTCTTCCTTATGCAGCAGGCGGTTGTCCGTGAGCTGCGTATCGTCTCTTCGCCGAAGATCCCGAATATCTTCCTGGTCGACATCGCCAACTCCGAGGTTGAAGGAGTACGTAAGGTGCTTACCAGCCAGCCTGGAGTTATGGCAGAACCGGAATTGATCCCTGTCATCAGCTCACGCATCACTAACGTAAACGGCGTTGCGGCCAAAGATCTGCGGCTGACCAATTTCCCCAGGCGGATGCTCCAGTCGATCCAACTCACATGGTCAGACGAACTTCCGCCCGGCACGACGGTTCTGCAGGGAGAATGGTGGAAACCCGGGACCCCGGTGGCCCAGGTAGCCATTGGACAACGCATGAGTCAGCGCCTCGGCGTCACGCTGGGAAGCCATATTGTCTTCTCAGCACAAGACAAGCCGATTGATGCCGTCGTGGCTGCGATCATTAAGTCCGACGGCCAGCATGCCTACTCACGCGCGGAGTTCATTCTGCCAAAGGCTCCGCTGCAGGGCTTCCCGGTTGTCTGGTACGGAGGAGCACATGTCGATCCGAAGAAGGTTGGGCAGCTCGAGCGCGCCATGTTCGCGGCATATCCTACGGTTACGGTGATCGATGTGGCGCAGGCGCTTGAGACCATCCGCCAGGTCGTACTACAGATCACGGTGGTGATTCAGTTCCTTTCGGCGTTTTCCATCTTCGCGGGCATGGTGATTCTGGCATCTTCCATTGCAGGCACGCGCTACCGCCGCATCCGCGAGGTGGTTGTACTCAAAACGCTGGGAGCGACCCGTTCGCGCATCGCCACCGTCTTTTCAATTGAATTCGCCGTTCTGGGACTGGTCGCCGGTTTCACGGGAGTCATCTTTGCCACGGTAGTTGCCCGGTTCATGCAGCGCCAGATGGGTATCGAGTTCCATCTTCCCTGGATCACCGATCTTGCCATGATGGCAGGCACCGCGGTTATGGCCGTGGCGACCGGATGGATCGCCAGCCACCGAGTACTCGGCCAAAAACCGCTGGAGGTCCTGCGCGAAGAGTAGTGGCGGTACAGGGCGTCTGTTTTTGGGTTCGTCATTTCGTAGTGCTCAAGCGGAGAAATCTGCTGCTTCGCATCAGTTCCAAGATGCAGGAGGACATGAAATAGCCGTCTGAAACTATTTCGATATCGAAGCATCTATTCCTGTGTATGCAAATCGGAATTGACAGCTTCGTGGACTACACGCCGGATGCCGCCGGCAATCTCGTCTCCGCGCAGCAGCGCATGGCAGATCTGATGGAAGAGATCGCGCTCGCTGACAAGGTCGGCCTCGCCGCGTTCGGTATTGGCGAGCATCACCGGCCGGATTACCTGGCCAGCTCCCCGTCGACCATTCTTGCGGCGGCTGCGGCCATTACGAAACAGATCCGCCTGCAGAGCTCGGTCACTGTGTTGAGCTCGGACGATCCTGTTCGTGTCTTTCAGCAGTTCGCTACCGTGGATCTCATCTCGAACGGGCGTGCGGAGATTGTCGTCGGCCGCGGCTCGTTTACTGAGTCTTATCCGCTCTTCGGTTTCGACCTCAAGCACTATGACGAGCTCTTTGCCGAGAAGCTGGATCTGCTGTTGAAGCTGCGGGAGCGGGCCAATATCACCTGGCAAGGGCAGCTTCGTTCGTCGCTTAACGGTGAAGGTGTCTATCCTCGCCCGGTGCAGCAGAAGCTTCCAGTCTGGCTCGGAGTTGGCGGGACGCCACAGTCATTCGCCCGGGCCGGCGTGCTGGGTCTCCCTCTGATGGTGGCAATCATTGGCGGGGAACCGCATCGGTTCCGCCCATTGATCGATCTCTACCGCAAGATCTATCTTCAGGCTGGACACCCGGAGCAAGACATGAAGGTTGGTCTGCATGTGCTTGGATTCCTTGCGGATACGGATAAGGCAGCAGGGGACATCATGTTTCCCGTCTGGCAGCGTCAGTTCGCCAAGATCGGCGCCGAGCGTGGCTGGGGAGCACCGCAAACTCGGACTCAGTTTGACGGTAATACATCGCCCATGGGAGCGTTCTTCGTAGGCGGTCCCGATACCGTTGCGGCGAAGTTGAAGTACGTGGACGAGGCGCTGGGTGGTGTGGACCGCGTGAACATCCAACTCACCTCCGGTACGCTGCCGCACCCGGATGTGATGCATGCGATTGAGCTACTTGGCGCCGCAGCTGAGGCTGCAACAAAATAAGCAGGAGACGGGAAGGGCGCCAATCAATTAGTCGGCGCCCTTCAGGAATCTCAACTATCCCTCTGAAAAGGTGGGAGATTTGACCAGAAGCCTTCGAGGC
Organism: Acidobacteriaceae bacterium; assembly: GCA_013361705.1. Classification (GTDB taxonomy): domain Bacteria; phylum Acidobacteriota; class Terriglobia; order Terriglobales; family Acidobacteriaceae; genus Terriglobus. Next base: position 29,728 of record JABFXN010000132.1, read on the forward strand.
CATACACTGACTTAGGTGAGTGGTGGCGCGGTAACAAAGTGCGACTCTCCCGGCCAATCTAAGTTTTGCCCTCTCGTTCAATGGTAGGACAGTCGGCTCTGAACCGATCAATCGGGGTTCGAATCCCTGGGGGGCAACCAATGACATACTCTTCCGCACCTTCTCGTACTTCCTCAAACTGATACCGCGATCCGAGAAGCAAAACCGGGTCTAAGGCCATACAAGATGTATGACCGAGATGAGCTTTTTTGCTCGGCAAGCCAAGCGGATCGAAACTCTGGCGTTGGCGCGTGATGCAAGAGATGTCGCAAAACGAGCTCATGAATCCGTCGTTCAGATTTTCCGATTTGCAATCGCTCGCGAACGAGCAACAGATCCGGCGGCCGAGTTCAAACCAAGGGACATTCTTGCCCAGGCTAGGACTGAGAACTTTGCCCGTGTCGATGCCAAGGATCTGCCGGAGTTTTTGGTCAAGATGGATGGCTACAACGGCGATGCCATTATGCCCATCTGGCCGCCTAGCTGAACCGGGCCCATGTTAGGTGCACCGCCGAACCCGGCCAGAGAATAAGAAGAGGAGCACAATTCGAGTTAGTGTCCGGCGAAGCATCTTTGCCCCTAAATCACGGTGATGTGGATCCACAATCTCGTATTCCCATCCGGCGGAAGATAGACATCGCAGGACACCAGTTGGTGAATGCGGATTGGAACAAGCTTCAAGACGGCTTTCATGTCGAGGTAAGCGTCATCATCTGGCAGTCAGACAATATCCTCTGTATCCCGTCGAGCGCGATGTTTCGATCAACAAATTGCCAAGACGGCACTCCGGATGCCCATTTACTACTTCATAAGTCGGCCACTGATAGAAATGTGACAGCAGTCACTGAAGGATATACGTCCGCTGGATAACGTCGTTATTTGAGAGCTAAGACCATTGCGGCGTCACAAATCCTCTCGCTTCCCAAAGGGATGACGGCGGGAGCCGAAGGGACGTGCTCCACACAAGATTCATAGGCAAGGTAGTCCCTAAGTACCTTGTGCAAATCGAAGGAGCACCTTGTAGGAGACCTCCATGAGAGAAGAGCTTCAATCCCACAAAATCGTCTTTAGCTTGATCGCCATGTGGTTGGTTATTTTTCTGATTACTGGGTTTTATCTGGGGCTTTACCACTCCGCTGAGCGACTCGAAGCAGAACTGCTCTTGATTGTTTCCATTGCTATTACATCGGCTCTGGGATACGTCGGGCTGGCGGAGATTATCGTCGGTGTTCAATTTGGAGCTGCTCACCGACGGGAGTTGCTCACTTACCTGCTACTTGGCACGCTCTCTCTCCTTAGCGGTCTCATGCTCGCGATTGCGACCGAGATAAGTCTCCCTCGCCTTGCTCTGGCGGTCTCACCATATGCCATTTTGTTCGGCGCATTCCAGTTGCGGCTCGGGCAAGGCTTGTCGCGCCATCCGGTTCAACGTCGCAGCTTTCGAGTCTGCGGCGCCATCGAAATCGCTTCGGGAGTCGTGCTCGCTTGCGCCTCCTTCTTTTCTGGTGTGAACGTCATAAGACTTCTAGCTGTGACCGCAGCGAGCACATTACTGCAGCTCCTCCCGTTCCTGTTCTTCTCCAGGAGAAACGCTTAAGCTGCAAACGGACCGACGCTTTCCTGCGGCTGTGTGACTTCCATCACATCAGATGACACAAAACCTCATTAGCCTAAGATCGGTGACGTCGACGTCTACGCCAGATCGGAGGACCTATGAAAAGCATCGTGATGATCGCCGCGGGCATCTTCGCTGTTGCCGCCACTGGAGCAACGCATCACCCGACAGATTCCAAACTGAATGAGCAGACACGGCAGAACTTGTCGACTGCGATGCATGGTGAGGCATTTGCTTACGTAACGTACATGGCCTATGCAGAGCATGCTCGTAACAGCAATCAAGGCGACCTTGCGGCGTTGCTCGAGGAGACGGCTAAAACTGAGCGGTTCGAACACTTCGTCGAAGAAGCCAGATTAGCGGGGCTATTCGGGTCAAATGCGGAGAACCTGGAAAATGCGATCAACGGCGAGTCTTATGAAATCGAGACGATGTACCGCAAGTTTGCACAAGAGGCCGAACGAGCAGGTGATCACGAAGTCGCTCAACGCTTTGAAGAAATTCGGCAGGACGAAGTCAAGCATAGGGATGCGTTCATCACTGCTCTCAAAAGCGTGAAGCATAAAACAGCGAGCGGACTTCGATAGGGACCAGAGAGGGATGCTATGAAAACCTGGTTGAAGTGGACTATTGTCGGTTGCCTTATTGCTGCGGCGATTCAACTCATTCAGCCGGAGCATTCTAGCGGCCCGATAATTCCTGATCAGACGATCCATGCCAGATTGTTGATGGATCCCAATGTTGAAGCCACATTTGTGCGTTCATGTAATGATTGTCATTCCAATAGAACAATTTGGCCTCGTTATAGCCGCATTGCTCCGATATCGTGGCTGGTGGCCGCAGATGTTCGTCGAGGGCGGAATAGTCTGAATTTTCGGAGTGGGCATCCTATCCTCCGGAAAAGCAAAAAAAGCAGCTCGCAGATATTTGCGAGGAAGTCACGGACGCAGAGATGCCGGGAAAGCTATATACGTTCATGCATCCAAGCGCAAAGTTGACGGATGCAGATGTCAAATTGATTTGCTCATGGTCGAAGGCTGTCGACATTTCGCAGCACCCTGATACAGCTACAAGCTATGAAGATATGACGATTGGTGCACCAGCCTATTGAGGCATAATCCAGCACACGACGCGGTGAAAGGGTGAACGAACAGACAGCAAATACCGGCGAGTGCGCTACAAACCCATCTCGCCTGTTCAAAGTGCACAACGTTACGAAGACATATCTGACCGGCGACATTTCTGTTGCGGCGCTACAATGCACTGCTGCGCTGTAAATCGCGCTGGGCCTGTTCATAGTCGCTTCTGGACCTTATGACGATAGCCTCATTTTGCTTTTTGGTGGCCAACGCGGCATTGAGATGGGCTTCAAGGACGGCATTCTGGCGCGGGTCAATCGGCGATGGATCGCAAACCACTGTAAAAATCGGCCATAGAGGCGAAGATTTGTGGCAGGTCGTCGATGGCGTATCAGAGGGTGCAGAAGTAGTCGTTCACCCTGCGGTCGAGATAACCGACGGTGTACGCGTACGTAAACGCTGATCCTCAAGAGACAAGACGTTACTCCGAAGGGATCCGGATGCTATCGCCGTTTATGCGGAGTAGAGTGAGGCGCGCAGCTATAGTATGCCGTTTTCGGCAGCGAAGAGATGCGTAGGACGCACGCTCTCTTCCATGCCATCCGAGTGGGTTGTGATGTATATCACCGCATTGCGAAACGATAGCGAGGTAGGGTTGTCATACTTCCGGAGAGGCAGTAATGGCTGACTATGTTCTTGGATTCTCCCAAATTCGAATGAACGACATTGGTCGTGTCGGTGGAAAGAATGCATCCTTAGGCGAACTTTTCTCCGCGATTGGCAATCTCGGGGTCGGAGTACTCGACGGTTTTGCCGTTACCACAGAGGCATATCGCCGGCTCCTTCTGGAAAATGGTCTCGGCGCGGACCTGGAAAATGCCTTCAGGGATTTGAATACAGAAGACTTGGAAAAGTTGGCGGAAACCGGACATAAAGCCAGAGCGCTCATCTTACAGACGCCATTGCCCGACGAACTCCGCGAAGCTATTCTTGATGGTTATCGCGGGCTCGTACAACGGACCGGCGGTGATCCGAGCCTGGCAATCCGTTCTTCAGCAAGCGCGGAAGATCTGCCAGAGGCCTCCTTTGCTGGTGCGGCTGAGACATTCCTCAACGTACGCGGAGAGGATGCCCTGTTGCGTGCGGTACATCAGTGTTTTGCCTCGTTGTTTACAGACCGCGCCATCAACTATCGTGCCCGCCAGGGATATCCACCGCTTAAGGTAAGCCTCTCTGTAGGTGTGATGCCTATGGTTCGAGCGGATCGGGCGTGTTCAGGCGTAATGTTCACACTCGATACGGAGTCCGGATTTAGAGATGTCGTGACCTTAACTGGATCGTATGGCTTGGGAGAGTTTGTTGTTCAGGGAGTTGTTACGCCGGATGAATGGATTGTTTTTAAGCCGACGCTGCAAAGCGGTTTTGATGCAGTGATTGGCCGGCAATTGGGGTCGAAAGAGGTGCGCTTGATCTATGGTGATGGTACGCGCACTACAAGAAGCGAGGCCACACCAACTGAAGATCGAGCGAAGTACTGTTTATCAGATAAAGAAGTTCTGCAACTTGCCCGTTGGGCATGCCTCATCGAAGAGCACTATTCCAGACTTGCCGGGCATCCCCAGCCAATGGATATTGAGTGGGCAAAAGACGGCATCACCGGCAAGCTCTATATTCTCCAGGCGCGACCTGAAACTGTCCATTCCGCCAAGACAAATCTCCATGTTGCTGAGACCTTCCGCCTGACTGGAGCTCACGGAGACCCTCTTGTAAAGGGGCAGGCGGTGGGGGAACGCATAGGTTCGGGATGTGCGCGCGTTATTACTGATGTCTCGATGTTGAAAGAAATTCAAGACGGGGAGATTCTGGTCGCAAAAAATACGGATCCAGACTGGGAGCCTGTTATGCGGCGTGTTGCCGGCATCGTTACAGATCAGGGCGGCCGCACGGCGCACGCTGCAATCATTTCACGCGAGTTTGGAATACCTTGCGTTGTTGGTACGGGGAACGCGACGGGAACCTTGAAAACTGGCCAAGAGATCACGGTTTGTTGTACAGAAGGAAGCGAAGGCCGCGTTTATGAAGGGCGAATCTCTTTTCAGCGTGACGAGCTAGCAGTTCAGCGCTTGCCAGCGATGCACACGAAGATCATGTTGATCCTTGGAGATCCATCAAAAGCGTTCAAGCTTGCGAGTATTCCGAATGATGGAGTCGGCTTAGCACGTACCGAGTTCATTATTGCGAATCACATTGGTGTTCATCCCATGGCTCTGGCGAATCTGGATCATATTCGTGATGAGCAGGTCGCGAGGCAGATTCGCTCAATGTTGGGCTCGGAAGATCCGAAAGAGTTCTTTGTCCGCAGGCTCAGTGAGGGAGTCGGACGCATAGCGGCCGCCTTTTATCCTAAGCCCGTGATCGTGAGGTTGAGCGATTTCAAGACGAATGAATATGCAAACCTGATCGGAGGGGCTCAGTTTGAACTTTCAGAAGAGAATCCGATGCTGGGCTTTCGCGGAGCTTCCCGATATTACGATGAAAGGTATGCTGCTGGGTTCGCGCTGGAGTGCAGGGCGCTCGCCCGCGTTCGGAATGACTTTGGTCTGTCCAACGTGAAGATTATGGTCCCGTTCTGTCGAACCATCGATGAGGGGCGTAAGGTGGTCGATCTCATGGCTCAGCATGGATTACCTCGAAAAGAGGGCGGGCTCGAGATTTACGCCATGTGTGAGATACCGGCGAATGTCGTCCTGGCCAAACAGTTTCTCGAGGTGTTTGATGGCTATTCGATCGGGTCGAACGACCTCACCCAATTGACTCTTGGGCTAGATCGAGATTCTGGGATTGTCGCGCATTTATTCGATGAAAGAAATGATGCTGTTCGATGGATGATTGGGGAAGCGATCCATTCTGCCCATGCCGTAGGTAGGCCGATTGGCATATGCGGGCAGGCCCCCTCTGATTTCCCGGAGTTCGCCGAATGGCTTGTAGCGCAGAAGATTGATTCGATTTCTCTCAATCCTGATACGGCCATAAGCACAGCTGTGCGTGTCGCCCGCGCGGAACATGTCCTCTGATTCGGGGTACTGAATAAGACCGATTACGGCGCATCGCCATACGAACACGGTGATTGGGCCATACCGCCACCGCGTGGCCGCGAATTCGCCGACGAATAGAAGGCCGGAGCCTATTACCCGACCGACGATGATGGACCTGATATCGGAAAAACTCCGACCTAAGATGAGCCTCCCAGGCCGATCATCTAAACCACTCTCGTAAAGGGAACGTGTAAAGTCCGTTGCGAGAGTTGAAGCTTCCCCGAGGGATGTCTCAGTAGCGGAGAAGTGCCCGAACAGGCTGAGTCGTTTCTTGCTGCGCCCAAACCTTAGCATCCGAGAGGAGTGCTCGTGTGGCGAGCAGCGCTTCCGGGAGGACTCGATGCAGTCCCGTACCGTCGCAAAACATACAGATCTTGCGATCCGCCGGCTGGGATCTTCCGCACCCATCGCATTCCATGAGATCGCCTCCCATATCATGCGTCATGATGAGAGCGGAAGCCTCTCCGTTCTCAAGAGCGGCCAAGACGCTCGCCATGCCCGTCACGGAACGCCCGTGCGATTGTTCCGTCTCGAGCGTGGAACTTCGCGCTACTCGCATTTGCTTTAGAGATTGTTCGACCGCAGACATTACTTCGTGCTCAGACGCTTCAAAACTCTGCAACGGAGAAAAGGCGACGATGTATTCCTTGTCTAAAGAGGCAAACTCGCGACTAGCGTGCCCCCACAGCTCCTTGCGACACCCGATCACTATGTCTCCGATATGCAGGCGATTCAGCCATTCGGCTGTTTGGCGTTCAAGTTCACGCCAATAGGCCTCGCTTCGATGAGCTATATTTCCTTGGATATGGTGAGACCATCCCACACGAGAATCATCTGCATGCACCTTGAGGTCACTGTTGGGTAGCGCCTCTCGCAACTCTTTGAGTGCATCACCTTGTCCCACGAACAGGCGGGCTTTGTCTGACTCCAGAAGGAGCACGAGAAAGGGCTTACACGATTCTAGTGCGTGCAATAGCGGGAAAAGGTCGAGTCGGTATCCAGTTTGGATCTGGCTTATGTCCAATGACACAGGTAGTGTGCCGGATAGTGTTTCAGTCCCCGCCCTTAGGAAGTAGTGGAAGGCACCGGGGTGATCCTGGATTGCTTGGCTAAATGAAACGAAACTAGACGAAGAGAGCCACGGAAATTTGCTGGCCGATTCGTTCATTTTTTTCAGGAACAGTTCTATCTCAAGGCGCTGAGAGTTCCCCGTCGCTCCCAGTTTCTGCGAGAA
>JABFXN010000327.1 GCA_013361705.1 Acidobacteriaceae bacterium
GATCAGCCACAGGAACCAGTCGCCGAGAGACTTGTTCTCTCCGTAATGCCACACACTAAGGACTTGACCGGTGTGGCCGTCGAAGGTGTCGATGTCGCGCAGGCTGAAGTCGCCGGGAATACGGCGGTCAATATAGAGGGTGACATTGCCGCCGGGCGTCTCTGGCAGGCCGATGCCGGTCAGGTATCCAGGAGAGACCTCTTGCTGATGCGCGATGATCTCTTCCATCTTTGCAACAGAAGTGCCTGTCGAAAATTCGGGGGGCGGGGGCTCAGGAGTCTGAGGCTGCTTCATCCCGATCAAAGGCGAGATGACATTCACCACGGCGGCGACCTTGAGCGGGAAGAGGAAGTAGACGGCTGTGATGCCCCACCAGCTCACAATCAACAGCGTCCATATGCCGATGGCGTTGTGGGTGTCGTAGTTTATGCGCTTCCATCCGCGGCGGAGCGAGACGAAGAGACCACGTGTCCACAGCTTGATGCCGGGCCACCACAGAACGGCTCCGGTGATGGCGAGCACCAGCAGACCGATGCCTGCCGAGCAATTCAGGATGAACCCCGTCTCGCCCATCAGCAGATTGACATGCAGATCCAGCACGTAGTCGATGAAGAGCTTGCGCTGGCTTTGATAAGGAGTGCCGGTGGCCGCATCCGCGAAGATGGTGTGGTCTTTCTTGCGCGCGTCTTCGAAGTAGAGCGTCCAGCGCGGGTTCTGCGGCTGCGGTGGTGAGATAAACGTCAGTCGCCATGCGGGGAAGGATTGCTGTGCAGTAGCGATGACGGTACTGACGGGCGCAACCTTGTCCTTATCAAAAGGAACACGGTGCATGCTGGCTTGGCGGATCTCATCCTGAAAGACCAGCGTGGCTCCGCTCAGGCCGATGACGATGACATACAGCGAGAGTAGAACGCCAAGCCAGAGATGCACCTGGAAGAGCGCCCGGCGCAGCCAGAGCTTTCGTGGATGGTGAAGAAGCGTAGCAATCATCAGAGGCTGCACCTGGTTGATTCACTCCAGCGAACGAAGTTCGGTGAGGATCCATATGTGAGCAAGCAGTATTGGTATTGCTGAAGATGTTCCCCAGCCAGCTTTGCTGATTGGGACAAGCGCCAAAGGCGCTTTGTCTTGCTTAAGGGGACGGCTTCAGCCGTCCCGTACCAGCGCAGAAAGAAATGCGGCTTTAGCCGCTGAGGTACTGCACCTTCTTGCTTCCGAAGTTTTTCCCCACAACGAACGACTTGCATTTTGACCTCAGCGGCTAAAGCCGCGTATTTTCTGCTCTTGTTCGGCACGGCTGAAGCCGTGCCCTTAAGCAAAACCAGATCGAGCTTCGCTCGATACATCATCCCCAGCGAAGGAGGTTTGTTCACGGCGAAGTAAGTTCGTTTGAAGCCCTGAAGCTCGAATGTCCCATCCATCGCTGGTCACCCGATACGCGGTTGATGGGGCACTCAGTTCGCTAGAAGCTCCACGAGACCGTGCCGCGAATGACGCGGGGCTCGCCTGGTTTGACGTAGAGGTCGTTGTACGAACCGCTGTAGTAGCGTTTGTTGCCGAGGTTGTTCGCATTGATCTGCCACATCGCGGGTCCGCGGCGATAGCTGATGGATGCATCGACCAAGCCATAGCCAGGAAGCTGAAAGCTGTTAGCCAGATCTCCGGATTGGTTGGTGAAGTGGCGTCCGCCTGCACCGAAGATCAACCCGCGAATCTTGCCGCGCGGAACCTCGTAAGTTGTCCAGAGGTTGAACAGATGCTTCGGAGCGTTCAACGTCGGTGTGCCCGCGGGCAGGGTCGTATCGTGCGTAACCTCGGCGTTGATGTAGGAGTAAGCAGAGGTCACGTTCCAGCCCGCGAGCGGATGCAGGGTCGCTTCCAGCTCGACGCCGCGGCTGCGCTGCTGGCCGGTGACGAGATAGAAGTTCGCGTGTGCAGGATCGCTGGTGGCAACGTTGTTTCGGTTCAACTGGAAGACAGCCAGCGTGGTGAGCAGGCGGCCACCGAAGAAGGTCGACTTCGCTCCGCCCTCCCACTGCTGTCCGCGCTCCGGCGAGATGAAGCGGCCGCTGGTGCTGCCGTCATAAACCATGCCCGACTGCGGCATGAAGCTCTTGCTGAAGCTTCCGTAGATCGACGTGGATGGAATGAACTGCCAGGTGACACCGAGCCGCGGCGTCAGGCCGGTGGAGTTCTGGTTAGGCGATCCCTTCGACTCGTTCTTCGCGAAGTCCACGCGTCCACCGCCGGTGATGGTGACGTGCTGCGGCAGACGGATGTGGTCTTGCAGATAGATGCCGGTGTACTGCGTGACCGTATTGCTGCTGGTGTAGAGCTGCAGTGCGCGATAGGGGTTCGCTCCGTACTTAGGAGCGTAGAGATCCAGCGGCTCATACTGCGATAGATCGCTGAAGTCGATCGACCAGCCGCGTGAGTTCGCAGGGTTGCGATAGAAGTCCACGCCAAGCAGAGCGCTATGCTCCATGCCCCAGAAGCTGCCTTTCGCCTCCATGTTGGTATCGACGTCGTGTGTCTGCCAGGGACCGTCCCAATCCAGCGGATAGCGATAGAGCGTCCGCTGATCTGCGCCGAGGAACGAAGGATAGTAGATGCGGTTCCAATGCTGCTGATACCAGGCGAAACGGGAGTTCTGCCGCAGCAACAGGTGATCGCTGAAGCTATGACGGAACTGATAGCCGAACTGCTGATTGGCCTGCGCCAATTGGTTGGCGTGTGCATCCAGCTCGCCGTTGTAGACGTTGATGGGAAGCAGGCCGTTAGGATTGGGAAGCACGGTGCCAACCGCAGGCAGCGGCATGCCCTGACGGCCATTGTCGCGCTGCACGCGGCCGATGAAAGTGAGCGAGGTCGCCGCTGTAGGACGCCATGTCAGCGACGGAGCGAAGTAGTAGCGATGGCGATACGTGTGGTCCACAAACGTATTCGCCGAGTGGTACAGCGCCGCAAGCCGTCCATAGACGGAGCGCGAAGAGTTCAGCGATCCGCCGACATCGACGGCTGGGTCGACGAAGTTGAAGGAGCCGGCAGTGAGCTGCGCATGCGCAAAGCGATCTGGGGTGGGCTTGCGGGTAACGATATTGACCAGGCCGCCGAGAACGCTCTGCCCATACAGCGCGGACGACGGTCCTTTGAGCACCTCGATTGACTCCAGACCCCAGGTCTCTTCTGACATGCCATTGCCGCCGCGCAGGCCATCGATGTAGGTATTGAAGGATGCATCGAAGCCGCGGATGCGGTAGTAGTCCCAGCCGTCGTAGTAGCCGCCGGCCATCACACCGGCAACGTTCTTGAGTGCGTCGTCCAGCTTGACGACATTCTGCGCATTCTTCAGATCGCGATTGATGACGGTGATGGCCTGCGGGACTTCGCTGAGTGGAAGGTCGGTCTTCGTACCGCCGCTGGCGACGGAGACCGAGTACTCGTTGTCTCCTGTGACCGTGACCACGCTATGTACCTGGCCGAGACGCACCACCGGGTTCAGGACCGTGGAGGCGTCGGTCAACGTGACGTCCTGGCTGGCACTGCCGAAGGTCGCAGCCTCGACCAGCAGACGATAGTTGCCGGCGGGCGCGGTGAGTGAGTAGATTCCGGCGGAATCAGCCGTGGCGGTCACCCGGAAGCCGTCGCAGGTGAGGCTGAGTTGCGCGCGAGCAACACCTGCTCCGGAGGGATCGGTGACGACGCCCGAAAGGATTCGGGACGGACTATCGGGAGTCTGGGTGCAGGCGACCGGCGGATTCTCATCCTCGGTTGTATCGGGCGCCGTTCTCTTGTCTTCCGCAACCGCGGCGGAGCAGAGAAGAAGCAACAAGGCGCAGGTGTAGGTGCTGGTCAGAGACCGGTTTAGATGCATGGACTTACCTTTCTAGTTCCGTTCAGATCCAGACCGGTCCACACACGAAAACCGAGACTGTACTCCTTTGTTTGTCTGCTTCTACGCCAAGGCAGAGCAGGACTGTCTATATAAGACTCATCTGGTCCTATTAATATAGGACTGAATCGGTCCTAGTCAATTTTTACGTCACGGGTCAATCTTTCCCGGTTGCCGCCGATATGCCGTTTAAGGTTTCCCGGGATGACGCGAAAATCTATCCTCGCCGCACTGTGCGCATGCCTTTTGGGCGTGTGGGCCACGATGGCGGCGGCGCAGCATTTTGCGTTTCGCACCTACGGGCTCTCTGAGGGGTTGAAGAGTTTAAGCGTTCGCTACATCGTGCAGGACGCCGCCGGATCTCTGATCATCTGCACCGAGGGAGGCGTGTACCGGTACGACGGCGCCGACTTCAAGCGAATTGCGTTCAACGCATCGGACGAGCAGTACGTTACCGGCGCGGCGCGCGACAACGAGGGTCGCGTCTGGTTCTCGACGTTGCGCGGGCTCTACACGATGGATCGCACCGGGGTGCATGCCATCCCCGAACCGCCGGCCGGTTTCGACTTCGATCTGCACACAACGCTGGCCGCATTGCCCAGCGAGCATGGCCGGCTTTATTTCGTCAGCCGGAGAACGCTGTATGTCGCGGAGCAGCGCTCGGCTGGATGGTTTGTTGCTCCGGGATTTTCTCCTGAGCTTGTCCGTGAGCATCCGCAGTTGAAGGACATCACCTTTGTCGCCGGCCAGGACGACCGTCTCTGGGTCGGTTGCGGATTCGAGATCTGTTCTCTCTCGGCTGCGGACGGACTGCATATCTACGGAGCCGCGGAGAACCTTCCGCAGCAGCGCTGGCGCGTGGCATTTGCAGACAGCAAACACCGGCTGTGGGTAAGGAGCGAGGCATCGCTCTACCGGCTGAATCGTGATGCGAAAGCATTTGTTCCCGCAGGCTTGAGTCTGCCGAGCGGAGCTCTTGCCGCGCGCGGAGCCGCGATCGTCGAGGATAAGCAGGGTCGCATCCTCATCAACCTGGGCGAAGGTCTGGCGCGCCTGGAAGGCGGCAACTGGAATGTGCTGCAGGGAGGCGCGGATCTCCCCGTCCGCATGATCGATACGCTGTTCGTCGACCGGCAGGGTTCCGTCTGGGTTGGCTGGAACGGTAAGGGCTTGGGGCGGTGGCTTGGATACGACGACACTGTGAACTGGACGACGATGAACGGCCTGAGATCGGACATCGTGTGGAACTTTGCCCGCGACCGCAGCGACCGCATGTGGGTTGCAACCGAGAGCGGTTTGGAGATGATTGAAGCGGGAAGCCGATCGGTCAGACAGCGAGCTGCATCCAGCAGAATTCCGCTTCACCGTGTGCAGTCGATTGCGATGGCGGCCGACGGACACTTCTGGACAGGAAGTGACGACGGCAGTGTCTTTGACTACGATCCTGCGACCGGCGAAGGCCATAAGGTAGCTCAGCTCACGGGAGTCTTTCAGATCCTTCGCGACAGTTCGGGACGTATGTGGATCTGCACTCTGAACGGACTCTATGTCGTGGAGCCCGATGATCCTTCGCATAGCGTACAGATGATCGCGGGCAAAAACGGTCCGTCGGGCCAGGTCTATGTCGGTGTGGAAGACAAGCCCAACACGCTTTGGTTCATTGCCGGCAGTGGCTTGTTTCGTCTTGCCGGCTCGACGTGGACAAAGATTGAGCTTCCGGCCGCATACCATCCCACGCTTTCTGCGCAGCTCAGCATCGGCCAGGATGGCACCTTCTGGATCTCCGGCAACGAGCCGAACCTTGTGCATCTTCGCGTGCGCGGCAATAAGGCTGAGCTGCTGGAGTCAATCCCGTGGGCCAGCGGCGACGCCAAGGTCTTTCTGGTAAAGACAGACAGCCGCGGCTGGGTCTGGGCGGGGACGGGAGAAGGGCTCTATCTCTTCAATGGCAGTCGATGGAGCCACTGTGGTGTAGAAGACGGTCTGGTCTGGAACGACATCAACAGCAATAGCTTCTATGAAGACAAGGATGGCACCATCTGGATCGGCACCAGTGGAGGCATGACGCACTTCGTGCATCCGGAGAGGCTGTTCACGCAGGAACAGCTGACGGCACAGATTGCCGAGATGAAGATCGGCGAGAAGCTGCTGACGCTCTTTCATGAAGGAGAAGTCCCGTGGGGCCACGATTCCTTGACGGCACATCTTGTCTCCACTGACTTTCAGCGCGAAAGCTCGATTACCTTCCGCTATCGCATGGTAGGCCTGGAAGAAGATTGGCAGGATACGCCGCAGCACGACCTGCGTTATCCGGCACTGCCCGCGGGGGAGTACCGCCTTGAGGTTGTCGCAGTTGATGAAGGAACCGGACGAAAGTCCGAGACGGCGTCGGCTGAGTTTCGCATTCTTCCGCCATGGTGGCGGACGCGGAAGATGTGGGCGGTCTATATCCTGTCGCCGCTATTGCTATGCCTGCTGGTCTGGCGTTGGAGCGTGCGTTTCTTCGTCCAGCGGCAGCGCCATCTGGAAGCGATTGTGCAGGAGCGCACACGCGAACTGGAGCAGGAGAAGCGCGAGCTGCTCAAAGCGAGGCAGGAGCTGCAGATTCAGGCGACACACGACTCACTGACCGGTCTTCTTAATCGCGGAGCAATCATGGAACACCTGGAGCAGGAGGTCGAGCGGGCTCGCCGCGAAGGAGCGACGTTTGCTGTGCTTCTCCTGGATATCGATCACTTCAAGCGGGTAAACGATACCTGGGGACACTCGGCAGGCGACTGCGTGCTGCGTGAATATGCGCGGCGCCTGGGTGCGCTCGCACGGCCGTACGACGTTGTGGGCCGCTACGGCGGCGAAGAGATGATGATGCTGCTTCCCGGTCTGACTCGGCTGACAGCAAGCACACGCCTGCCTGAACTGCATGCGGCACTCTGTGCGGAACCGATTGGCTGCAACGGACACTACATCAATATCACCTGCTCGATCGGAGTGAGCTGGTATGAGCTCGGACGCAGCACGGCGCAACGTCTGATCGATCTCGCCGATGACGCTCTTTATCGCGCGAAGGATGAAGGCAGGAATCGCATCGTCTTCGCCGATGAGGATGTTCCCGATATGGCGACGATGAGGAACTAAGCCAGCCAGCAACATTCGAACCTGGCAAGGGCCGGGTGCCCCATATCTCGGCGTAGCCGAGATGTGGGTTTGCAGGATGCTAACGACCACAACTATCGTCGTAACCACTCCCACATCTGGCGATACCGCCGCCAGATATGGGGCACCCGCACCCGGTTGTTCAGAAATGGAATATACGGGGAACTACTTCTTCCACGCGTAGAAGCGTCTCTGGCAGCTTTCGCAGCGATAAGGCCGCAGAAGCAGAAAACGCGAAAGCAGGTCAAAGAGGCGCGGGTGTGATTCACGCACCGCGTGGGAAGACAAGCATTGGGGACACCGATACGGAAAGAGCGACATCGCAGAACCCCTACCCCTTGCGGGAAAAAGAAGACAGATTTTTTAGCTTTAGTACGTGCACTGTAGCACGGATTGATTCCAGCCCGGTAAAAACGCCGTCTCCGCACAGACGTGCGGCATCTTTCTCTGCCTGCCCAGGGCCTGGATGTTTTTGTGCCACATAAGACGGGCGAAGATTCATCGAGTTGACGCGTAGCGGCGAAAAATCTCCGCGAGCCGATCTTTTACCGGGACAGGAGTATCTTTCAGCCGGTCGATCCACCGCAGCCACGATCCCGGTACTTCCGCACCTCGTATCACTGCGCCCGCCGCCAGCAGTGCCTCAAAGGTTGGAACGAAGTCGGCGTTTGCGGTGTTGTGTTCGAGGCCATATCCCGCGTGCTCCAGAACTGTGCCTCCCCAGCGGTTGAGTTCCTCCAGCGGAGCTTCGGCAAGCAGCAGGCGTTTGATGATGCCGAGATGTGCTCCGCCAGCGGCCCAGTGCAGGCCGGTGGCGCCGGTTTCTGCCGGATCGCGCACGTCGGCGCCATGCTCCAGTAGAAAGACAACAACATCTTCCCATCCGTACATGCAGGCCCAGAGGAATCCTTTCTGCAGTTGGCGTTGGGTTGCAGGCGGCAGCAATCGTCCGGATGTGTCGAAGAAGGTCTTCACCGTATCGATCCTGCCCACACCGGCTGCGCCTTCAAGCTCGAGATGCGCGCCTCGCGAAGCAAGAAAGACAGCGGCCTGCAACCGTCCATTCGCCAGGCAGGAGACGACAGCGCCTGTGCCGTTGCCGGCGAGGTTTGGTTTTTCGATCTGCGCTCCGTGATCGAGAAGGAGTTGCAGGAGTGCCTCCTGCACGCCCGCCGCTTCAGGATGAACGCTCGTAGCTGCCAAGCCAAGCGTAGTGCATCCCCCTCCATACACATCGGCTTCCGCATCGATCTCGGCGCCTGCTTTCAGCAGGAACTCCGCGATTTCGACAATGTTGGCCGGTGTTCGCTGGCGATATCCTTCTACGCCATTGGCAGAGGTGTAATGCAGCAGGGTCGCGTGATGTTCGCGGGTGGAGCGTTGCTGCACCAGGCCGGAGTTTTTGTCGATCAGCAGTTTCAACGTTGCCTGGTCGCCGGAGATGATGGCGTCCGCGGCCGCTTCAAACTCAGCGACCGCAGACGTAACGACACTGGCCTGTTCGATGTGTTGCACAAATCTGGGCCAGCTTGCGAAGCCATGCGAGCGTGCAATCACGAACTGCGCATCGGTCAGCGCGCAGGTGCGTTTTCCGTCGAGCAGTATCTGGATGGCGAAGGTTGTAACCTCATCGATCCAACGTTCGGTTGCGACCGGAAGGGTGGGCGTGAGGTCCAGGCCGCTGTGCCGCACCAAGTCGCGAATCCAAAGCGTGATACGGTTGCGGACCGCTTCCGGGTCTCGGGTCTTGCAGACTTTGACCAATTCCTTGGCGACCTTGCGGTATTGTTCCAGGCTCAGGCGGGCGGGTTGCGGAAGAGCGTCCTGCGGATTGGGAAACATGCGAATCTCCTTTCACGGCATGCCTGGAGTCCGCACAGATCAGGCTGAAAGAAGGTTCGTCCTTCAGTTGTATGGATGGGTGGGCACGGCCCTTTCCGCGGACTGGATGCGCCCCTCGCGCTGGCATCAGCGTAGTGCGCGCGCCGGCAGGCGTCAAGCGTTTGCGTGAGGATCGTAGGGTGCGTGTACCATTGATTTCCTATGAAACCCTCATTTGCCACCCGTGCTCTGTTGCTTCTTCTCGTGCCTGCCGTCTACGCGCAGAACAACACCCTGTCTCCCAAGGAAAAGGCCGCCGGATGGCGCCTGTTGTGGGACGGCAACTCGATGCATGGATGGCATAGCGCCAAGGGTGCGGATGTGCCGGTGGACGGTGCGGAGATTAAGGACGGCGTGCTGCATCTGCGCTCCTCGGAGTCGCACCAGGGCGATGTCGTTTCGGACGATATCTTCGGCGACTTCGAACTGACCGTTGATTTCAAGCTGACGCGCGGCGCCAACAGCGGCGTGAAGTACTTCGTCAACGACAAGGTGAATGAGGCAGCGAAGTCCGTCATCGGCTTCGAGTATCAGCTTCTGGATGACGATGTGCACCCCGACGCCAAGCTCGGACGCAATGGCGACCGCAAAACTGCATCGCTCTATGACATTCTGCCCGCGGCAGAGAACCAGCCGACGCGCCCGATCGGTGAGTGGAACACGGCTCGCATCGTGGTTCGCGGCAATCACGCTGAACACTGGCTTAATGGCGTGAAGGTGCTGGAGTACGACCGCACCTCACCGACCTTCCGCGAGGCTCTTGCGCAGAGCAAGTTCAAAGACTTCAAAGGCTTCGGCGATGCTTCCGATGGACACATCCTGCTGCAGGATCACGGCGACGTCGTCTACTTCCGCAATATCAAGATCCGCCCGTTGACCGCGCACAGTAAGTAAAGAAGTCAAAACTTGTCATCCTGAGCGTAGCGAAGGACCTGATTCCCGTATTCGAGCTTTGCTCGCATGGTGGGAGCAGCGGGCTTCAGCCCGCTGATAGGCGAAAAAAGAAGCGGGCTTTAGCCCTGGGTTCTCTTCCTTCTCAAGAAAAGGCCCAGGGCTAAAGCCCAATCTCTTTGTTGAACCTATGACTGCGGGCTGAAGCCCTCAGCTCCCACCCCAGCTCGAGCTTCGCTCGATGTCCATAGAACACTACGCGGAATAGTAGACGTTGACCGCCGGTCCGAAGACCTTGGTTCCGTTCAACGTGACTCCGGGCAAGTGGTCAAGATGGACTTCGCTCAGCCGCGGCAGTTTCGCGAGGAACGGCAGACCCGCATCGCTGACCTTCAGGCACTCGTAGAGCTCAATCTTCTCTAACGTCTCGATGCGGCTGAGAGATTCCATGCTGCGGTCTGTGATCTGTGTCAGGCCGGCGTAGTAATACTTCAGCGGCAGCATCTGGATCGCTTCGGTAGCGGCATCGCCGGTCTCGCGGCAGTACATGCAGGTCAGGCGTTCGAGCAGACGACACTGGCCGATGTGGCGGAAGCCGGTGTCGGTGAAGCCAATCGGCGTGAGCTCGCGCAGAGCAGGGAAGTCTGGCAGCGCCGCAAGCGTGGCATCGTCCACATTCCTGCAGCCGATGCCGAGGTTTCGCAGCGCCGGCATCTTCGAGAAGGCGAGAAAGCCGCGGCGGCCGAAGTGCTCGCAGACGCGTCCCCAGATCTGTTCAATGCTCTGCGACCGCGCCAGAGCGGTAAAGCCGTCGTCATCGGCGGCTGCTTCCTGTATTCGCAGGCGTTTCAGCCTGGGCATGGTTCCGATGTGTTGCAGCGCGATGTTGTCGCTGAGTCGTCCATCGCAGCCGAGCGATTCGAGATGAGGCAGCTTGAGCAGGTGTGCAAATCCATCAGTGGTGATGCGGTCGACATGCCAGAAGAGATCGAGCTCCAGCAGGCCATCGAGCCCGGCAAGTGCCTGCAAGCCTGCATTGGTGAAGGGGCCGTCAAGCATCAGCTTTGCCCGCTCGCCGGTGTGTGTTTTGAGCAGTGGGAAGTTGTGCAGCAGCGGAATGCCTGCATCGGTCACGTGTCTTCCGGTACTGAAGCGGCGAAGATGTACCCTGCCCTGCAGCGCTTCGATAACGCCATCGCCGGTGGGCGAACCCATCAGGTTGACCTCTTCCAGCAGCTCGCAGAAACGAAGGTTAGCAGCACCACGATCCGTGATGGCCGACTGCCACGTCATCTCGAACTTGCGCAAGTTGGGTAGATGGCGGAGCACCTCCAGGCCGCGGTCAGTAAGCTTGCCGCCGGGATACTCACTCAGCTCGAGCTCTTCGAGCTGCGGCATGCGTGCGAGATGCAGCAGACCATCGTCGGTAAGCTCGCGCGACCCGCCGAGGTTCAGGCTCGTAATGAAGTCAAGTGAGGCGATCTTCGCGAGCGCGTCATCGGTCATGTGCCCGTTGGCGTCGAGCGTAGAAATGCGCTGCTCTCGCATCGCCGCAATCAGCGCGTCCCAATCGGCTGCGGACATGCGCCGGCGTGGGCCAATCTTGTTATCTTTGGTGTCGATTGCGTACGGTGCTCCCTGCGGAGACTGGCCTGTGCTGACGGCGCCGATCAGTTTCTCCCAACTGCCGAAACCTGCATCCTGCGCCAGAAGAAGCTGTGCTTCTTCGACAGGGAACTCGTTGTCAGCACGTTTCCAGGAACGCTGACGAAACGCGTAGTCACGTCGCCAGATCTCTGCCTTGAGATCAGCCATCGTGAACTCGTGGTGGTAATAGCGGTTCAGGCGTTCCAATGCATCACTATCGCCTTGGTAGGCAGCGACAAAATCGTCTGCGGCCTGTTGATGCATCGCAAGTGTCCGGGACGTTGCCGTCTGCTGAATTGCAAGCTTCAACTCATTCCAGCTTGCGAAATCGAACTCACGGGCAAGGGCGTGCTGCACATCGCGCAGGACGATTGTTCCAGTGTGTGTTGGATAAGCGTGGGCAAAGCGTTCGTGCGCGGTGGATTCTTGCGCGCGCAAACCGGCAAGCCAGCGTTTGGCTTCGCGGCGCAGATTGTCGAGTGAGGTAGCGGGTGTGATCTGGCGGGACATAGTACCTTCCTTCCGTAATTGCCCAGGTCCGCTGAGCTCAGGGCCGGATGAAAGGTCCTTGCAGAAACACAGGTTGAAGATGGGTGGGAGTACTCTCCCTTGCCGCGGACAGGAGGCGCCCCAGAGCGCACTACCGGTACGGTGTCACAGGGCGGATGGGGATGTCAATGGAGTTGCTAATAGATGTGGGTTTGCAGGACGCTTCGTTGCCGCCGTATTTCCTCCCATATCTAGCGGCGATGCCGCCAGATATGGGGCACCCGATTCTACTGGGGCTAGAATCTTCTCCTTGACGATCTAGGAGAGATCGTTCTACTCTCCTAGGCAATCAAGGAGAGAGCATGCCACCGAAATCCGCAGATTTGCTTCAGGGAACGCTTGACCTGCTTATCCTCAAAGCGGTCTCGCTGGGGAAGCTTCATGGCTATGGCGTTCTGCTTCGTATCCAGCAGATCTCCGGCGATCAGCTTGTCATTCAGCAAGGGTCGTTGTATCCCGCTCTTTATCGCCTGGAACACGATGGTGACCTACGCGGGGAGTGGGGGGAGAGCGAGAACAATCGCCGTGCCCGCTACTACTCGCTCACGCCGCAGGGCCGCAAGCGCCTCGCCACCGAGATGGAGAAGTGGAACCGTATGGCGGGGATCATGGGTTCGATCCTGAGTCTTACATCAGTGCCGGCAAACGAATAAGGGGGATGGATGAAAATCTTCGCGCGTCTGCGGTCTACCGTTGTTTCACTCTTCTGCCGTTCTGAGCTTGCTTCGCAGGTTGAGGAGGAGCTTCGTTTCCATCTTGAAGCTCGCACCGCTGCTCTGATTCGCCAGGGCCTGTCGCCTGCCGAAGCCGCCCGTCAGGCTCGCGTAGAGCTCGGCTCCGCCAATACTCATCGCGATGAGGTCCGCCGTTCGCTGGGCGTGCGCTGGTTGGATGATCTGCTCGCCGACCTTCGTTATGCCGCCCGCATCCTTCGCAAGAACCCATCGTTTACGGCGATTGCTGCCGGCTCCCTTGCTCTTGCGATCGGAGCGAACACGACCATCTTCTCCGTCGCCAATGAGGCTCTCTACGAGCGTCTTGGTGTTCCTCATCCTGAGCAGCTTCGACTGCTTCGCCTGACCGGAGACAAGAAGGTGGTCGTCCATGCCTCATGGGGAAATTGGGACAAGGCTGAAGGGGACCGTGTAGAGTTCGACTCCTTCTCCTATCCCGTTTATCAGCAGCTTCGCCGCGACAACAGCGTCCTCAACGAGATCTTTGCCTTCAAAGATATCGGCCAGGCCAATGCCACCATCGATGGCCAGGCTCGTGTCGTCCAGGTCGAACTCGTCTCCGGAAACTTCTATCAGCAGATCGGAGTTCGTCCCATGATCGGCCGTCCTATCGTCTCCTCTGACGACGGATCGCCGGGGACCGGTGCCGTTGCTGTCATCAGCAACTCCCTCTGGCGGCACTCCTTTGGGAACGACCCAAATGTCGTCGGCAAACTCATCACGGTGAACACTTTGCCTGTCACCGTCATTGGAGTGAACCCACCATCCTTCACCGGCGCCAAGCAGGTTCAGTTCTCACCTGACATCTTTATGCCGGTCTCGATGATGCCGCTGCTGCGAGCGGAGTCTGCACATCTAGGGCCGGCCCTCTCCAGCACACAGCTCTTCTGGATCAACCTGATGGCGCGCACCAGGCCGGGCATCTCCGACGAGAAGGCGCGCTCGGCGCTGCAGGTCTCACTGGATGCTGCCATTCGCGCCACCATGTCGCCTAAGTCCGGCGACACTCTGCCGGCACTTGCACTCGCTGACGGCAGCCGCGGCCTCAACTTCTCTGGAAAGAAATTCGCAAAGCCACTTAATGTGCTTCTTACCTTTGCGGGCCTGGTGTTTCTGCTTGCCTGTGCCAATGTTGCGAACCTCACGCTGGCCCGCACGTTAGCACGTCAGCGTGAGATGTCGGTTCGTCTGGCTCTCGGTGCAGGTCGCTCACGCATTCTCCGCCAGGTCATTACC
>JABFXN010000243.1 GCA_013361705.1 Acidobacteriaceae bacterium
TGATCGACCCAACCCAAAAGGAGCAGATCAGTTTGGCGATGGATCTTCTTCTCTCCGATTCCTCTCTGTACACGAGATTGCGCCAGGAAGCGGTTCTACAAGCTGCGAAATTCACCTGGCGTAAGACCGCGGAGCAAACGCTGACGGCATATGAAGAAGTCGTCAGCGATGCGAAATCTTCGCGGTCTTAGCCGGGAACGAAGCTACAACTTCTTCGCCAACACGATGTCTTGGAAGTTCGTGATTTCAAGTCCCACATGCGGCGCGGCCCCTGTCCAGGTTCCGCTTAAGCGTTGCTGCGTCTGCAGGCCGACTTGATGTTGAATGGACTCCAGCCATTCCGCACTTACCGCGAGCGCGTCCTCAGGCATATTCTGATTCGTCGTTCTGCAATCCTTCAATGCATACTTGAAATCCATTGTTGTCTCGCCGCGCTGCATCCGGCCGAGGATTTCATCGTTATAAAGAAAAAAGGAAGCCGCGAGCGTTCCACCCGGTTTGAGCACACGAGCGATCTCAGATAGGTAGTGTGCGATATCGCCGGGATACATATGTGTAAATACCGACCATAGAACGACCATGTCGAACGATGCATCCGGGAAAGGAAGCACCAGTAAGCCAGGAATAAGAGCCCCCTTCGGGTTGTAGAACTTGTTGTAAATATCCTGATGCAGGAATACAAATCGCTGATTGCGCGACGTCACATTGCGGAGCAGCCAGTCAATTCCCCTCCGGTCCAGATCCATCCCCACATAAAGCGCGTTATCGTTCAGATAATCCAGTAGCGGCAGTGTCTTGCGGCCTATGCCACAGCCGATGTCAAGGATTACGTCATCGGGTTCCATACCGGCAATGTGTCTGTAAAAACCTAGTGTCTCGCGACCCATCTTCAGAAACAGCTCATAGCCTCGCGGCCCATCGAACATCAGGCGCAAAGGAGGAATGGGCCCTTGCCCGGTGGGAGCCTTGGTTCTCCAATCCCGGATTATCCATGGAATGTCCCTGACGGAATGAAAGATGGAAGCGGACAGGGTATTCTTGAGTGTTTGCTTAATGCTCATTGATAACCATTTAGATGACTCTCCTCGCGCATAGTTGGCTTGCACAAAGACATCGGAGATCGAACCCGCCGCCTGTCGAAAACTGCTCGGATATCTTGTTCTGCCGATAGCCCGCTTCTGTGCGTGTGCGGGCTGAAAACCACCACCCCAGCCGCCCTTCCATCGCACGTCCATCGCGACCGACGGCATCGCCCAGCCGGAAACCTTTGTTGGAATTGCCGTCGCGATACTGTTGTGGATAAAGACACGCGCCCCCCTCGTCCTGGCTCAACTCCTCCGAACTCGCCACCTCAAACGAAAGTCGGCGCGCGGCAGCCTCGGCAGACGTGCGATGTATATATCCGGCTGCCAAGGCACTATTTCCCGGAGCTCTTAGCCCTTTTCGTCTATTGATGTGTCCCAAGACCATGATTCCCACCTGCCGCGGATAGAGAACCCATCGCCTCAATTGATCGCCGACCTAACATCTGCATTTGATGAAGCTATGTGAAAAGGGGATGACCAGTCCGCCACATAAACGATATGCATCGATTCACCTCCCTAAGATCACGAGACATCGGATCCGAATGGTTTAGAACGGCTCTCCCGTGTCATTGCTCCTGTAGCAAGCTGAGGGAACCAGGAAGTATTTGTCGACCAGCCGCTGACTCACAGCTTTTATGTGCTGTTTCTTGTGCCGAATAAGATGCAGCTAGAATCATGGTATCGTTCGTGAGAACAGAGATGATGGTCGAAAGTTCATGGAGGACGCGTCGCTAACGTGTGCGCCCGCAAGGTTTCTTTTTGGAAATTTTCATTGCTTGGATTGTTCCTCATGGGTTGCGGCAGCGGATACGTGAGTGGACCGTCGCTCTCCACCGGCCCCAGCTACGGGGCCAAACGCCCCATCGGAACTCTGATGAACTTTGGCGACTCAATTACCTGCGGATATACCTCCTCTCCTGCCGATGGGACCGGCAACATCTATTCCAACGAGGGATATGCTGGACAGGTTTCAACGACGATGGAAAAAGTTCCACACAATCTATGCCACTCTGGAGATATGGCAGCGGATATGGCCCGCCTCTGGGTC
This sequence comes from Acidobacteriaceae bacterium, assembly GCA_013361705.1. Classification (GTDB taxonomy): domain Bacteria; phylum Acidobacteriota; class Terriglobia; order Terriglobales; family Acidobacteriaceae; genus Terriglobus. The sequence goes on from JABFXN010000243.1 coordinate 2,134, forward strand.
TACCCGAATACCAACTCGGTCATGGGAAAAGACCAGGTCTATACCGTGATGATCGGCACCAACGACGCGAACCGCTGCGGCGACAGCAACGGTTGTATGGACAACTGGCAGCGTAGTGTGGGCGCAGCGATCGCATGGCTCGCTTTGCCGGATAGAGACAAGGTCCTTGGCTCGGCCATCACAAATACTAGTGGAAGCTGGAGTGCGGATTCGGATCTCCCGATCGGTTTGTCAACCACTGATGCCAACGCAACCGCCACATTCACCATCGATGCTGCCTCCGCTGACAAAACACTCTATCTTGCCTATCGTGTCTTTGACCCCGGCCTCAGAAATACGACTCAAGCCACCGTTTCGATCGACGGAGCAGCGGTAGGTCAGCTCAGTTCAGCCGTCGATACCGGACATCTGATCGCAACCCTGTGGTCAACACGGGAAAGTATCTTTCTCGCACAATATTCGCTATCCTCCGCCGGAAAGCATACTGTCACTGTGTCGACGGCATCGACCGGAGGATTTTTCTCTTTTCTTTGGGCGGGCGTATGTGGCGAAAACTACAACAATGTTCCGGGCGCACCGAGCGTTCTTCTTGGCTCTGTTCCACGCGCAAAAGCCGATGACCTGAACTACGAGATCCTCCTGTACAACATGCGATTTCTCGATATGGCTCGGAAGTTTCAGCAGCAGGGCATGAACATTACGACTGTGGATACATTTCACGTCTATGACACAAGCGACCTTTCCGACGACGTGCACCCAAACCTGGTAGGGCATACGAAACTAGCCGCAGCCTTTCGAGCTGCCTTCTAGATAGGCCTTTCTTTCCCCATGCCGGACCAAGAAGTTGAAGCGCAATGAGGCCCGCGCGAACGCGTAAAGAACAATGACGTGAGAGAAGCCGGATTCTGATTCCCTAGCGATCGCGATTCAAGAGCTAGCGATCTCGTACAGTCTGGATTCAAGTTCCTTGAGTTTTCCCTCAAAGTTATATCTTTGACAAATAATCCGTTGCCCGGCAACACCGATAGCGCGAGCCCGCTCCTTATCCAGCAGCAGCTCGACCCCAGCTTCGGCCAGATCTCGAGCTGTCGCCCCAATCACGAACTCCCTACCATCAATGCCATCGATCCCCTCGGCCCCGACTTCGGTCGTGATAACTGGGATTCCGGCATCCATACACTCCAGGGTCTTTATTTTGATTCCTGCCCCCAATCGAAGCGGCAACATCGCAATCTCCATGCTTCTCATCAGGGCAGAAATATCATCGACAAACCCGGTCAGAATGACACCCTTGCACCCTGCAAGCTGAGCCTTGAGCTTCTCACTGCGATTTCCGGCAATATAGAAAATCGCGTTTGGTACTTTCCGGCGGATTAACGGATGGATCTCCTTTGCGATCCAGATCGCAGCATCAATGTTCTCTTGCCGGTCCATGGCCCCCCAGAAGAGGAGAGTATTGGGAATTTTTCGGAGCCCTGTCGCGTCCTGCACAAGAGAGGTCCGGTGAATCCATGGATTGATGACCGAAGGCTCACGCCGTGGCGAGAATCTCGACTCTACATATCTTTTATCCTTGAGGCTGTGCACAACCAGGAGACCGAGTGAGCGAAATGACTGATCTTCCCAACGCTGAATTCTACGCCGCTCCCAGCCCACGAGGTTCCTCTTCAGCCCGCCACCAAGCACAGATTCACGACGTTCCCAGCTCTGAGTCAAAACATCGTGCGCGCATCCAACAGTAATTGTGGAATGAGGAAAGAGCTCTGCAAATTGGAATAGGGCGGTGTGATCCAGGATGACAACATCAAAATGATGCTGGGTCTGCAATTGACGGATATACCGTTCAAATACTCTTGATTTTCTCGCACCAATTGGCAGGGGGAGATCCAATTCCTGCAATATGCCGCGAATTCGAGTGAAGCGGGAGACAGGAAATATCTTCCATGAAGCGAAGATCGCCATCTCGTTCTCATCAAAAACGGCTAACTCGCCTGCCGTCGCAAATGCGGCAAGATGTATTTCGTGCGAACCGGCATAGAAACGACAAAAGCCATAACTGGTTCTTGCACCCGCCTGACTAACCTTCATGGATGGAAGGTGGCCGGTTGCAAATAAGATCTTCATTCATTTTGCCTTCATGCCCGTCGTTAGCTAATCCTTCAAAAACCGATAGATCCCGTTGCTGGCTACAAGCCGGTCTTCGCTGTAGCAGCGCGTCTTGCCGGCTATCGGACAGGATGTCGGGGAGGGAGCTTTAAAGAATGAGTTTAGCCTTTCGTCCCGGCCAAGTCGAGTGCAACAATACGTTAGATATTAGTAGGCGCCCTTGCCGCGGAAGACCACACTGATCGTTTTGGCCAGAATCTTGAGGTCCATCGGGAGATTCCAGTGATCGATGTAGTGGAGATCCAGACGAATGGTCTGATCGAAGTCCGTCTCTGAACGGCCGGAGACCTGCCAGAGGCCAGTGATACCGGGCTTGACCGAGAAGCGGCGCATCAGCCAAGGTTCGGAGAAGAGCGCGACATCGCGATTGGGCAGAGGCCGAGGGCCTACGAGAGACATCTCGCCGCGCAGCACGTTGAAGAGCTGCGGCAACTCGTCCAGCGAAGTACGACGCAGGAACTGACCTACCTTGGTGACGCGGGGGTCGTTCTTCATCTTGAACATTGGGCCGCCGAACTCATTGTGTTTTTCGAGCGCAGCCATCCGGGCCTCGGCGTCAACCACCATGGAACGGAACTTCATCATGCCGAAGGTCCGCTTGTTCTTGCCCCACCGTTCCTGTCTAAACAGAACCGGCCCTTTGCTGGTGAGCTTGATCGCCACAGCGATGGCGAAGAAGACCGGCAGCAGGAGGACGATGCCAAACAGCGCCGCGGTACGGTCAAAGATATCTTTCAGGATCAGGCGCTGGTCGCTATGCACCATCTCCATGCCGCGAACGCCGGTCTCTTCATCGACCGTATGATTCTTGGCAATCTTCGATTGAAAGAGATCAACAGAGTACAGGGCTTTTACGCCTGCATGGCCACACATGGCAACAGCCTGTTGTACGTCTGAAAAGGCGCTCTTGAGCGGAAGGGCAATGAGAACTTCATCCACGGGACGACGCATGAGGATGTTCTCGAGCTCATCCAGCGGCCCCAGGACCGGGGCAAGGCCTTTGCAGTCCGGCTGCGGGTCAGAGTCCACAAAGCCGCAGATCTGATAGTCAAACGAAGGATGAGCCAGCAACTGCTGGGTCAGCATGAAGGCACGCGGGCCGGTTCCGACCACGACGACGTTCCGCTTCTTCCGTAACGCCGGCTGAACGCTGTCGTAGAAGGTGAACAAGACCACCCGGTTCAGCCCCATCAGCAGCAGACCCGTGACCGCGAAAAGAAGGCTGATGTGCCACATCTGGCTGAAGGTGTACTTGCCGAGAAACATCGTCAGCGCGACAGGCAGGGCGGACAGGCTGACGGCCACGGGGCCGCGCAGCAGAAAACCGAGCTGAGAGGAGCTCTGGCGAGGACGGTACATGCCCGTCGCCCAGAAAAAGACTCTCCAGACAGCGAGCAGCGCCGCACCCACGATCAGCGTCTGGATGGAGACGCGCAGGGCGAGAATCTGTTTGAGAGACTGGCCTGCAGCCAGAGAAGAACCAAATAACGAAACCAGCAGAGCGATAGACAGGCTTACGGTATCAGCAATGCGTACTGACCCCTTGGAGAACCGGCGCATGAGTAGGGTGTCTCCTGGAGGAACGGTCGCTGCTGTTGTCGCCCTGACCGACGGGGATTGAGCTACGGGGACCCGGGTGGCTTCGTCAACACCAGATTTAAGAATGTCGTCCTTCATCTGTCACCCTCTGTACTGCTCAGTTCCGGGTTCAGATCCCCCGGGGCAACTCTAGAAGACCAGCAGAGGGCGGGGGGAGTATATGCACCTTTCGGGTCAGACGATTACCTTGGAGTGGTAACAATCCCGCCCAGGAAATGCTCCCCGCCAGTATAGCCAGTCCAAATACCGAAGCAACTGCAATAAATGCCTAGGTTTCCCCAAGCAAAGAATTGTTACACTCTTGCAGGAAATGCCGCCCCAGCCTTCGCCGAACTATTCGCAGCCGAAGATCCGCCAGATTGTTCTGGAGGCTATCTTCCGGCACGAACGGCTCTTCTGGCTGACGATCGCCGGCATCATGCTGCTGGTAGCAGTTGGAACTTACCTTACCCCCAAGAAATACCAGGCTGATGCCAAGCTAATGGTGCAGAACGTACGTTCGTCTTCGCCATTGACCACGACCGCCTCCGATCGACTGGTTACCTCTGGCACGGTTTCAGCCGAACAGATCTCGACACAGGTCGAGCTGCTGCAAAGCCCGGCTGTGGCGCTGCGGGCGATTGGGGCAGGGCCCGCCGGAAGCGTGAGCCGCGAAAAAAACCGAGAGGCAGAAAAGCTGGGGAAGGCGCTCAGCGTCGAGGCTGTCCACCAGACCAACCTGATTGAGCTGAAGCTGTTAGGCGATTCGCCGGAGCAAGCCGCGGACCAGTTGCGGCGGGTAATCGACGCGTATTTCACAGAACGTGCCGGGTCGGGCCTTTCCGCTGGTGCCGCGTCCTTTTTCGACGAACAGTTGCGCTTCAAGCAGCGGCAGCTCCAGGTTGACCAGGAACTGCTCTCCGACTTCCAGGTAAAACATGGCATCTCCGATCTGGACGAAGAGAAGAAACTGCAGACGGAGCGGATATCCTCCCTCATTAATCAATCCCTGCTTGCCCAGACGCAGCTTGCGGCGCAGCGAAGCAGGGCGGAGACGAATCGCCGTCAGCTCGTCCTCACTCCAGCAAGGTCGAGTACGATCCAGCGCTCCATCACCAACCAGTACTCCCAGGAACATCTGGGGACGGAACTTGTGGACCTGCAGAACCACCTCACTGAACTGCAGAAACGTTATCCGGAGAACGACCGCCAGGTCATTGAGACCAAGGAGAAGATCGAAACGGTCAAAAAGGCCGAAGCGGGGGCCCGGTCCGCTCCAGCAACAGAAGAGTCTACGGACGTCAATCCTATCTATCAGCAGCTCAGCGCATCCCTGGCGGCATCGGCAGGAGAGATGAGCGCCGGGGCAGCCGAGGTAGCAAAGATCAACGAGCAGCTCGAGGATGCCCGGCACAGGCTGGAAGAGCTGAACGTGGCCACCTCGCAGTATGACGCCCTGAAGCGGGATGTAGCTGAGGCCCAGCGAGATTTCGATGTCTACGCCCAAAAGAGAGACGAAGCACGGGTTTCGGAGGAGCTGGATAAGGCCCGCATGTTCGACGTCTCGGTCGTGCAGCCTCCCATCAGCCAGTCCAACCAGATTCGACCTCGGCCGAAGTTGTATATGGCAGCCGGCCTCGTCTTCGGGTTCCTGCTGGCGACCCTGCTGGCGATCTACGTCGATACTTCGTCCGAAATGGTCTATCTTCCGTCCCAACTGGACGGCCTGACCGGAGTGCGGACGGTGGCGACGGTCGCGGAAGACGATCAGGCAAATGCATCTTCGGCAAACGCAATCGCGTACCGCCGAATTCTGCTCGCGATCCGCAATGCGCTTCGCCATCGAGAACAGGAGATCGTTGCGCAGACGAAAGGACTGCTGGGAGGTCCCACGCCCGAGAACACAGCGCCGGGGCAGAACGAGCCGGCGGAGCCAATGTCTTATGGACGTTGCATCGCATTCGTGTCTCCCCTGCAGGGCGAAGGCGTGACCTATATCGTGAACCATCTGGCCGGAGAGGCCGCGCGGCAGGCATCCTTTCGCGTCGTGGTTATCGATGCCGCCTTACTGCTGCGCCAGTTCGCGGAAAAGGGAGATGCCGGCTTTGCGCTGAAGAAGGACAAGCGTGCGGGCTACTGGGAGCTTGATACAACCATTGAAGTCCCGGACAGCAAGAACCACATCCCGCGCGGCACCAGCCTGCAGGAAGTCTTTTCCTTGAGGCTGCGTCCGATGATGGCTCAACTCCGGTTGGACTTCGACTATGTGTTGCTCGATTGCCCGAGCCTTGCCGAGTCGACCTTGAGCGGCGAACTGGACCGCGTGGTAGATGGATATGTCGGTGTCGTGGGCGCGGGATATTCGCGCAAGCAAAACATCCAGGGCATGGCCGCGATGTTCGAAGAAGCCAGCGCACCAGTCCTGGGATATGTGCTGACTCGACGCCGGTACCCGGTACCTACCTGGCTACATCGCCTGATTTGACGGTGCTTTTCGCGATTCAGCTTTGGTAGGCTGATGCCGTGAACACTATGCCGAGCACTCGTCTGAAGACGAGACATCTGTTGCCGGCAGCCGCTGTGATCGTGCTGGCGACGCCCCTCATGGTTCTGCCTGTACATGCCCAGATCAGGGGCGCGGGAGATGCGCCCACAGGGCTGACGAGGAGGACCGCCGAGGCTCCTGCAGGAACCGGAGCATACCACCTTCACTCCGGCGATCAACTCGTGGTGAACTTCCGCTTTACTCCCGAGTTCAATGATGAAGTTACGGTTCAGCCTGACGGTCATGGCCAGTTCAAGTCGGCGGGCGATCTGAAGCTCGAGGGCCTGACTATTTCTGAGGTGCGGGCACTCATCCTTGCGGAGTCGACCTCGAAGCTGGTGAATCCGGAGTTCACAGTAACCCTGAAAGACTTCGAGCGTCCCCACATCTTCGTCGCCGGAGAGGTCATCACCCCAGGAAGGCAGGATCTCCGCAGACCGATTACGGCCATGCAGGCGGTACTTGCCGCCGGTGGTCCGAAAGAAGATGCCGCCATGGGACGCGTGGTTCTGTTCCGCCGAATCGACTCTGAAATGTCAGAGGTCCATATCCTGAAGCTGGGCAGCCTTAAGACCGTAACCCGTGCGCAGAACGACATGGTGCTGCAGCCGGATGATCTGGTCCTGGTGGGCCACGATCACCTGCAGACGATCGGCCGTTACATCAAGACGGCAAATCTTGGTATCTATCTACAGCCGCTAAGCTCAAGTCCGGTATTCTAGGCCGGGGATGCGACAGCTCCCCACTCGGGAGACTGCCGCGCTTGCTGAAAGTCCTACTCATCGCCTATGAGTGCAGCCCATACCGCGGCTCGGAGTGGGCTGTCGGCTGGGGCAGGCTGCTTGAGGGTTCCCGCGTAGCCCAGATGCATGTCCTTACCAGCGAGGACAACTTCGGCGCGCTCAAGCGGGCACAAGAGGAAGGTCTACTCCCTCCGGAGGTGCGGTTTTATACCCCGGAGCCGGATGCCAGGCTCCGCGCCGAATCTCCTGCTCATGGAGCCTTTGCGTATAACTACACTGCGTATCACCACTGGCACAAACTGGCGATCGAACTGGCAAGGAGCCTGCACGCGCAGGAACACTTCGACCTGGTACACCAGGCGACCGTGAATACGTTCCGTGAACCCGGTTATGGATACGAGCTTGGCATTCCGTTTCTCTGGGGGCCGGTAGGAGGATCGCAGAATTATCCCATGAGCTTTCTATCGCTGCTACCTCCTAAGGAAGCCGCCAAAGAGGCTGCCAGGGCAATCGTGAACAAGTACACTCTCTATCGCGATTCGCGGGTCAGGAAGGCGGCGCGCCATGCGGCGAAGATCTATGCCTCTAACTCCACCAACCAGCGTGATTACGAGCGCGCCTGGGGACGCAAGGTCGACCTGCTGCTGGAGACGGGGCTGAGGGATGTACCGGAGCCGGATCATTCCCGGTTTGAGCGCCGGTTGGAGGAGAAACGGCGCGGGGACCAGATGGGACCGCTGGAGCTTTTGTGGAGTGGCGAATTGCAGACACGCAAGGCTCTGCCGATTCTTCTGCGCGCCCTCAGTAAGGCGCGTAAGCAGGCTGAGTTCCGCCTGACCGTGCTTGGCGATGGTCCGATGCGGGAGTTGTGGACGGCAGAGGCAGAAAGGCTCGGCCTGCAAGATATCGTCAGGTTCGCTGGGCGTCTTCCCTTCCCTGAAGCCGTTGCGGCGATGCACCATGCCGATCTCTTCTGCTTCACGAGTCTGCGAGACACCAGCGGCAACGTGGTGCTTGAGGCGATGGCCGCAGGTGTACCGGTCTTATGCTTCGGTCACCAGGGCGCCGAAGACATGGTGGACGCGACCTGTGGAGTCAGGCTGCCGGTCGTCTCCCCCAAACGGGCAATTGAAGACTGGCATCAGGCACTGATTGAATTGTCTGAGAATGCCGAAAAGCTACTTGCGATGAGTTGGGCTGCACCGGTGCGTGCTCGTGAGTTCCTGTGGTCGCGTAACGGAGACGTAGTGAACGAGGCATATCTGGAACTTAGCCGCACCAACATGGAGAAAAGGTTGAAGCTCAATCAGAGCGCGTGCGCATGAGCCTTCCAGCATCGAGCATTGGGCCCGAGGAGCCGTTGCCGCCACCGGGAAAATTGGGCGCGATGTGGAGCCGCGGCCTCGCGGCTGCCAGCGGCCGCCTGACCTATGCCTTGGCCGATCAGGTAACTTACAGCTTCGGCAACATGGTCGTTGCCGCCATTCTCAGTCGGCATGGCAGCCGCACGGAGTTCGGTACCTACATTCTTACGCAGCGGGCGATGGATATCTTTATCCAGATCTGCAGCGTCTTTTCGTGGGCGCCCTTCATGTTCCGCCTGCCTTCAACGCCGAAGGAACGGCAGCATATCTTTCTGGGGAGCATCGTCGGGCAGCAGGTGTGCGCCTGCCTCGTGTTCGCATTGCTTTTATGGATGGGCGGCTGGTGGACCGCGGGCCATCACTACGATCTCTATGCCAATGTCTTGGTTCCGCTGGCTGTCACTTCAATGGCCATTCTGTTCCGTGAGTTCACCCGGCGCATGTACTTTGCGGAGCTTCGCTTCAAAGCCGCTTTCTGGACTGAGGTAGCAACCGTCGGCCTGCAGATCGCCGGTGTGGAGCTGTTGTACCGCTTCGGCCGGTTGCATGTACCCGAGACATTGCAGGTACTTTCGTTTGGCGCTGGGGTGGTATCTCTGTACTGGGTTTTGACCGAATGGAAAACCTTCAAGATCCGTCTGCGCGATGTGTATGAAGACCTGCGGCGGGACCTTCGTCTCGGCGGATGGCTTCTGGGCGGCAACATGATCTCGATGGCCAGCGCCCAATGCAATCCGTGGCTGCTGGGTGCCGTCCTGGGGCCTGCCAGCGTGGGCGCGTATGCCATCTGCGAGAGCGTCGTAAACATTCCACGAGTCGCGTTGAACAGCCTTCAGAACGCAATGGCTCCGGTGGTGGCACGCTCTCTGGCAAAGGATGGGAAAACGGGTCTGCGGCAGGTGATTGCCCGCTATGACCGTGCCTTGCTGCTGGGCTCAGCTGTATGCGCCGCCGGAGTGCTTGCTCTGGGACCATGGGTCGCCCGCCTGATCTTTAAAGCTTTTCCCGACAACGGTCGCCTGATCCTGCTCTTTCTTGCTCTTAACTTCATTGCCGTCGCCGCAACATTGGCTCAGAGCTACGGTCTGACTGCATTGGACAAGGCGGGCCTTGTCTTCTATGCCAACCAGGCTGGAATTGCAGAGCAAGTACTCCTCGCGATTGCCTTGGTGGGCAAATTGAATGTCGTTGGCGTGGCGCTGGCAATGCTGCCCGGCAGTGTTGTAGTTGTGATTATCAGGCAGATCTTTTACAGACGTGAGATCACGAGCCAGTAGGAACGACGTCGTTGGTCGAAATGCAGATTGGGGGCACGCAGAGAGTGATGGCACCGGGAACAAATGAGTTTGGCAATGGCACGAGGGCTCCTCGCGTGCTGATCGCTACGGCTCGTGAGTGGCTCTCGGGCGCGCGTCTTGCTCTTGCCTTACACAGCTTCGGCTGCGAGGTAAGCCTGCTCTCGCCGGCAAATCATCCCGCACGGCTGACCGGGGTTATTTCACAGTGGACACACTTCTGGCAGATGCGCCCCTTCCGCAGCTTCGAGCGTGCCCTGGATGCTACACAACCGGACAGCCTGATTCTGGCGGACGAAGTCGTACTTCATTACGGATTGCTGCTGGCCGGAAAAGACAACGAGTATGGCTCGCGCCTGCGGCGTCTGATTGAGTTAACCACTGCAGGGTCGGCAGCATTGCAGCTGGCACGGACACGATTCGACTTGCTGCATCAGGCGCGTCAACTCCAGGTGCCTGTTCCGGAAACAGAACGCATACCAACACCGGAAGACCTGCCCCGCGCGGCTGCGCATCTGGGGTTCCCGCTCGTGTTGAAGTCTGATGGAAGTGCAGGTGGTCAAGGAGTACGCATCGCCCGCTCCATAGAAGAAGCAGAACAATTCTGGGACAAGCTGCATCGTACCCCAAGTCTTCCGCGTGTGCTGAAGCGTGGCCTGGTCGATGGAGAGTGGATGCATCTTCGCGCCTGGACGCGGCGCTTGAAGTCGGCCGTCAGCGCCCAGCAGTGGATCGCCGGCCGAGAGGCCACCAGCATGGCGATGGCGCACAAGGGCCGGCTACTCGCAAGCGTAGAGTTTGAGGTGGTGCAAACCACGGAGAGCCGCGGACCATCCAGTGTGCTTCGCGTTCTGGATGACGCCCGGCTTCGCCACGCCATGGCGCGCATCGTCGCGCATCTTGGGATCAACGGATTCTGCGGCTTCGATTTCATCTGCGAACCAGGCACAGGGAACCCGTTGTTGATCGAGATGAATACCCGCCCGACGCAGGTGAGCCATCTCTCGTTCGGCAAGGGGAAGGATCTGGTAGCCGCCTATGTGCGCGAAGTTCTGGGTTGGAGAAACGTGGAAGATCGTCCCGCGGCCACAAACAATCCATTCATCGCCCTCTTTCCACAAGAGCTGCGGCGAGACGCTGCAAGCTCATGGGTCAAGCATGCATGGATGGACGTCCCCTGGGATTCGCCCGCCCTCATCGATTTCGCTTTGGGGACAGGCAGAAAACGGTTAAGCTCTTCTCTGCTTCCTGCGCGAGGTGATGCATGAGCACCGTGCGCCCCACGACCTTCACACCGTACCGGCTGGCACGAGTCCGTCTTGAGCTTTCTCAGATCACCAAACGGTTGATGCTCGTGAAGATCATCTGCGGCATCGCGCTTGGTATCTGCTACTGGTACTCCGTTCCGTATGTGTTGCCTTTCATCGTCCATGGGGCAACGGCGGAGTCGGCGGCCGCCGCGTCGGTAGCCTTCCAGGGTAGCGCCAGCCGCCAGCTGGCGATGCCTGTCATCGCGTTCTTCTGCCTGCTGCTTCTGCGGGAACTTCCCCGCCGAGGACGCTTTGAAGGCCACCTGCGATACTTTGCCGCGGCATACGTCATCTGGGCGGTGATGAGCGTTGCCTGGAGTGACGATCCCTCACTTACCCTCAAGCGGCTGGTCGTCTTCCTGATCAATATCCTCGCCATCTACACCTTTGCTCGACGCTTCTCTCTTGTAGAGATGTCTGCTCTCGCCTTCTTTGTCACCGGAACAGTGGCCATTCTTGCCCTGTATGGCGATGTGGTGATGCAGCATATCTTCGATCCTCGCAATGCCGACTACCGTTTCCAGGGCGTCGCCGAAGCAAACTATCAGGCCATGAGTCTTGTGGTCTGTATCTTCTCCGGGCTTACGCTCTTCGATCGCAGGCCCACATGGCGTAAGTTTCTGGCTCCAGCTCTGTTCGCCGCGTTTATCCTGCTCTATCTCACCCGTTCGCGTGTCAGCACGATCATCTGCCTGATGATGGCGGGCATCATGATGTTCCGTCTGACACGGAAGAGTCTCAGCGCACCTGCACGCGCCATGCTGGCTGTGGCGTGCCTGGCGGTTGTGCTTCC
>JABFXN010000046.1 GCA_013361705.1 Acidobacteriaceae bacterium
AGGAAAAGCCCGATGGCCGAGAGCACCAGCATAATGAACAGGTTGCGCCCGGTGATCTGGGTCAAGATTTCAAAAGACCGCGAACTGAGGAAAAAGGCATAAATGACGACTAGCTTTATCGCCAAGCCCTTTACTTCGTTGGTTTTATCGGCAGCGGCTGCGGTGTTGCCCAACTCTGCAGGGCTGGCGTAAGACGTTGCCATGTTCAGTGCTAGATCCATTTTCCGATTGTTCGAGGCAAAACAGCAACCTACTGGTCTTTCACCCAGTCTTATCGGCCGGTTTCTTTCAAAGCTGTAGAGTTGGCAGACTTCATGTCTGCCGGGCTTTGGTCCCCTGGCCAGCATCGCTTCAAACCCCCGGGTGACGGCCTCCCAGGAAAACTGTTCGGACACGAGCGTCCAGGACTCGTCCGCCATAGCCCGGCGGCGGTCCTCGCTGGCGAGGAGATCGAGACAGCGGCGGGCGAACAGCTCCGGAGAATCGGCGATCGCGATGTGTTTGCCGTCTGTTAGGGGTAATCCTTCGGCTCCGACGGCGGTGGAAACGACGGGAAGCCGCGCCGCCATGGCCTCGAAAATCTTCAGGCGCGTGCCGCCGCCGATTCGCAGCGGAACAATGGAAACCGAGCTGCCCCAAAGGAAGGGGCGCACGTCGGGGACCGTACCGGTAACGATGATGTTGCTGTCCTGCCTGGCAAGATCCTGGATCGCCTGCACCGGCCGGCGTCCGGCGAGGGCCACGCGGCAGTGAGGACGCTCCCTTCGGATGAGGGGGAGAATTTCTGTCGTAAAGAACTTGACCCCGTCAATGTTCGGCAGCCAGTCCATCGAACCGACAAAGATCAAGTCCGCCTGGGGGGCCTGCCCGGGTGGAGGGGCGAAGTACGCGATATCGACTCCGGTCTGGACTGCTTCGACGTTCTTCACGCCGAACAGGCGGTCCATTGTGTGACTATCGACGGCGGAGACGGCGATCACTTTACCGGCGCGACGGCACGTGTCGCGCTCGAAGGCCTCCATCCGCCGGGCCTGGAGACCGAAGTAGGCCCGCTTGGCCCAGTTCTTAGCTTGATCGACGTGGCGCCGCCAGATGATGGATTCCACATTGTGCTGGAACAGGACGGCGCGGCTGATGTCCGGAATGTTCAAGGCCGGGAACAGAAAGTCGCACACGAGACTGTCGAACTCTTCCCGCTCCAGGAGAGATTCGATTTGCTGCTTCATCCGCCTCGATGTGTAGCGCTGCACGGAGACGGGCAGCGGCCGCACGAGTCCCGCCAGGAGCTGTCCCGCGAAACGAACCGAACGGCGCGGCGGAACAGTATGCGGAACGGGATAGGCTCGGGAGCAGTACTCGGAGCTACGCTTCAGTCCTTCCGGGTTTTTCCCGTCATCGAAGGCTACATAGTGAATCTCGTGGTGCTGGTGGAGACACTTGAGCATCTCCAGCGTTCGGATCTGGCCGCCTCGATCTGTAGGGTGGAGGAAGTCGGACTTCACCCAGAGGATCTTCATAGTGAGGCGGGCACCGGCTCGAGGGGAGACGACATCACGCCATCCCACCAACGGTCACGGCGTCCCGTGAGGAAGAGATCACCCCAAAGCTGAAGGTTGAGCAGACGCCAGAGACGGTCAGTGGCGTCTTCCTGCCCCGAAAGATGGTGGCCGATGAGGCTTTCCAAAGCGTCCTTGTCGACGATCGAGGCGAGGAATCCGCGCCGGTCGCGCAGAGCGGCGTAGAGCGGCTCCGCTCGCTTGCCGAGAAGCCAGGAGCGAATCGGAGTGGGAAAGCCCATCTTCTTCCGATAAATAATGTCGTGGGGCAGCAAATCCTCAACAGCGCGCTTGAAGATATACTTCTGCGTCTTGCCGTGAATCTTCAGGGAATCCGGAATGGTGGTGGAAAACTCGACTAGTGTGTGGTCGAGCAGCGGCACGCGGCTTTCGATGGAGCAGGCCATGCTCATCTGATCCTGCTTCATCAGAAGTTCGACCAGGTAGGTCTTCTGGTCGGCGTAGAGCATTCGGGACAGCAGGCTGCTTTCCTTTCTCGCGTTCCAGTAGCGGAGATAGTTGCCGTAGATCGCCTCCGGGTCAGAACCAAGCAGAGCGTTCTGCTCGCCGCGAGAGAAGGCGCAGTAGAAGTTGTCGAGGAATAGTGATTCGACGCTTGCGTCGCGGCCGATAAACGTGTGGCGCAGCTTACGGCGCATTGAGGCTTTAAGCAGCGAACTGGTCTGGAGCTGGCCGCTGATGAAGCGCCGCAGCGGGCCGGGGATCAGGCCGTAGATGCCGGCGGCGCGCGAATTGATCAGGTTCCAGCGATAGCGCTCGTAACCGCCGAAGAGTTCGTCACTTCCCTCGCCGGTGAGCACCACTTTTACTTCTTTAGCGGCCAATTTCGACACGAAGTAAAGCGAGACGCTGGACGGCCAGGCGATCGGTTCGTCCTCGTGGTAAATGAGCCGTGGGAGCTGATTGAAGAAGTCGTCGATCCCGACTTCGATTTCATGGTGTTCGGTGCCAATGGCCTTGGCGACCTGCGCCGCGTAACCCAGTTCGCTGTACTGCTTTTCCGCGTAGCCAACGGAAAACGTTTTTACAGGTCCATTGGTCAGCTTCCGGGTGAGGGCGGCGATAGCGCTGGAATCGACGCCGCCGCTGAGAAACATCCCCAAGGGCACGTCGCTCATCAGACGCATGTTGACGGTTTCTTCCAAGCGGCGACGCATCTCGGCAATGAATCGCGACTCGCTGAGGCCGTTGTTGGGTACGGCGACGGGAACGTCCCAGTACTGCTCGATTACGGGCGCGGGCGAGTCCGCGTTCAGGTCGAGCGTCAGATGGTAACCCGGCATGAGGCGGCGAATGCCGCGAAAGAGCGTGCGTTCCTCGCTCACATAGCCAAAGGCCAGGTATTCAGGAAGCACGGTTTCTTCGAGGTCGGCGCTGATCTCCGGATGCATGAGGAGCGCCTTGATCTCGGAGGCAAACGCGAATGTGCGGCCATTCCAGAAGTAGTAAAACGGTTTGATTCCGAGACGATCGCGGACGCAGAACAGACGCCGTTTGTCGCGGTCCCAGATCACATACGCGAACATGCCGCGAAACAGATCGATCGAAGCCGGCCCAAACTCTTCGTAGGCATGAATGATGGTTTCGGTGTCGCAGTGAGACTCATAGCGGTGACCGGCCTGTTCCAAGCGGGGGCGGATGGAGGCATGGTTGAAGATCTCGCCGTTATAGACGATCCATTGCGAACGGGTTTCGTTTGCCATGGGCTGGTGGCCCGCGGCAAGGTCGATGATGCTGAGCCGGCGATGGCCCAGGTGGGCGTTCGAGTCGTGATAAAAGCCCGCGTCATCAGGACCACGGTGCGCAATGGCGTCGGTCATCCGCTTCAGAACGGCTTCTGAATCGGAGGAGGGCTTTATCGACACGTATCCCGCTATGCCACACATGCTTTAACTGTCAGTTTACGTCACAGAACGAGGTTCCCCCAATAGACCTGCTGCGTTTTCGAGAGATACGGTGAATTACGCGGCGGCACGATCGTGTGCCTGGGAGTGGGAGGCCCCGGCTGGAAAGTCCGGAGGTGCGGTTTGCGAAACGAAGCCATGGTTTTCTTCGGGAGGGGCAGCGTGGATGGCCTTTTGCGAAACGGACTGGGTGGGGATTGCTTGTGTTTGCGGAACGAAGCCACGCTGTTTTTGCAACTGGCGCAGGGCGGCCAGCGCTTTGTGAAAACCACGTTCGGCTGAGGCCATCGTGCGTTGAATGATGGGCAGCAGGCGAAGGCCCCGCTCCAACTCATCCAAGCTGCCG
>JABFXN010000010.1 GCA_013361705.1 Acidobacteriaceae bacterium
CGTTGTTTTGCGTATTCTCTCCTGCCGCCGCATGGCGATACCTTGCGAGAGGCAACAGGACGGGAGGGCCGCTCCGATTCACGCTGTGCTGGAGCGCAGCGTGGAAGAAGTTACTTCTTCGGGGGAGCGATGGTGTCTTTGGCGACCTTGGCGACGCGGAACTTAACCACGGTCTTCGCCTTGATCTTGATGGTCTCGCCGGTCTGGGGGTTGCGGCCCAGACGAGCCTTGCGCTCCGCCTTTACAAGCTTGCCGATTCCGGGAATCGTGAACTCGCCATTCTTCTTGGTCTCCTTGACCGCGGTCTCGGACAGGAGGTCAAAGAAAGCGCCAACCTGCTTGTTCGTCAACTCAAGCTTCTCGGCCAGTGTGCGGATGAGGGCGGTCTTGGTCAGTCCCTTTGCCATTGTGTGTATCTCCTTAGTGCGTTCTACAGAATTCTGGTTGTCAGGATGCTTGCCCGGTCCCACGCACCTTTTGGCAATCGCTAAATCGCCAGTGTTTACGCGGGTGGAAAGAACCTACCGCAACTCACACTGAGGCTTTGGCGAACGAAAGTCAAGGCCCAAACTTCAGTTTCCACAGGTTTTTTCCGTGTTTTCTCGGTTTTTGTCGCTTTTTAGGTACCGAAGGGCTTAAAAACGGCAATTTACAGGTGGATTTGGTTCACCACCACCGACCTGCTCAAGCGAGAAATCGTATCAGGAGAACGGGCGCGCGTCAGGACTGAACATGCGCCAGCACGGCCAGCAGAGCTCTGAGATCGGCATCGCCGACATCGCCAACGGCTGTAATCGTAAGTCCATTTGCCGTCGTCGAACGGAGTCGATAGCCATGCCGATCGTTTGAGTGCGGTGCGAGGACGTCTTGCTGCATCACGAATACCGAGACGTGGTGCTTGCGCATCAGGAACAGGAGTTGTGCGGCAGGCCTGCCCCCAACGTAGGTAAGATCCGCGCCCTGAAGCACCGTCTCCGCAGGTAGGTCTCCAGGTTCCGGAAGATTGAAGGAATAAGGCAGCTTGCCCTGGAACCAGGGTTTCACGGTGTGCCGGTCTGACGATAGAACCTGTGGGGCAGAACTCTCCGGTAAGACAGCCAGGTGTTGATCAAACAGCTCGGCGACCATAGGCGATGGGGTGGACCGAAGGCCGCGCCACGAGAGCACCGAGACGGTAAGCAGGATCAGGGCGGCGATCGCGACCCAGGTATACATCCGCATGGGAACCGTGCGGGCAACTGAAGTGCGTCCGCGCGTCGTAGCTACGAGGCGGGCTCGCATCTCCGGCGAGAGCGTGTAACGTTGCGCCGCGCGGGTCGTTGCAGCCTTGAGCTGCGTCGCGGAAAGAGCCGCGAGCGCGCAGGCGTGGCACGTAGCAAGGTGTTCCTGCGCGGAGGCAATCTCCTGTGCCGCAAGCTCATGATCGGCAAACGCAGCGATGGTCGTGGGAGTGAGATGCTCAGCACTCATCGGGAACCTCCAAATCGCGGCTGCAGAATTTTGCGCAGTGCCTGCCGGGCGCGGGCGAGGCGCGACATCACAGTGCCGGTGGGGATATCGAGAATACCGGCGATCTCCTTGTAGGAGAGCTCTTCCAGATCGCAGAGCAGCAATACCTCGCGCAACGGAGGCGAGAGCTGAGTTAACGCATCCTGAACCAGCGCGATATTGTCCAGACGGATAAGCTCCTGCTCCGGTGTAAGGCCCGGGCTTGGCGGATCGAAAGCCTGTTCCTGGTCTTCAAGAAATACCGTGCGTGACTCTGCAATGGCCGTACGCGAGTTCAGGAATGCGTTGCGCTGGATGCGAAAGATCCATGCTTTGAAGTTGGTTCCCGGTTGAAAGCTGTCGAAGGCACGCAGAGCCTTGGACAGTGTCTCCTGTACGAGGTCTTCAGCCTCAGCCTCGTCGCGGCAGAGCCAGCGGGCGTGGTTGTACAAGGCTGCAAGCTGCGGCAGGGCGAGATCTTCAAATCCCGCACGCGCGCGCCTGCCGAAGTCCATGGCGATGATCTTAGACGAACTCGCATTCGCCGACCCACTCCCGCCTGCTCCGAAGACAGGCGGAGGCGAACCGCGGCGAAGGAAGGTTGCGAAGGCCATCGACTGTTTAACCAGCGAACAGCTTTTTTATTCCATCGCCTTATTCGCGGAATAATCCGGCCTCTGCGCGGTTCTCTGCCATGGAGGGAAGAGCAATGGCAGAGAACAAAACGCAGGATGAGAACAGGCAAACCGGAGACGGGATCGACCGCCGTCAGTTTCTGGAGTGCATGGCGTGGGCCGGAACCGGACTGCTGTGGACGATGGCTGGAGGCGTGCCTACGGCAAAGCTTCTGGCACAGGGAACAAAACAACGGGTGACAGGGCACGAGGGCTTCTCGTTCGTGCAGATCAGCGATTCGCATATCGGCTTCAACAAGGGAGCGAATCCCGATGTCACAGGAACATTGCAGACAGCGATTGAGCGGGCAAAGATGCCGGGTGGAGCGGCGCCGGAGTTTCTATTGCACACAGGCGACATTACGCAGAACTCAAAACCTGCCGAATTCGATACTGCCGCCCAGATCGTGAAGGGTTTTGGGAAGGAAGTCTTCTACGTTCCGGGAGAGCATGACTTCATTGACGACGGCGAACAGTACAAACAGCGCTTCGGCAAAGGGACCCACGGCACCGGCTGGTACAGCTTCGATCACAAAGGCGTGCGTTTCCTCGGGCTGAACAACTGTGTTCAGGTCGATGCGATGGGTAACCTCGGCGCTGAGCAGCTTGCATGGATGAAAGCGGAGCTGAACGGTTTGAGTGCATCGACGCCGATCGTCGTCTTCGCGCATATCCCGTTGTGGATGGTGTACGAGCAGTGGGGCTGGGGCACGAAGGATGGGGAGCAAGCGCTTGCTCTGTTGAAGCGGTTCGGATCGGTGACGGTCTTGAACGGGCATATCCACCAGGTGGTGCAGAAGGTGGAGGGGAATGTGACCTTCCATACGGCACGCGCGACTGCCTTTCCGCAGCCGGCGCCAGGAGCGGCGATGAATCCGGGACCGATGGTCGTGCCCGCAGGTAAGCTTCGGTCCGCTCTTGGTGTAACGCATGTCAAGGTTGCACGCGGCCAAAACCATCTGGCGGTCGTAGACCACGCGCTGGCGGAGCAGGCATGAACGCGATGAAGCTTGCCGTGGGCGTGCTGCTATGCAGCGCGGTCTCAATCGCGGCAGGAAGCTGGCATCCCTGGGGCGATCTACATACGGTCCCTCCCTCAGACCGCAGCACCTTGCTGCAAGGGGCGGGCCTTCCGGCGCAGGCGCGTGCGGTGCTTCTCACCAAGTGCGCCGACTGTCACTCGGAGACGACGGCGTGGCCCGCCTATGCACGGTTTGCTCCGGGAAGCTGGCTGATTGAGCGTGACGTCGCGGAAGGGCGGCGTCACCTCGATCTCTCTCTGTGGCAGCGGCTCTCTGGCGAGCGGCAAGAGGTGCTGAAGCAGGAGATTGTGCAGCAGGCGAAGCGAGGATCGATGCCGCCGATGCAGTATCGCTGGTTGCATCCTGGCGCGGCTCTGACGAAGGATGAGGTCGTAGCGTTGACGAGCCTGCTGCCAGCAGATGCAGGTGGTAGTAGTACCGGCGATGCGGCGCGCGGTAAGGCGCTCTTCGAACGGCGATGCACGGGATGTCATGCGCTGGATAGCAACCGTGAAGGTCCAAGATTACGAGGTGTCGTTGGACGGCAGGCCGGGAGTGCCGCAGGATTCACGTATTCATCTGCGTTGCGCGAGAGGCATGTTGCCTGGGACAGCGCAGGTCTGGAACGGTGGCTGCGCGATCCGGATGAACTGGTGCCTGGGAACAATATGGACTTCAGTGTGCCCAAAAGTCAGGAGAGGGCGGATATTGTGGCGTTTTTGGCGACGATGAAGTGATGCCAGTTGCCAGTTGCCAGTTGCCAGTTGCCAGTTGCCAGTTGCCAGTTGCCAGTTGCCAGTTGCCAGTTGCCAGTTGCCAGTTGCCAGTTGAAACGGACTGCTTGCCTGCGCAAGTGTCGCGCCACTCAGACATTTTCTTCCTCTACCGTGCGAATTAAAGATGCAAAAACGGTTCGCGCATAGCGCGAATACCCAGGTCCCAGAAGCGGGACCCGGGGCACCCGGCGTTGTATGCCCGTTAGAGGCCGAAGAGTGGTTTGCGCTTCTGGGGTAGCAGGGGTGTGTTGATCAGTGTGACCAGAGGCGCGATGGCTTTGAAGCGCTTGGCGATCTCCTTGCCCACTGCGGGCGTGAGGGCAGTATCGGCCGGCAGCGTGACGGAGCGGCCCCACTGTTTGTTGCGGATGAGATCGATCGCCGGGTGATCGGCTGGAAAGCCTTTTGGGGGACGCGTGAGCGAGGTCGCCTCGTCGTGCGGAAAGAGCTTCACCAGTGGCTTCCCCGTGTAGAGCTTGCGCATCTCCGCGTGATGGTCGAGCAGGTAGCGGCGGACAGCGAGCAATTGCTCAGGCTGCGGCATATAGCAGCCGGCGGCGATCAGCAGCTCTTTGCCAGACAGATGGAAGTAGAACCCGGCGCCTGAGGTCTTTTCGAGACCGGTGCGGACCCACCATGCGCCGATGTGCTCCTTGTATGGGCGCTTGTCGTTGGAGAAGCGGGTGTCGCGGTAGATGCGGAAGAGGATCTTCTGCGGAGGCCGCACGTGATCGGGAGCGAAGTCTTCCATGGCGTGGGTGATCTCAGAGATCAGCGCCAGCATGGGAGTCTTCAGCTCGCGCTCGAAGATCTCTTTGCGCGGTTGGAACCAGTCACGGTCGTTATTGCGCTTAAGGTCGCGCAGGAACTTCAGGGCTGCAGGTTTAAAGTGTGTTGCCATGGCGTGCGGTGAGCGTTACTCCCATCCACTGAGCACCAGCTTACCGCGCACCTTGCCGGTAGCGATGCGTTCATGCGCAGAGCGCAGATTCGCGGAGTTGATGATGCCGAGGTTCTCACCGGCGGTGGTGCGGATGGCGCCGGAGTCGACCATGGTGGCGACCTGTTGGAGAAGCTGGCCCTGCTGTTCGATATCTGCGGTCTGGAACATGGAGCGCGCGAACATGTACTCCCAGTGCAGAGAGGCGGCCTTGCGCTTCAGTAGCTTCACGTCGATGGATGCGGGATCATCGATAAGCCCCAGATGACCTTGCGGTGCGAGCACCTCGGCAAGCTGCGGGAAGTGATCCTGCGTATTGGTAAGGCTGGCGATCAGGTTGGGCTGGCGGCCGTTGAGCTGCGGCGGCAGCGGTTGGGAGTGGTCGATCACGTCATGGACTCCCAGCTCCTCAACCCACGTCTTCGTCTCGGGGCGGGAGGCAGTGCCGATGATGTGCAGGCCGGTCAACTGACGGGCGAGCTGGACCAGGATCGAGCCGACTCCGCCGGCGGCGCCGACGATCAGAAGTGAGCGCGTGTCGTCCTTGCGTCCAGGGACGGCGCCAAGCCGGTCGAAGAGCAGCTCCCAGGCGGTGATGGCGGTCAGCGGGAGGGCGGCGGCGTGGTCGAAGTCCAGCGACTTAGGCTTGCCGGCCACAATACGCTCGTCGACCAGGTGCAGTTCGGCGTTGGTGCCCTGGCGCAGCAGGGTACCGGCGTAGAAGACCTCATCGCCGGGACGGAAGTTTTTGACCTCGGGGCCAACCGCTTTCACCACACCCGCGGCGTCGTAACCGAGAACGCGGTAAGGCTGGCCGTCGACAGGACCGGCGCTCTGCCGGACTTTCATATCGACCGGGTTGACGGAGATGGCTTTGACCTCAATCAGAAGGTCGCGGCCGGCGGCGACGGGATCCGGGAGCGTGATGTCCTGCAAAACGTCGGGAGGTCCGGGCTGAGTATATCCAATGGCGCGCATCGTATCCTTTTGAGACTCAGATGCCGATAAGGGGTCTGAAGCATCTGATTTATAGATCGAGGTTAGATCATGATTCGCGCGTGCCACCAATGCGGGCAAAAGAACCGGATTCCGTCCAGGCATCTGGCGGACATCGGCCGGTGTGGCAAGTGCAAGGCTCCGCTGCCGCCGGTCGCAGCGCCGATCGCCGTGAATGCCGCGGAGTTCGATGAGATCGTGCAGCAGTCACCGGTCCCAATATTGGTGGACTTCTGGGCAGATTGGTGTGGTCCCTGCCGCATGGCCGCGCCGTATGTCGCCGAGGTAGCCAGCGCCATGGCGGGAGAGGCGCTGGTGCTGAAGGTGGATACCGAGGCGAATCCGCAGTTGAGCGCGCGATACCAGGTACGGGGCATCCCGAACTTTATCGTCTTCCGCCATGGCCGGGTCATGGCACAGCAGGCCGGGGTGGTTCCGGCAGAGCAGATGATGCAGTGGATCAGGGCGGCTAAAAACAGTTAAAGGTTGAAAGTTAAAAGTTGAAAAGGTACGGCATTGGTTGGGCGAGAGGGGTGCCTGACTTGAGTTGCCAGTTGGATCTGACGAAGATGACGGAATTATCCAAAAGGTTGTTGGAATCTTTTGGGGTTGGCGGAGTAAAAATATCGGCATGCGTGCCCTGGTTGGTTTGATTGCCTGTCTCCTCTCTACTTGTGCTTGGGCGCAGGATGTGTGCCGGCAGATCGGTGCCGATGATTGCCGCGACTCGATTGCATTCCTCCATGAGTTCCGGGCGGCCCTGGAGAAGAACGATAAGGTGGCGGTTGCCTTAATGCTCGACTACCCGGTGCGAGCCACCGTGAAGGGCAAGCCGAAGCTGGTCTCCCGGCAGGGATTGCTCGAACACTTTGATGAGATCTTCGATCCGGCGACGCGATGCGCCATTTTGAAGTCAGAGGATAAAGACCTCTTCCACAACTGGCAGGGGTACATGATCGCTGACGGTCGCATCTGGTGGGACAAACGCGCCCCCAAGGGGACACCGAAGATGAAGCTGGCCGATGCGGAGTTCGTGCGGACGCTTCCGTTCCATGTCATCACCATCAACAATGGTGGACCGACGACGGTGGCGGCCTGCGGCGGGAAGTAAACCTCTATCCGAAAACTATCGGTAGAGAAGCTCTCCGCCGCACTACGAAATGACAAAAAGATGACCCAGCTTCAATCGATATCCGGAACGCCCTGAGCATTGGTATGCGCTCTGGAATTCGGTCTGAGGTATTCTCAAGACCGCTGAGGTTCTTCTATGGACACTGCTGCCACCCTTCTGCTGTTTGTCGCCTTTGTGATCGGTATTGTGTTGCTGGTCACGATTCTCAAAACGCTCTACACGGTCCGCACCTATACCGCAGGAGTGGTAGAGCGCTTTGGTAAGTTTCATCGCATTACCAAGCCCGGCCTCCATCTCCTGATTCCGTATGCTGAGCGGGTCTTCTTCGTTGACCTCCAGGTGCAGCAGGCGCAGTTCTCGGTCGAGACCAAGACACGCGACAACGTCTTCGTGCAGATTCCGGTAAGCGTGCAGTACCAGGTGCTGGAAGAGCGCATCTTTGACGCCTTCTACAAACTAAGCAAGCCACAGAAGCAGATCGAGTCATTCGTCTTCAACTCGATCCTCGGCCACGTGCCAAAGCTGACGCTGGATGAGACCTTCGAACAACAGAGCGGCATCTCCGTGGGAGTGAAGAGCGAGCTGGACTCGATCATGAATGGCTTCGGCTTCATCATTCTGACCGCTCTGGTGACCGACATCGTTCCGGATGTAAAGGTGAAGACGGCGATGAACGATATCAACGCCGCACAGCGTGCCCAAGTGGCGGCACAGGCTCGCGGCGAGGCGGAGAAGGTGCTGAAGGTGAAGCAGGCCGAGGCTGAGGCGCAATCGAAGGCCCTGCAGGGGCAGGGCATTGCCGCCGAGAGACAGGCGATTATCGATGGTCTGCGCAGCTCGATTGAACATTTCCGTGAAGCGGTTCCGGGAACGACCGCCGAAGATGTTATGGCGCTGGTGCTGGTGACGCAGTACTTCGACACGCTGAAGGATATTGGTCTGCGCAGCGGGACGAATACGCTGTTCCTGCCAAATAATCCCGGCGCAGCCAACGACTTCCTGCAGCAGATTGTTGCAGGGTTGCGTGCAGGCCGTGCCCCCGACATTGGCGGCGCGGTAAACGCAGCACAACCGAACAGGTAAGGATTTTGTGGAACAGGAGACGATTGTCGCCATCGCCACACCGCCGGGACGCGGCGGCATCGGCATCGTACGCATCAGCGGGGCGGAAGCACGCAGCATCGCCGAACCGATGCTGCATCTGCGCGCGCCGATGGAGGCAGGCCGTGCTCGCTTCGGCGATCTGCTGGACGAGGATGGCAGCAAACTCGATGAGGTCGTAACGACCTACTTCGCGGCGCCTCACTCGTACACGAGCGACGATGTGGTGGAGATTGCCGCGCATGGATCTCCGGTGGTGCTGGAGATGATCCTGCGCAGAGCAATTGCCGCAGGCGCGCGGCTGGCGCGGCCGGGAGAGTTTACCGAACGAGCATTTCTATCAGGACGTCTGGACCTTACGCAGGCCGAAGCAGTCCGTGACCTGATCGAGGCGCAGACGCTGCACCAGGTGCGTGTCGCGGCACAGCAACTTGGTGGAGCGCTGGCCGAACGGGTGCGTCCGGTGAAGGATGCGCTGGTGAAACTGATCGCCGCGCTGGAGGCGGGCATCGACTTCGCCGAAGACGATGTAGACGTAATGCCCCAGCAGGCAATCCTTGACACGCTGAAGGAAGTACGCGCGCCTCTGGTTGAGCTGGCTGCAAGCTATACGCAAGGCCGCCTGGTGCGCGAAGGCGTGACGATGGCGATTGTCGGCAGGCCGAACGCAGGCAAGAGCTCCCTCTTCAATCGCCTGGTTGAGCGCGAGCGCGCTATTGTGACGGCAGCGGCGGGAACGACGCGCGACCTGGTGACAGAACGTGTCTCACTGGGCGGCATTCCGGTCGAGTTGGTAGACACGGCAGGCATTCGCGAGAGCAGCGACGAGGCCGAGAGCATCGGCATTCGCAAGACACGCGAGGCGATGGCCGATGCCGACCTGGTGCTTCTGGTGCTGGACGCCACGCAGACCATCAATGATGAAGAACGTGCCTGGATGGAAGAGCTGCGGCAGCGTGAGGCCGTCGTGGTGTGGAACAAGATCGACGTTGCTGAGACCGTGGGCGAGGGAATTGAGGTTTCGGCCCTGACGGGCGAGGGCATTGGTGATCTACGCGATCTGTTGCTGGCGAAGCTGAAGACTGGCGCAGTAACCAGCGAGACCGCGATGCTGACCAACCTGCGGCAGCAGCAAGCGGTGCAACAGGCGATTGATGGCCTGGATGCTGCAATCATCGCTGCCGGCGCAGGGATTCCGCATGAGATGGTGCTGCTGGATATCTACGGTGCCCTGCGCGGGCTGGATGAGCTGACCGGTGCAACTACAGCGGATGATGTGTTGAATCTCATCTTCTCGAGCTTTTGTATCGGGAAGTGAGGGAGCGCCTGCGGCGCTCGTTGAAATTTAAAAGTTGAATGTTGAAGACGTACGGTATAGGTCTATCGAATACTGTGTCTCACCGCACTTCTCAAAAAGCAGATCCATTTCCGCCCATCCAGCAAAGCTGGTCGGGAGCCCCATTCCCGCCCCATCCAGCAAAGCTGGTCGGGGGCCCCATTGCGGGATGACAAACAAAAAAGAGCCCACGCTAGTGATGTGGCAGATCATCACTACTGCCGATCCTATCTGCAAGACGGTCCAGATGCGCGCTCCAGCGCTTCTCAAGTTCTTCCGCTTTGGTGCGCTGTTCCGGGGTAAGAATCTCGGAGTAGACTTTCGATTTGAAGTGCTGCTTCTCCAGCAGGAGCTTGGTTATCGTTGCGCCCTGACGGGAAGCGATTGTCTGGATCTGGACATTATCCCCGCTACCCGTCGTTGCCGCATCCATCTCTCTGCCCTCTGAAGCCAGCTCCTTGATCAATGCCGCTACCGTTGGGCGCTCGGATTGCCAGAGAGTCTGGACCTGCGTTCTCTGCGTGTCCGTCAAACGCAGTTCATGGCTCACGTAACCCAAGGGTCCACGAAAGCCCCACTCTCTTCCGCCCCACCCGTGATGTCTCCAACTATCGGCACGGGCGATACCGAAGACCGCCAGTAATACCAGGAATACCAATCCCGACCAAACAACAATTCGTTTCATACGAAACACTCCTTTTTGGTTTCAATTTCAACTGCCGTCATGACGGCTCCTATGCCGCAACCCCTCTATCGCTCAACGCATCGCGATCGATGTTCTAGTAGTGGAAGAACAGCTCTTCGCATCGGAATGCATGAGGTCACGAAGCTTACTGGACATGTCGCTTCCCGGTATGTGCACTTCAGTTAGAACACTTCGGCCGCCGCAGTCGAGAAAGATGAGTTGTCCATGCTGTTCGCCGGTCTGTTGCCGTCCGGGATTCATTGCCAGCAGCCTGCGCTGTCCGGTCTTCACATCCACAAATGACAACACGTACCTCTCGGAGCTTTGTTCGATGACATAGACTCCGGCTTCCATGTTTTGACCGCCGGCGGTAAATGCAAATGGACTGCGGACCGTAACGCCGGGATCATACTCTGCTTCCAGTGTTGTTGTTTCGACGCTGCCAAGCAACAGCGCAAGCAGCGATTGACACGCGATAGATACGAGACGCTTCATCGGTTTCCTCGATTCAGCGGCGAGAGTGTGATGTGCTCTCCTTGCCGCAATTCGATTTCAGCAAGAGGTCGAGGCCGGTGCGATAAAGGTTGGTAAAGCAAAGTAAAGTTGTGTAAAGACAGATCGGGGCTGCGATGTTATGGTCTAGCATCAAGCTGGAGGCAGTTGGCGTTGGAGAATGGATCGAGTTCTCATCGTCGATGATGACGTTCAATTGTGCAGTCTTCTGGCCGAACGTTTAGGCACGGAAGGCTTCACGATCGAAACTGTTCATGATGGACCGCGCGGCCTTGAGCGGGCTCTTGCGAAGGAGCATGCACTCGTCGTTCTTGACGTCATGCTGCCCGGCATGGGTGGTCTTGATGTACTGCGCCGGCTGCGAAAGTTGTCGACTGTTCCGGTACTGCTGCTCACAGCGCGCGGCGAAGATTCTGATCGGATACAGGGACTGGAGATCGGTGCCGACGACTACGTTCCCAAACCTTTTAATCCGCGGGAACTTATCGCTCGTATCCGCGCAATCCTGCGCCGAACCGCGAGAACTGTAACACCATCTGGTCCATTGGTTGTGGGAGATATCCGCCTGGACCCAGCAATCCGTGAAGCATGGCTGGATGACCTGCCTCTCAATCTGACCAGTGTGGAGTTCACGCTACTTGAGGTACTCGTTCGCGGCGCAGGCCAGATCCTCTCGCGGGAACTGCTCACCGAAGCGGTGCTCGGCCGGAAACTCGGACCATTCGACCGGGTCATCGATGTGCATGTCAGCAACCTTCGTAAAAAGCTCGGGACTGCGCAGAATAACCAAAGGATCAAGGCCGTTAGAGGTAGCGGCTACCTCTTTGTATCGCGCGGAGAGGCAAAAGAAGGTTGACCATGCCTAGCCTTTTTCTCAAGATCTTTCTTTGTTTCTGGCTAACTGTCATTGCCACCGCCATCGCGGTGGTCATCACGTTCATTGTTGAGCCACGCGGTGTTCCTTCACAATGGCACGCAACCTTAACGGATACGGCCCAGTACTCCGGAATAATTGCCGCGGCGATGCATGAGCAGGGCGGCGTATCTTCTGCGTCGACATACATCGAACGAATTGCGCAGGAGACACATTTGAAGGCATGTCTCTCTGACGCGAACGGCAACGCAATCGCGGGAAGTGATTGCGAGTCCTTCCATGAGATGACGACGCGCGTCGCCGCATCGAAGACCTCCAATTTCAATATGAAGTACGGCATCGCGCGAGTTGCCCTGCCGGTAAAAGGACATAGCGGTCGTGACTACATTTTTGCGACCGAACTGCCTGCCGGTCCTCGGGCAGCTCTCGGGATTCATCGGGGAGCGGCTGCACTGCAATGGGGAGTGGCTCTTTTTGTGTCGGGCCTTATCTGCTATCTCCTCGCCCGATACCTGACTACTCCGATTCTCCGATTACGCGAGGCGTCGCAACAGCTCGCGAGTGGTAATTTGAGCACACGCGCCGCGCCTGCGATAAGTCTCAGGAAAGACGAGCTTGGAGACCTGGTACGCGACTTCAACTCCATGGCGACCCGCATCGAAGAGCTCATTTCGCGGCAACGTCAGCTTATCTCGGATGTGTCGCATGAGCTGCGCTCACCACTGGCGCGCCTGAATGTCGCACTTGACCTTGGCCGCGAAAGAAAGGGCAACGATCCTGCCTTCGATCACATGGAAGAAGATCTGGGTCTCCTCGACGAAATGATCGGCCGGCTGCTGACAATTGCGAAGCTGGATATGTCGGCCCAGCAGGTTCCGATGACCGAGGTCGATGTCACCGCACTTGTCTTGCAGGTGGTACGCAACGCAGAGTTCGAATCACGCGAATCATCCGGCGTCGTCCGAATCGTCGCCGAGCAGCAATGTTTCCTGCATGGCAACGCGGAGCTGCTGCAGAGCGCAGTCGAGAATGTCGTCCGTAATGCAATCCGCTACTCCGACCCTGGTACTGCGGTCGAGGTATCCCTCACATGCGATGGCTCGTTGATGCGTCTGGCAGTCCGAGACCATGGGCCGGGAGTTCCGGAAGCGGAATTACTACGCATCTTCGAGCCGTTCTATCGGGTGAAAGACGCCCGTGATCGTCAGTCCGGCGGTGCAGGGCTTGGTCTGGCGATCGCCGAACGCGTGGTCCGGATCCATGGTGGAACGATACGCGCCGAGAATGTCTTACCGCACGGCCTGCAGATTGAGATCGTCATGCCGCAATACCGCGAAGGAATGACGGCGATACCCGGTTAAAGCAACGGTCGCTGGAGTTCTCAAATTGGGCGACTTCGATAACCGAAGCGGCCACTGAGGCAGCAATATGGCCCTCTGAGATTCCGTAATGGGAATCGAGCGCGGTGGATCTGATTTGTATTGCAAATGATCTGGAACTGCATCACAATCCTCCACCTACGAGCTAGGGGGAATATGGAGTCAAGGATCCAATCGCTGACACTCAAACAAGCCAAGCGCCAAGCGAAAGACGACTTGGGATCAGCTTCTTGAGAATCCCGTGTGGAACCTAAGGCAGCTCCTTAGCCATTTCTCAAGCGATTTGGCCATCGATCTGGGAACCTCCAACACACTCGTTTATGTTCGCGGCGAGGGCATCGTGGTGAACGAGCCATCTATCGTGGCCATTGATAAGAACACCGGTGAGGTGGAGGCGGTGGGAAGAGAGGCCAAGGAAATGCTGGGGCGTACGCCCGACCACATCATTGCAATTCGGCCGTTGAAAGAGGGGGTCATTGCCGATTTCAAAGTGGCCGAGAAGATGTTGAGTTACTTTATCCGGCAAGCGCACAATCGCCGAATGTCGGTACATACACGCATTGTGATTGGTGTGCCCGCGGAGATCACGCAGGTGGAGCGACGCGCGGTCATGGACGCGGCTTACCGTGCGAAAACCAGCGAGGTCTATCTGGTGGAGCAGGCCATGGTGGCGGCGATTGGTGCGGGGCTTCCCGTCAGTGAACCCACAGGAAGCATGATTGTCGATATTGGGGGAGGCACTACGGATATTGCGGTGATCTCTCTGAGTGGCATCGTCTACGCCCGTTCCTGGCGTATGGCGGGAAACCAATTGGACGAAGCCATCATGACTTACGTGAAGCGAAAATATAACTTGCTGATTGGCGAACTCACCGCCGAGCGGATCAAGATTGAAATAGGGAGTGCGTTCCCACTCGAGAAGTCGCTGACGATGGAAATCAAGGGCCGTCACCTGATTGAAGGGGTGCCCCAGACCATCATTCTGAATGACAGCGAAGTCC
>JABFXN010000375.1 GCA_013361705.1 Acidobacteriaceae bacterium
CACTCGCATCCACCAGGCACAGCAGCCGCAGGGTCCGGGTCTCGTACCTTTCAAACGACCAGTGGGGCCGAAGAAATAGTGAGTTTGACACTTTGGGGGTGGGCTCTCCGGGGCCTGCTGTCCCTTTCAATTCTGGGTACAGTTACGTCTGCCATCTACACCGGCATGGTGATTGTGGCCGCGTTGAAATACCGTAGGCGCAAAAAAGTGGCCGAGCGCATGCCTGCCGACTTTGTTCCTCCGGTCAGCGTCTGCAAGCCGCTGCACGGCGATGAGCCCGGCCTCGAGCGCAACCTCGTCTCCTTCTTCGAGCAGCAGTATCCGGGTGAATGGGAGATGATCTTTGTCGCTCGTCACTCCAACGATGCCGGCCTGCAATTGGCACAGCGAGTAGGACAGCGATATCCGCAGGTCAATGCGCGCTACTTAACCTGCGGCGAACCGAAGTATCCCAACGCGAAGATGTACTCGCTCGGTGTGCTTGCTGAAGCTGCCAGGCACGAGACGCTGGTGACCAGCGATGCCGACGCACGGGTGGTTCCGGATTACCTGCTGCGCTGCGTCCAGGACCTGAAAGACGGCACCGCTCTCTCCTCCTGCCTTTACCGCGGAACTGTCGATGAGCCCGGCATTGCCACCGCTCTCGATGCCATGGGCAAGACCGTGGAGATGTGTGCCGGCGTTCTGGTGGCGACCATGGTTGAAGGCGGCACAAAGTTCTCGCTTGGCGTCACCATGATCCTGCGCCGCGATGCTTTCGCCCATGCCGGCGGATACGAGGACCTCGGCCAGTACCATGCCGAGGATTTCATCCTAGGCAATCGCCTGGCTGAGCAGGGCAGGCAGGTGATCATGTCGCCGCACATCATCGACCTGACAGTCCCGAAGACCACGCTGATGCTCAGCTTCCGCAATCAGCTTCGCTGGATGCAGAGCACGCGCCGCTCCCGGCCCGCGGGGCACCTCGGCACTGGCCTTACCTTTGCTCTTCCCTTTGGTGTGCTTGGCCTACTGTGGGGCCTGCTTGCAGGTCATCCGCTGTTCGGTTTTGGATTCCTTGCTGCTGCCTGTGTAAATCGCATGGTGCAGGCTTTGACCATGCTGAGGACACTGGACGATCCGAATTGGGCGCGCTACACGCTGCTGTATCCGCTGCGTGATCTGATGGGTTCGATCATCTGGCTCTGCTCTTATCTGCCCGGAGAGATGTACTACCACGGTGGACTGTATGAGCTGACTCCTGACGGTAAATTGAGGCGGCGCAAGTAAGACTGGCAGACCGTTTGGCGAGGCGATACTCTCGTTGCCCCATCAAGCGATTCATCGTTTCTTTACATCCATCAGCTACCGTTTTGGCCATGCACCGCAGAGATTTTCTTACACTCGCAGGCACTGCCGGAGCCGCCCTTGCGCTCGGCGTCGACGCTCCGTCCGCCCATGCTCAGCAGCAGGACTTCACCTTCCTCTTTCTGACCGATACCCACATCCAGCCGGAGCTCGATGCTGCCAAGGGCTGCGATATGGCGTTCAAGAAGATGCGGACCATCAAGGCTGACTTTGCCATTCAGGGTGGCGATCATGTCTTCGACTCGCTGGAGGTTCCGACATCACGTGCGCTCAGCCTCTTCGATCTCTACAACAAGACCGAACAAGACCTTGGCCTGAAGGTGCACCATGCCATCGGCAACCACGATGTGCTGGGAATCTATCCCAAGAGCGGCGTCTCCCCGACCGATCCGCTCTATGGCAAGAAGACCTTTGAAGACCGCATGGGTGCTCGCTACCGCTCCTTCGATCACAAGGGCATTCACTTCGTCATTCTGGACTCGATCTTTATCACCGGCGATCGCGCCTATGAAGGTCGCATTGAAGCCGATCAGCTCAGCTGGCTGGACGCCGATCTGAAGAAGGTCCCTGCCGGAACGCCGATCGTCGTGACCAGCCACATTCCCATCATCTCGGCCTATGAGCAGTACCTTCCGCCTCCGGCTACGCCTTCAGCGCATCACGGACTGACGGTGGCGAACTCTGCAGAGGTGATCAAGACCTTCGAAGGACACAACGTTCTGGCCGTACTGCAGGGCCATACCCACGTCAACGAGGTTGTCACTTGGAAGGGCGTGCAGTACATCACTTCCGGCGCTGTGAGCGGCAACTGGTGGAAGGGTACGCATATGGGATCGCCCGTGGGCTACACCGTGGTGACCGTATCGAATGGCAAACTCTCGACACGGTATGAGACCTATGGCTTTCGGGCAACGGTGCGGGAAGACAGCTAGTTGCTGGTTGCTAGTTCCTGGTTGCTAGTTGGAAGAACCAGCCAGCTAAATTGAATGATTGAATGAAGGCGCGGCTTTGGCCGCGCCTTTTTGGGCGCTACAACAGCAGATTTCTTCGCTACGCCACGAAATGACAAACCAAAAAGAGTATCGAACCTTTCTACTTCTTATTCCTGGTCCATTTCGCCAGACGTTTGCGCATGATGGCGACGGCTTCCTTGCTTGAGTCCATCAGGAGGAAGTCGCGGCCGTTGCGGATGGCGGCTTCTCCTGTTGTCCCGGAGCCGGCGAAGAAGTCCAGCACCAGGTCGCCGGGATTGGAGTGCACTTTCACGATGCGCTCCAGCACGCCCAATGGCTTCTGCGTTGGATAGCCGGTCTTCTCCTTGCCGGTGGGCGAGACGATGGTGTGCCACCAGACATCGGTCGGCGTCTTGCCCTTCGCCGCCTTCTGCTCTCCAACCAGCTTCGGAGCCATGTAGGGGATGCGATCGCACTCGTCGAGATGGAAGGTAAAGTTCGCGGGATCCTTCGTGTACCAGAGGATGTTGTCGTGTTTGGACGGCCAGCGTGACTTTGACCGGGCGCCATAGTCGTATGCCCAAATGATCTCGTTCTGGAAGCACTCGCGGCCGAAGATACCGTCGAGCATCACCTTGGCGTAGTGCACTTCGCGCGGGTCCAGGTGCAGGAAAAACGATCCTGCCGGCGAAAGCACACGGTAGGCCTCTTGCAGGCGGGGCTGCAGAAAGCCGAGAAAGTCATCGAAGATATCGTGGTAGCCCGCCGGACCATCCAGTTTCTCCGTGCGATACCGTTTCCCTGCAAATCCACTGCGGTCGCCGTTGGCCTCATCGCGGATAGTGCGGATGCGCTGCCGCTTCTGGATGCGGCCTGTATTGAACGGCGGATCAATGTAGATCAGCGGAACAGAGCCCGTAGCTAGCTTCTTGAGTCTGGAGAGGTTGTCACCGAGCAGAATTCGTCCCACAGTGACTTTGAGGCTAACCGATGCGCTGAAAAATGCAATCGCCCTTCCACAGAAGCGTGTATCGTCGGTGGTGGATGGAAGCCCGTCGGGATCTGAAGCTTGAGCACGCCATGCTGTCGGACGTCGGCCGTGTCCGCAAAGGCAACGAGGATGCCTGCGGCGCCGATGCAAAGGCCGGGCTCTTTGTGGTCTGTGACGGCATGGGAGGAGCTGCCGCCGGTGAGATTGCCAGCCATCTTGCCGTAGAGACCTTCCTGAAAGAGTTCGTCGCGCGAAGAGCAGCAAAACGCCGCACCTCTCCGGCACAGCTTCTTGACGATGCCGTCGCCGCGGCCAACAAAGCGGTCATCACCAAGGCAAAGACCTCCCCCGACCTGCGCGGTATGGGCACGACCTTGGTCTCGCTGCTTGTGCAGCGCGGCGAGGAAGGCCATGAGGCTCCCTTTGAAGTATGGACGGCGCACGCGGGCGACTCGCGGTGCTACCGTCTGCGTAAGGGCGAGCTGCACCGTCTGACCCAGGATCACTCCC
>JABFXN010000400.1 GCA_013361705.1 Acidobacteriaceae bacterium
TCCGAGCTAGCCTGTACGGCACGGCTAAAGCCGTGCCCTTAACCACCCCAGCCAGCAGAGCTGGCCGGGGACCCCGAAGCAAGGCATCGCGCTACGCGCGAACGAGAGACATGCTTTTGTTGCCGACCGATCGCACTTAGCTGCATTATTCGGTTGCGCATAGCGCAACCATTTCGCACCAAAGGTGCGAATGTCTTGCTTAAGAGGACGGCTTTAGCCGTCCCATACGGTGCCCGAAGAGATGCGGCTTTAGCCGCTGAGGTACCAAGCGACTGACCGTTCCCCCGCCGCGGTGACAAGAGAGTTACATCCATATTCTTCAAGCGCTAGAAGTCGAACGTCTAAGATACTGAGACAATCGTGGCCCAAGCTTTTATTCATCGCATTGCAACAGCGGCTCCGGAACATGAGGTTCATGGAGCCTTCGTCGCCTTTGCCGGCAAACTGCTGCAGGATGACCGTGCGCGGTCACTCTTTCATCGCATGGCGGCCAAGGCAGAGATCGATCGCCGCTACTCCGTGCTGCAGGTTGTGCCGCCATTTGCGGACGATGCGGTGAATGCGCATGAGTTCTACCAGCTCAACCGCTTTCCCGGCACCGAAGAGCGCATGCGTGTCTATGAACGCTGGGCTCCGCGGCTGCTTTACAAAGCGCTTGACCGCCTGAATCTGACGCAGGCTGAACGGGGCCGCATCCGCCATGTGATCGTGACCTCGTGCACCGGTCACTACGCGCCGGGACTGGACTTCGCGATCATCGACCATCTCGGTCTGTCGCGCGAGGTCTCGCGGACGATGGTCGGGTTCATGGGCTGCTATGCCGCCATCAACGGTCTGCGTCAGGCACAGCACATTGTCCGCTCCGCACCGGATGAGAGTGTTCTGCTGGTCAACCTGGAGCTGTGCACGCTGCATCTGCAGGAGTCACAGGAGCTGGCTGAGGTGTTGTCGTTCCTGATCTTCGGCGATGGCTGCGCCGCAAGCCTGATCTCGAGCGAGCCGGGCGGTCTGGCCATCGATGCGTTCCGCACCGTGATGGTCGAGGACACCCGAGACTTGATCACCTGGCGTATCGGCGATGGAGGATTCCTGATGCATCTCTCAGGACAGGTGCCCGGCGAGATTGAGAAGTGGCTTCGGCAGTCCGGGGCGGAGGTTGCAAACAACGGTACAACTCTTTGGGCGATACATCCAGGCGGCAACTCGGTACTGGATGCGGTGGAACGCGGACTCGATCTGCCAGCCAAAGCGCTGACCGCATCGCGTCATGTGCTGCGCAGTTATGGCAATATGTCTTCCGCGACCGTGATGTTTGTTCTGGAGGAGCTGATGCGCTCGGCGCAGGCAGGAGAGAAAGGTCTGGCGATGTCGTTCGGTCCGGGGCTGACAGCGGAGACGATGGAGTTCCATGCGGTCTGAACGGAAGGACTTCACCCAGCGCGCTCACCTTACGGAGTGGATGGATGAACCGTGTTCCTATCCAACGTTTCGTGAATGCCTGCGCGACCTGGAAGAGGTGAACCGTGTGCTCGGCGGATACACGCCTTCGCTTGAATGGATTGAGGAGTCACTGCAGCACTGCGATGGGCCGGTTCATCTGCTGGATGTAGGCAGCGGTGGCGGAGGTCTGCTGCGCGCGGTGGAAGCTTCGGAGACAGCCCGCCAGCGTGGCGTGCACCTGACCGGAATCGATCTGAATCCGCATGCGGCTCAGGCGGCGAAAGAGTTCACGCCGAAGGGCTCTACCATTGCGTGGATGACCGGCGATGTCTTCACGTATCAGGGTCCTGCAACGCTGATCGTCAGCTCGCTGCTGACGCATCATCTGACCGAAGATCAGATCGTGCGTTTCCTGGCATGGATGGAGGCGACGGCCACCGGCGGATGGTTCATCAACGATCTTCGCCGCAGCGCCAAAGCGTATTACAGCTTCAAGGTGCTGGCCTGGGCGTTGCGATGGCATCGCTTCGTGCGTCATGACGGGCCGGTATCGGTGCGTAGAGCGTTTGTACGGGAGGACTGGCAACGCATGTGTTCCGCAGCAGGACTTCCTATGAGCGAGATCCGGATCGAAGAAAAGCCGTTTGCGCGACTGTGTGTTTCGAGGCGGAAGTCATGAGCACGATGCTCGATG
Source organism: Acidobacteriaceae bacterium (assembly GCA_013361705.1). Classification (GTDB taxonomy): domain Bacteria; phylum Acidobacteriota; class Terriglobia; order Terriglobales; family Acidobacteriaceae; genus Terriglobus. The sequence continues at coordinate 2,135 of JABFXN010000400.1, forward strand.
AAAAATGCTCTAGTGACGTTCACCGCACTTCACCTTACCCCTTATTTCACCGCTGTGCAGGAGATATCTGATGGAGATGGAAACGATTCAGCAACTGGAAACGATCCAGCAACACTGCATCAAACTGATTGCGACAGCCAAGAAGGTTCCGCCGGAGACGCTTTCGCCTGCTTCGACCTTTGACGAGGTCGGGCTGGACTCGCTGGATAAGGTGACGCTGGCCTTCGATGTGGAAGAGGCGTACGACATCGCCATTCCGGAGAGCGCGCTGGCCACGATCGATAACATTGGCGCGATGGCGGCGGCCATTCAACAGGCGGTCGCGGCAAAGCCTGTCACTCCTGATTCCCAAACGAGCACCGCATGAGACGTGTTGCCATTACGGGCATGGGCTGTGTCACCGCCATCGGCATCGGCACGGAGAGATTCTTCCGCGCACTGCGCGAAGGCAGAGACGGTTTTCTTCCTCTCTCCGAGGAGGAGCGGGTGGGGTTGAACTTCAGCTCTACGGCGCGGGTGGATGATTTCCAACCGGACAAGCTGCTCTCGCCGGACCAGATGCTGCTCTCTGAGCGTTCGTCGCAGTTTGCCCTGGTGGCGGCACACGAGGCAATCGAGCAGTCTGGCATGCCCGCTACGCTCGACGGCAGCCGGATTGCCGTTGTCTTCGGCTGCTCCGCGGGTGGCAGGATGGCGGAAGAGCCTGCGCTGGAGAAGCTTTACACGCAGGGCGCGCGCGTTCATCCACTCACGGTGCCGCGTGCGATGGCCAATGCGGGAACCAGCCTGGTCTCGATGGAGTATGGCATCACCGGACCCGCCTATACCGTCTCCACTGCCTGCGCTTCGGCGACGCACGCCATTGGCCAGGCCTTTCACATGGTGCGCTCTGGCATGGTGGACGCTGCGGTCACCGGAGGTCATGATGCGCCGCTGACCTTCGGATTTCTGCGGGCATGGAACAGCCTGCGTGTGGTCTCGCCGACCTTCTGCCGTCCGTTCGCCAAAGACCGCGACGGCATGACCCTTGGCGAAGGCTCGGGCGTTCTGGTTCTGGAAGAGATGGAGATCGCGGAGCGGCGAGGAGCACAGGTGCTGGGAGAGATCGTCGGCTTCGGTATGTCTTCCGATGCGCGGCACATCACGCAGCCTGCACCCAGCGGACCTGCTGCCGCCATGCGCAGGGCATTGCTGGACTGCGGCGAGTTGCGCGCACCGGTGCGCTATATCAATGCGCACGGTACAGGGACCCTCGTCAACGATGGAACGGAGGCAGAGGCGATCCACATGGTCTTTGCGGAGGAAACGGGCAGAATTCCGGTGAGCTCTACCAAATCGACGCATGGCCATGCGATGGGCGCCTCAGGAGCGCTGGAAGCCGTGGCGACCGTACTTGCGTTACAGCATGGCGAGCTGCCGCATACAGCGCATGCCAGCGAGATCGATCCAGAGCTTGGGCTCGATGTGATTACTGGCGAACCACGGCGGATCGAGCGAAACAGTGAGCCGGTGCTCGCACTCTCGAACTCTTTCGCCTTCGGCGGACTCAATGCTGTTCTGGCCTTTCGCTCGGTTTGAGGTGTTTATGTTGAAGCTGATTGCAGGTCTTTTCCTGGTGATTACGGCCACACTGCAGGCTGAGCAGCCCGGTGTTCTGGGTGACTGGGTGGAGCCTACTGGGTCCGTTATCCGCATTGCGCCATGCGGGCAGGAGTTGTGTGCGCGGTTGATCGCGATCAGCAGCCAGGCGCCTACACGCTTCGATATTCACAATCCGGATGAGGCGAAGCGCAAACAGCCGTTGTGTGGCCTGGTGATCGGACATGGGTTTCATCTCTCGGACCAGAACCATGCGGATGGTGGCTATCTCTATGATCCGAAGTCGGGCAGGACGTATCACGGATCGATGGCGCGGAATGGTGATCGATTGGAGTTGCGGGGGTATGTGGGGATCAAGTTGTTTGGAAGGACTGAGGTGTGGAGCAGGGTGGGGAGGGTGAGTGCTTGTACGGCTTAGTAGGTTGTTCGGTAGGCTTTGAAGCGGTACCTCAGCGGCTAAAGCCGCGTGTCTTTCCGAGTCTGTTACGGCACGGCTGAAGCCGTGCCCTTAACCACCCCAGCCAGCAGAGCTGGCCGGGGACCCCGGAGCAAGGCATTCGCACCTGCGGTGCGAAATGGTCGCGCTGCGCGCAACGGTTGGTTGAGCCAATGCTGAAGATCATCCGCAGATTAAGCACAAGCTATAAAAGATTCAAACAAGATGCGACGTCAAATCCTTGCGGATTATTCTCAAGAACTGTCTCTCCGTTCGCGCGAAGCGCGAATGTTTTGCTTAAGGGCACGGCTTTAGCCGTGCCGAACCAATGTCTAAGGAGAGAGCGGCTTTAGCCGCTGAGGTACTCGTCCAGCCGAATCGTTGGATTGACGGAAGAATACGGATACTCCTCAGCAGTTGCACACAGCTTAGCTCGCACAGGATTCTGGGCGATGTATTCAAGACGCGTCGCATAGCCCTCTACGTCCCGAATTCGATGGTCCGTAAATCCTCGCTGCCATACGGGCTGTGATGCATGGAAGCGATGAGAGAACCCTCCCTTGATCAGCTGCATTGCTCGTTCGAGCGTAATCTGCGTCGGTGTCAGCAACAGATGGATATGGTCGGGCATCACGACGTACGCGTGTAGAAGATAGTTCTCGCGATAATGGTCCAGGGTTTCAAGAAGCAGCTCGGCATTGCGCGTAACTTGAAAGAGTCTACGTCGATTGGCTACTAGGGATGTGACGAAGTACGTCCCGGGTCTCGCAGTACGTGTCGGGATCGCCATAACGTGAATTGTATTTGACGTTGACGATTGACCTCAGCGGCTAAAGCCGCCTTCCTTTTTACTCTCTGTACGGCACGGCTGAAGCCGTGCCCTTAAGCAAGGCATTCGCACCTCTGGTGCGAAATGGTTGCGCTACGCGCAACGGCGGGCTCAGTCAATGTGGAAGATCATCCGAACGAACTTGTTTGTTCGGATGATTAGGAAATCGCGACGATCTTCTCGTAACAGAAGAACCGTAGTCCCTGGCGGAAGCCGAGGCCTATCTCGCCGGCGAAGGTGTAGCCCAGCTTGGGAAAAAGCTTCTGTGTCGCTGCGTTCTGCGAGTTGGTGTCGACGCGCAGGCGAGGGATTGCGCGTTCTATCGCCACCACTTCTGCTTGCTGCATCAGCGCTATTCCAACTCCGCTGCCACGGAATGCGGGATCGACGGCTAAGCGATGAACGACGATGGCGGGCTCGGTGATATCCCATCCGACCTCGGCATACTCAGGTTCCTGGTCCATGGTGATGGCGGCAACGCCGGCGATCTGGCCATCGATCTCGGCGATCCACAACTGGTTTTGCTGTATGTCGTTCCCGAAGACTGTGGGATTGGGATACTGGTCGTCCCACTGAAGGTTTCCACTCGCGCGCATGATCGGGACTACGCGACGGACAAGTTGCATGATGTTGTCGAGGTGGTCCTGTGTCGCCAGTCTGAGTTGCATGGGACTGATTATCTCTTTTTCCTGCGCACGGCGCGGATCACGCCGCTGCCGCCGCCACCGCAGAAGAACTGGTCGCTGCCGTTTGATTCAAGGCCGGAGACGCCTGTGCCCTGTGGCATCTCGATCTGTTCCAGCACCTCTCCGGTCTTGGGGTCGATGTGGCGCAGGTTGCTCTCGTCGCCTTCCCATGTGCCGTGCCATAGCTCTCCATCGACCCACGTCACGCCGGTAACGAAGCGGTTGGATTCAATGACGCGGAGCACCTTGCCGGTCTCGGGGTCGATCTGGTGGATCTTGCGGCTGCGGTACTGCCCTACCCAGAGCGAGCCTTCGGCCCAGGCCATGCCTGAGTCTCCACCGCCGCCGGGAGCGGGTATGGTGGCGAGCACCGTGCCGGTGGTGGGATCGATCTTGTGGATGCGGTCTTCGGTGATCTGGAAGAGATGCTTGCCGTCGAAGGCGGTCCCGGCATGTCCGGCGAGGTCGAGGGTGCGAACCGTCTCTCCGCTCGCTGGATCGAGGGCGTTGATGCTGCCGCCGGCGGCGAACCAGATGTTGCTGCCGTCGAAGGTTACTCCGTGGACCTGATCAACGCCCGGGAAGGGGCCGTACTCGCGGACGATCTCTGCTTTGCTTCGGTTCATGATTCGGTCCTCGTCACATCAAATCCTAGTCAGCTAGATACTAGTCACCTGGCAGAGGAGATGGGAGTAACAAGGTGGTCGTGAATCCCGGCAATGGAGGCGTCATCCAGCGGCGGGCGCGTCCGTGTCCGAACCATTGTGTCTTGCCCGATGCGGCCAGTGAGTCGAGCGCGCGCTGCACTGTTCGTTGACTGGTTCCCATGGCAAGCGCGAGCGCCGAGCTGGACCACGATTCCCCATCCGCCAAAAAGGCTAACACCGCGGCATGTTCTTCTTCGACCGGCCGGGCCAGCACCACGACTTCGCGCGGGTGTGGAAGGGAGAAAGCAAAGCCCTTCTTCGTTGCATGGATGCCGGCGATAGGGCGCAGCATGCGGCGGAGCCTGCCGATCTCCACACGCAGGCGGGCGCGTAGCGATTCATCCACCCACCTGGTGCCGAAGGCTCTCGCCAGCAATACATCGCGCGAGACATCGCCAGGCCAGGCTTCTCCAAGAGCGTGTGCCAGCGCGAAGAGCACCGGCCGGCTGGTCAGCGGGATGACGGTGCTGCCGCTACGTACGGCGTAACGGCAGGCGTCTACGACTACGGTCTTTGAGGCGAAGAGAGCTTCTACTTCTTCCAGAAGCAGCGGGCGTTCTTCTCCACGGGCAATGCGGCGTGCGGCGGGGGTCTTCAGAGCGCTCCAGTCGTTTTCTTCTTCCGCGAGCAGCATGGGGATGCGTGCCTGGCGGGCTGCCTGCTCTGCGCGGGTGAGTGCGGCGCGGGCTCGTGCGGTCTGCAGACGGCGGAGTGCGATGCCCGCTACGGCGAGCTCATGCACGGTCCGCAGGGCAGGCGGAAGAGACGCGGGGTCGAGCGCGGAGAGCTGCGCCTCCGCTTCGTCGAGGCGGCCGATCAGCAGCAGCCGGCGGACCTCGAGATACCGTGCGTGAGCGGCGTTGAGGTGATCGCCGTGTTCTTCCAGCACAGCTCTTGCCGCATCGAGCGTTCTTGCAGACCAGCCCAGATCACGCGAGGCCAGGGCGATCTCGGTCTCGGCGACGAGGCAGCGGGCGCGGGCGACGGCTTCCCTGGGACCGAAGGCCTTTGCTGCATTGCGTAGAAGCAACTTTGCCCGGGCGAGGTCGCCGAGCTGGGCCATGGCGATACCGCGGAGAGCGAGAGCCGGAGGGTCGTCGCGGAGGGCGATGCATTTCAGGGCTCCGAGGGGATCGCCTGCGGCGAGGGCATGGGCTGCGGCTGTGATTAATGAGTCCATCGGAATCCCGCCACAGTTGTCACTCCCACCCCGCGTTTGCCCTGCGGTAAATCTATCTCATCCTCGGTGCTGGACAGGGCGTGCCGACGAGAAGGAGAACAATGCCGACATTGACGAAGCACAAGGTAGGGACACGGGAAGAGTGGCTGACGGAGCGGATCGCGCTGCTGGAGGCCGAGAAGGAACTGACACGGCGCAGCGATGAGCTGGCAAAGATGCGGCAGGAGCTGCCATGGCTACGCGTCGATAAGGAGTACCGGTTCGATACCGAGGCCGGCACAGTCTCGCTGCCCGAGTTGTTTCAGGGGCGCTCGCAGCTTATGGTCTATCACTTCATGTTCGGACCGGAGTATGAGGCCGGATGCCCCTCCTGCTCGATGATCGCGGACGGCTTCAACGGCTTTGTGCCGCACCTGGCGAATCATGATGTGACGCTGTGCGCTGTATCGCTGGCGCCGCTGGCGAAGCTGAAGGCTTACCAGCAACGGATGGGATGGAGTTTCCCCTGGGGCTCGTCGCATGACAGCAGCTTCAATCACGACTTCAACGTATCCATCACGGAAGAGCAGCAGCAGCAGGGCGGCTTTGAGTACAACTACCGCACCAGCCGCCAGAAGATGGATACGCTACCGCCGCCCGCATTGCAGTTCGCGACGATGTGCGGAACGGATGGACCGACGTTTGTGCGTCAGCGTCCGGGGATGAGCCCTTTGTGATGGAGGATGACGTTGTGTATCACACCTACTCCACCTATGCCCGTGGGTTGGATGGTTTGTGGGGTGCGTATCAGTGGCTCGATCGAGCGCCAAAGGGACGGAATGAGAGCGGAGTGTGGTGGAAGCGGCGGGATGAGTATGGGCGGGCTTGAGAAGTAAGGTTGAAGATTCCTTTCTTGAAGGTGTTGTTTGGCTTTTTGTCTTGCTTAAGGGCACGACTTCAGCCGTGCCGTAGCAGGCTGGAAAGGAACGCGGCTTTAGCCGCTGAGGTCATAGTCCGGGTACCTCAGCGGCTAAAGCCGCATAGTTGCAAGGCGTTTTATGGCACGGCTGAAGCCGTGCCCTTAAGCAAAACGATTCGCGCGGAGCGCGAATGTCCCACATAAGCTTCGCGTATGTGGGGCACCCGGTGTGGTGGTCAGTCAGATGTGAGGTGACGGATGAATTGCTTACGGAGAAATAACAACGCTCAAGCGTCGCACCGGACAATGGCTTGCTGCCGTGCGGTGTCACAACACGGCATGTTGCGGCGGTGGTGGAAGAACGCAGGGGCATCTGCCGGTTCCGGCGTGTTGCTGCTCCTGTTGCCGAAGTGCCCGTTATGTCTGGCTGCGTATCTTGCCGTCTGGATGGGAGCCGGCGCGGCGATGTCGATCGCCACGCAAGCCAAGCCGGTGTTGGAGCTTCTGTTTGCTGCTTCCCTGATCCTGCTGGCAGTACGCTTTTGGCGGCAGCCGCGCCGAGTGGTGTCCTGATCTACTTCTTGTCCTTATTCGGCGACCAGTTGATGACGTGGTACTGTGCTGGAGTCTTACCGACGTTGCGGAACTGGTGCAGGCTGTTCGAGGCGTTGAAGATGATGTCGCCCTTGGTCACCTTGATCCACTTGCCGTCGGAGAGTGTCTCGCACTCGCCGCTGTCCATGATGATGAGCTCTTCGTTCACGTGACGATGCGCGGGGTGTGAGGTCTGGCCCGGGTTCAGGGTGGTGATATGCATCTCCAGTTGATCGACGGTGGCGGTGGGCTGCTTGACCACGGAGCGGACCTCGCCGGTGGCGTTCTTCGTGACCGGTAGCTGGTCGAACTTGAAGACCGTGGGTCCGAGGATGGAGGTCTTATCTACGCCAACGGCGGTGGGGGCGGCCTCGGGGGCTTTGTTCTGCGCCACGGCAGAGACCGCGGTCAGCAGGACCGCCGCCGCAATGCTGCAAATCTCAAGCTTCATTGTCGTGCTCCTTTTTGTGACGAGACCATCGTAGAACAGCAGCATTGGGTTGGTGTTGATGGGGTGGCTGAATCAGGGTTTTCTTGTCTTGCGTTTTGGTTTTGCTTTTTTGTTTTGCTTAAGGGCACGGCTTCAGCCGTGCCGTAAAGAGCCCTGTAAATATGCGGCTTTAGCCGCTGAGGTACCCAGGACTATGCCCTCAGCGGCTAAAGCCGCGTTCCTTTCCCACCTGTTACGGCACGGCTGAAGCCGTGCCCTTATGCAAAACGAAGAGCGATTCGAGCTTCGCTCGAACTACCACATAGCTTCGCGTCTCTTCACACCCCGCGAACGAAGACCGTTGAGACTCTGCCGTGGAGTACCCGTCTAAGGAGCGACACAGATCTCGTGATTCGATTCGACCCAGACACCTTTGTATCGGTGCGAGACAAATACCTTATATTTAGCTCCCGGCGACAGAGCGTAGAACTCATTCAGATCGATCTCGTCTACCGCGGTCTTGTGAGGATCGACAAACAGCGAGCCGCCGCCATGGACAACGGACGGCATGCCAGATGACCATCCCTTCGGAAAGATCCGGTGATCGGCCTCATCTGTAATCACCAGATACTCCGCGAAAGCCCCATGCCTTAGACTCGGCCAGAAAAGAACTTCGTCCGTGTTATTGAAAACGGTGGCACGCAGCCCTAAGGTCGGATGATCAGATGCAGCATGCCTGGTGCCACACCGCAGATCGATCGCGACCTTAGGTTGTTCCGCCAGAGTCCATATGGACATACCGAGCAGAACCGCCAGCGTTCCATGCCAGACCCTCATCGTTCTTGCCTCCGGCCTTCCAGAGATAAGACGGGCCGTACGGCAAAAAGCACCCCCACTTGCCATGAATGAGATAATGAAGAGTGGCCCACAGATGCCTTTGCGTGGGTCAGGATATGGGGGCATTCGGAAGCTATGACCAATCCACAGCATCCTCTTCAGAAGATTCTGGAAAATCGGATCGCCATCATCGATGGAGCGATGGGCACTACCATTCGCACCTATGGGATGAAGGAAGCCGATATCCGTGGAGAGCGCTTCAAGAATGCCACCAAAGATCTGCTGAACAACGGCGATCTGTTCTCGCTGACGCAACCGGAGATGATCGGCGACATTCATCGCCGCTTCCTGGAAGCCGGCGCCGACATCATTGAGACCAATACCTTTGGCGCCACCAGCATTGCGCAGAGCGAGTTCTTTGTCGACGATCCGCGCGAGCATGGCGGCCGCAAGGACCCCGAGTTCTACCAGAAGATCATCGACGATGCTTCGCTGAGCGCGCTTGCCTGGGAGATCAACGAGCAGTCGGCGCGGCAGTGCCGTGAGTGGGCCGACCGCGTTGGCAACGATACCGGCCGGCAGCGCTTTGTCGCCGGGGCTATCGGGCCGCTGACCGTCTCGCTTTCGAACTCGCCGGACGCTGACGATCCCGGCTTCCGTGTCGTGACCTTCGACCAGGTGAAGAAGGCGTACACGGAAGAGGTGCGTGCCCTGATTGCCGGCGGCGTGGATCTGCTGCTGGTGGAGACGATCTTCGACTCACTGAATGCCAAGGCCGCGCTGGTCGCCATTCAGGAAGTGTTCGAGGAAGACGGCAAGAAGTTGCCCATCATGATCTCGGCTGCGGTTGGCCGCGGCGGCGAGACGATGATCTCCGCCCAGACGGTTGAGGCCTTCTGGAATGCCGTAAAGCATGTGAAGCCGCTCTCCGTCGGTCTGAACTGCTCGCTCGGACCGGACCTGATGTATCCGTTTCTGGAAGAGCTTTCCGGCAAGGCCGATGTCGCGATCTCGGCGTATCCGAATGCCGGTCTGCCGAATCCGCTTTCGCCCACGGGCTTCGATCTCGAACCCGCCGATATGGGCCGATATCTCGGCGACTTCGCCAGGGGTGGGCTGATCAATATCGCCGGTGGATGCTGTGGCAACACACCGGAGCACATCGCCGCTATCGCCAAGGCTCTGGCACATCTGGAGCCGCGCAGCCTGGAACACCATCAGGAACCGGAGGCCGTGGGAGCCAAGGGATGAGTATCGACACGACAGAATCAAAGCCTCTTCGCCTCTCAGGATCGCAGCCCTTCACCCAGCAGCCCGGCGTCTTCATCATGATCGGCGAACGTACGAACGTCGCCGGCTCGCCGAAGTTTGCCAAGCTGATCAAAGAGGGCAAGTACGAAGAGGCTGTCAGCGTCGCCCGCCAGCAGGTGGAGAACGGCGCCAACGTTATCGACATCTGCATGGACGAGGGCATGATTGACGGCGTCGCCGCCATGTCGCGCTTTCTGCAGTTGCTGGCCAGCGAGCCCGAAGTCGCCAAGGTTCCGTTCATGGTCGACTCCTCCAAGTGGGAGGTGATCGTTGCCGGCCTGAAGTGCCTGCAGGGCAAGGGCATCGTAAACTCCATCTCGTTGAAAGAGGGTGAGGAGAAGTTCCGCAAGAACGCCGCCACGGTGCAGCGCTATGGTGCTGCCGTGGTCGTGATGGCTTTTGACGAACAGGGCCAGGCCGCGACCTACGAAGACAAGATCCGCATCTGCGAGCGCGCGTATCGGATCTTAGTCAATGAGGTTGGTTTCGCGCCGGAAGACATCATCTTCGATCCCAACATCCTGACGGTTGCGACCGGCATGGAGGAGCACAACAACTACGCGGTCGACTTCATCAACGCGACCCGCTGGATCAAGCAGAATCTGCCGCATGCCAAGGTGAGCGGCGGCGTCTCCAACATCTCATTCAGCTTCCGTGGCAATAACAAGGTCCGCGAGGCGATGCACGCTGCCTTCCTCTACCACGCCATTGCGGCCGGTATGGATATGGGCATCGTCAACGCCGGCATGCTCGAAGTGTACGAAGAGATTGAGCCGGAGCTGAAGGAGCTGGTCGAAGACGTTCTGCTGAACCGCAGGCCCGACGCGACCGAGCGCCTGGTGGATTTCGGCGAGCAGTTGAAGGCCTCGGCCACTACGGGCGGCGCCACCACCGAGAAGAAGACCGAAGAGTGGCGCAACGGCAGCGTCGAAGACCGGCTGGCGCATGCGCTGGTCAAGGGTATCGACACCTATATCGCTGCCGATACGGAAGAGGCGCGCGCGAAGCTGGGCCGTCCGCTGCTGGTGATTGAAGGTCCGCTGATGGCGGGCATGGGCATCGTGGGCGATCTGTTCGGCGCGGGCAAGATGTTTCTGCCGCAGGTCGTGAAGTCAGCCCGCGTGATGAAGAAGGCTGTCGCCTATCTGACGCCCTTCATGGAAGCCGAGAAAGAAGCGATGGCCGCCGCCGGCATCGAGGTAAAGACGCAGGGCAAGATTGTGCTCGCCACGGTCAAAGGCGACGTACACGATATCGGCAAGAACATCGTCGGCGTGGTGCTGGCCTGCAACAACTACGAGGTCATCGACATGGGCGTGATGGTGCCCGCGGAGAAGATCCTCGAACGCGCCAAGGAGATCCGTGCCGACATCATCGGTCTGAGCGGCCTGATTACTCCGTCGCTCGATGAGATGGTGCATGTCGCCCGCGAGATGGAGCGGCAGAACTTCAAGATTCCGCTGCTGATCGGCGGCGCGACCACCAGCCGCGCACATACGGCGATCAAGATCGCTCCGCACTACAGCGAGCCGGTGGTGCATGTTCTGGACGCGAGCCGCGCCGTACCGGTAACCACCAGCCTGCTGAGCGAAGAGGGCCGCCAGAGCTTCATCGACCAGCATCGCGCTGAGTATGAGGGCGTGCGTAAGGCTCACGCTGCTCCGAAGCTGAAGGCTGTTCCTATCGCCGATGCCCGTGCGCGTCGTACACCGATTGAGTGGCGGGCGGAGGATATCTCGCGGCCTTCCTTTACAGGTGTTCGCGTGTTGGATAACTTCCCGCTCGAAACGCTGCGCGAGTTCATCGACTGGTCGCCGTTCTTCCACGCCTGGGGGCTGAAGGGGATCTATCCCCGCATTCTGGATGATGAGAAGCAGGGCGCACAGGCACGGCAGGTCTTCACCGAAGGTAATGCCCTGCTGGACAAGATCATTGCGGGCAAGCTGATTACAGCGCGGGCGGTGTATGGCTTCTGGCCTGCCAACGCTGTCGGCGATGATGTTGAGCTGTACACCGACGAGACACGCTCCACAGTGCTGGACCGCTTCCACTTCCTTCGTCAGCAGGTGAATCGCGAAGGCAAGGAGCCATGCCGCTGCCTCTCAGACTTTGTCGCACCGAAGGAGACCGGGCTGCAGGATCACGTCGGCGCCTTTGCCGTCACCAG
>JABFXN010000329.1 GCA_013361705.1 Acidobacteriaceae bacterium
CTGGTCGAACTCATTGCGTGTCCCTTCGTGAAAGGCAGTTGCTGAGGGCGTGCCATCCAATATCCGTCGTCAGCGTTGCGAGCGCAAATTGGTTCAAACGAGGCGGAGGCTGATGGCTGTGGCGGCTCCAGTCGAGGCCGACAACGAAGTGTGGACCAATTTGCGTCGCAACCCGAAGGGCCGGGGCAGATTTTCCCGATCTCTTCGTCACTCGTCGTTCCAATAGGCCAGCTACAGTTCTCTCCTCGCTCCTCGATCTCGAAAAAATCTGCTCCCGGCGCTGACTGACAGAAATTGGATGACACGCCCTAATTGCTAGATGCTAGTTCCTGGTTGCCGGTTGGTGAAAGGGCAGCGCAGGATTTGGCCGCGCCTGACGTTAGACACCTTTTTTCTGGGGTTCCCAGATGAATTTGTGGATGTGGAGGCTGAGGCGGGCGGGCAGGCCGTCGGCGAGCATCCACTCCACGAGGAGGCGGGGATCCAGGGTTGCGTTGTCGGCGGTCCGCAGCGGGGAGGGCATCTTCTGGAATGCCGGTGACAGCAGGACGTGGCCGCACCTTGCGGCAATCGCGTGTTCCCGCATGAAGTCACGGGCGAACTCATAGTCGACCCGGTCGCTGATGACGAACTTCACCTCATCGTTTCCGGTGAGCGCGTCGAGATTAGGCATGTGGAAGCTGTTGGCCGCTGAACCGGCGCCGGGGCACTTTACGTCCACGATCTTGTGGACAGCTCGGGGAACGTCAGCCAGGGGGCGCTCGCCGCTGGTCTCCATCATGATGGTGAAGCCTTTTGCCAGAAGGCGATCCATGAGCGGAAGCAGCTCGCGTGCCTGCAGCATGGGCTCGCCGCCGGTGAACTCCACCAGGGTGCAGGGGAAGAGAGCGGCTAGTTCCTCTTCAATCTGTTCGAGCGTATAGGGCTTGCCGCCGGTAAAGGTGTACTCAGAGTCGCACCAGGAGCAGCGCAGATTGCAGCCCGCCAGCCGGACGAAGATGCACGGCATGCCGGCGAAGGAGGACTCGCCCTGTACCGATTTGTAGAGTTCGATAAGGTGCACGGGTTACTCGAAGTAGCGGGCCATGGAGGTGTCGGTCTCGTACATGACGCAGTCCTTCACCGAGACGCGGCCATTGGTCATCTCCAGCATCTGCTTGCTGGTCTCCTGGTAGAAGTAACGAGCCAGATTTTCAGCCGATGGATTGACCTCATCGAAGGGCTTGAGATCGTTGATCATCTGGTGGTCGAGGTAGTTGACCACGGGACGCATGACCTGCTTCAACAGCTTGAAATCGAGCAGCAGACCGCTGTCGTCCAGTTCCTTGCCCTGCAAGGTGACCAGCACACGGTAATTGTGCCCGTGCGGGTTCTCGCACTTGCCGTGATAGTTGCGGAGGTAGTGGCCTGAGGAGAAGGTCGCCTCTACGGTGATTTCAAACATGACGCGGTCTGCTTTCTGAAAATGCTTCAGTATTCAGTTTACTAGCTAGTTGCCGATTGCTCGTTCCTGGCTACCGCAATTGAAGAATTGAAGGATTGAATGATTGAATAAACACCGCAGCTCATGGCAGGCCCGATGTCTTGTCCCTTCTATGAGTTACGGCGGTTGCGCCGCTGGAGCTCGGCGCGGCGCTCAGCCTGTTCGAAAAGGGTGGAGAGCACCCCACTAAGAGCCACGATAAGTGAGATCACAAGCAGGATGAGCCCCATGGTGCGCCACAACGAGACGTCGCCGGGCGACCCGGGCTCACGGGCGATATTCGTATAGGCCAGACCGCAGGAGATCAGAGCGAACAACAGGAGCGTGCCGGCAAGAATGAAGAGATTTCGTCCCACGCTTCTATTAAACGCGATTTACTTCGACCGGGGAGCGATCAGACACAGCATCGTTGCCGTTCCCGTAAAAATGGCCGAAAAGCAGACACCTACGGGATGACAAAAAAGACAGTTCGAGCGTAGCTCGAACATCCCACCCATCGCGTTACCACCCCAACGAACAAAGTTCGTTGGGGACCACCCCGATATGCGATGGATGGGGCACCCAGAGTATGGGTTCCCCGAATTTGTCCATACGCCTTACGGATGGTAGGCAGCTACGCTATCGCCCTCTTTGGAGAGCCATGTGCGCACTGGATCAGGATTCACAGCACGCAGCATGGAGACGACGATGCGGGCATTGAGCTGCGCTCCTTCGAGCGAGGTGTGGGTATGCGGATCGGCGAAGAGTTTTTCGACGGCTTCGCGCGGCGTGGCCTCATAGGCACGGGCGATGGCCTCATTCAGATCGAGGAAGGCGACATGCTCCTGCTCGGCGACCTCATGCGCCCACGGGCCGTACTGGTCGCGGTGGATTTTGCCGGTAGTTTCATCCCAGGTTTTGCGTGGGATCAGAGAACAGATAACGGGAATCGCACCTTTGCTCTTCGCCTCGCGTACAAACTGCCGTAGATACCAGCCGTAACTGTGCACGACCTCATGCTTGCGGGTGATGGGATTGTCGATCTCCTGCGTCTCGTCACCAGTCCCCTTCAATGTCCCGCGAGCACGTGCTTTGTCGTCGAGCGGACCGCTGTCGTTGTGGCCGAATTGCATGAGGATAACGTCGCCCTTCTGTACCTGGCCGAGGACGCGGCTCCAGTGATCGCGGTAATAGGTGCGTGAGCTGCGCCCGCCGAGAGCACGATTGACGATGTTCATCTTGTCAGTCTGGAAGAACGGATCGAGTTCATCACCCCATCCCCACTGGCCGCCTTTTCCCTGGCCGTCGCCGTTGCGCACGGTGGAGTCGCCGATGAGCCAGAGGGTTGGAAGGCCGGGATGTGCGATGGGTTTGAAGGCGGCTTCGGCCTTGGCGTTGTCCAGGGCCGGATCGGTCCACTGGTTTCCGTTGGGATTGCTGTCGGGAGTTTGTGCGTGCAACGAAAGAGTGAGCAGAGCGCAGCATAGGCCAAGGCGAAGGAGGTTCCGCATGGTGACTATCTTAGGTGTTTCGACATATTCGGTGGGCCCAGAAGGGTTATCGGTAGAGAAGCAGATTTCTCCGCTACGCTCCGAAATGACAAAAAAACTAGAGCCTCACCTCTAGCCGCTGGCGGTACGCCTTACGCGAAGAAGTTTTCGACTTCGGTGATGTCGTCGGTGAGACGATACGAAGGCTAGCTCTCCAGGAAGATGCGGCCATAGCGTTGGCGCTGAATGCGCGGATCCAGAAGCATGAGGACACCGCGGTCGTTGATGCTGCGGATCAGGCGACCGAAGCCCTGTTTGAGTGCGATGACAGCCTGTGGCACCTGGAGATCGAAGAAGGGCTGGCCGCCGGTGGCGGTGATGGCCTCCATGCGCGCCTGAATCACTGGGTCAGATGGCACCGCGAAGGGCAGGCGATCGACGATCACGCAGCTAAGCTGCTCTCCCTGTACATCAACGCCCTGCCAAAAGCTGCTGGTGCCAAAAAGCACCGCGTTAGGGGTGGCGCGGAACTCATCAAGCAGAGCCTTGCGTGGCGCCTGTCCCTGCAGGAAGAGCGGGAACGGAACCTCGACAAGCATGCGCTCGTAGAGCTCGCGCATCTGCTGGTAGCTGGTGAAGAGGCAGAAGGCACGGCCGGCGGTGATCTCAAGCACGCGGCGAGTGCGTTCTGTTGCGTGCTTCATGAAAGCAGGGTCTCGCGGATCGGGCATTCCCTGCGGCAGATAGAGCAGCGCCTGCTTGCCGTATTGGAAGTGCGAGGGGACGATCAGCTCGCGTGCGCTGGTCATGCCCAGGCGTTTGCGAATGTGCTCAAAGCCTGCCTGCACGGTGAGTGTGGCCGAGGTGAGGATGACGGAGCTGAACTTCTCCCACAGGGTAGCGACCAGAAGCTCGGAGACATCGATCGGCGTGGCCTGCAACTGTGTGTGCAGCGCAGGCGCAGCGTCGCGCCGGGCAGCGTTGCGAACACCGCCAATGGGACGACGCTCGATCCAGAAGACGGTGTTTGGGTCTTCGGTCTCCATCAGAAAGCGGAGATGGGCGCGGATGTCGTTGCAGCGCTTCTTCAGGCCCTGCACCTCATCGACGTCTTTCACCCGATCGAGCTCGCCGAAGAAACGCTCGAGGGCTGCAAGTAACGAAAGATAGGCCTCACCGTTGAGCTCGAGGAAGTCGTTACGACCGGTGAACGGCATGCGGCCCGGCGAGTTGGCATGGGGCAGCGTCGAAAAGAACAGACGCGCGCGATCTTTGAGTGTGGCGATGGCGGAATCGACTCCGGCAACTACGACCTGACGGGCACGCAGCAGCAACTCGGTATCGCGTGCCAGTTCATCGAAACGGCCGGTGGAGAGCGAGATACCGAAGTAGGCGCTGGCGACATCTTCGAGCTCGTGCGCCTCGTCGAATATAACCGCTGCGGCTTCCGGAAGAACGCCTGCGTCCGGGGCGCCTGCCGCCTCCTGTTTGATGGAGAGATCAGCGAAGAAGAGGTGGTGGTTGACGATGATGAGGTCGCTCTCGACGGCGCGGCGGCGCATCTGCGTGATGAAGCAGCGCTCGAAGTTAGGGCAGGTCTGGCCCAGGCACGCCTCAGTTCGGGCATCGAGCTTGGACCAGAGCGCGGATGACTCCGGCAGAACTGTCAGCTCGGCACGGTCGCCGGTCTCGGTGGCCTGTTCCCATTCGGCGATCTCGCGATACTGGTTGATCTCTTCCAGGCCGTTGAGAATGGGTTGGTCGCGCAGGGCGTAGAGCTTCTGCCGGCAGATGTAGTTGGCGCGACCCTTCATGTAGGTAACGCGCAAGGGGCCGAGCAGTGACTCCAGGAACGGGATGTCTTTGAAGAAGAGCTGTTCCTGGAGGTTCTTCGTACCGGTGGAGACGATGACCCGCTGTCCCCGCTCGCGGGCGAAACGCAGGGCGGGAAGAAGATAAGCGAGGGTTTTGCCGGTGCCGGTGCCGGCCTCGACGACCAGGTGGCGGCCATCGTCGAGGGCGCTTTCGACGGCTTTGGCCATCTCGAACTGGCCGCGCCGGTGCTCGTAGGTGAGCGAAGACTGGGCCAGCACCCCGCCGGGCGCGAAGAACTCGTGCAGCGTGGGGAGGTTCTCCGAGATGGTCGAAGGTGAAGACAAGGTGAAAGTCTCACCTCATGATATCGCGGGAAATAAGAAAAGACGGTTCGAGCGTAGCTCGAATACCCATGTCCCCGAGGGACATGGACACCCGATCTTGTGGAAGCGGCGCGATAGTGTAGCCATATCGCTTTCTATAATGAAATCTGAGAGAAAGCAGGCGAGAGTGGCCGGGAAGATTCAGAAGAGATTAGGAAAGAAGCACCGGCAGGCATCGACGCGGCCCAAACAGGGTAAGAGCCCGCGCTCGGCCAACACTGGAGCCGGACGAGTTTCTGACGCGTCGCCGAAGGGGCGCAAGAAGATTGCCGCTAAAAAGCGCGCCGCTGTTGAGAAGGCACGCACACCGCGCCGTTCCCCGGAGTTCGAGCGCAAAGAAACCATCGTCCCCAATGTTCCGCTGCCGAAGCGCGAGCGCTATGTTGCTCCGCCGGAGAAGGTACGCATTGGCGATCGCCCGGCGACGCAGGTTGAACTGGGCGGCTCACTCATCGAAGATGCGCAGCACCCCGCCTCCGAGCCGCTGATCGCGATCTGCGGCCGGCCCAACGTGGGCAAATCGACGCTGTTCAACCGGCTTACCGGAACTCGTCGCTCCATCGTCGGCGATGAGCCCGGCATCACCCGTGACCGCATCTATGGTGAGGTGGAGTGGCAGGGCCACAAGGCGCGCCTGGTGGATACCGGCGGTGTAATTCCCGATGATGAAGCTCTGATTCCGAGCGAGATCTTCCGCCAGGCGCAGGTCGCACTCGATGAAGCCGACGCCATCGTAATGGTGGTGGACGGGCGTAGCGAAATTACCGCTCCGGATCTAGAGATGGCCCGCCTGCTCGTACGCAGCGGCAAATCGATCTTTCTGGCTGTCAACAAGATGGAAAGCGCTGCCGTCGCTATGGAGACTGACAACTTTCGCACGCTGGGCTTCAAGGAGGTCTTCCCCATCAGCGCCGAACATGGCACGGGCGTGGGGGATCTACTGGATGCTATCTATGACGTGCTGCCTACCTCCGAGACAACAACGGAAGCGGAAGAGGCGGCGGACGACGAAGCCACGATTGAGGACGAGCCGAAACTGCACCGCACGCACGGCGAGTACGATCTCCACGAGACGAAGATCGCCATCATCGGGCGGCCGAATGTCGGCAAATCCACGCTGCTGAATGCGCTGACTGGAACGAAGCGCGCCATCGTGTCTCCGATTGCCGGAACGACGCGCGATGCTGTCGACGAAGTTGTTACGCGCGGCGGACATGACTTCCGCTTTGTGGATACAGCCGGTATTCGCCGCAAGGGCAAGACCACCGCCATGGCCGAGAAGCTCTCAGTCATCATGGCGCGCAAACATCTGGAAGCGAGCGACGTGGCGCTGCTTATCATCGATGCCACCGAGGGTGTGACCGCTCTCGATGCAAACATCGGTGGATATGCGCATGAGAGCGGCCGTAGTGTCGTCATCGTGGTGAACAAGTGGGACGCCGTCACTTCGAACCGCGAGGATAAGAGCCAGCCTGGGGCCGATCAGAAGGTGTATGCCGAGCAAGTGCGTGAGCATTTGAAGTATCTGGACTACGCTCCGCTGGTTTTCATCTCGGCCCAGAAGTCAATGAATGTACCCGCGGTCTTCCGTGAGGTGGCGCGTGTTGCCAATGAGCGCCGCAAGCGCGTCACCACAGGTGAGATGAACCGCTTCCTGAAGCGCGTGGACTTCCAGCGCGCCTCGGTGCCGATGTCCAGGCGGGTGAAGATTTACTTCATGACGCAAGCCGCGGTGGCTCCGCCGACGTTTGTTCTATTCACGGATAAGGATGTGAAGCTGCACTTCAGCTTTGAGCGGTTTCTGGAGAACCAGATCCGCGAGAGCTTCGGGTTTGTGGGAACGCCGATCTGGTTCAAGACCAAGGGGCGGAACAAGAAGGTAGAAGAATAGTTGAATAGTTGAATAGTTGCGTACCATTCTGGTGTTACGAGCGTTCACCGAGGGTCAGCATCCGTGCAATATATAAGCGCTGAAGGCGCGTTCTATACCAGCCTGGGGCAGCGCCCCAGGTCTCCGGCACATTGAATGATCAAGGGCTGAAGGCCCGCTCCATAACTCTGATGCGAAGTGGATAAAGAATTCCATTTAGGAGAGGAAAGGCTGGGCACATCTTCCGATGAGCACACCTCAACGAACAAGCTCCCGAGCATGGGCATCCGGCGCATGGACTATGGAGAAATATGTCGATGCACCTAGCAATCTCACGATTGCTGGGACGCGATAGCGTCGTGTATCCAGAGCTCGCCACACATCTCGGCTGAAGAACTATAGATCGGGCCTTCAGCCCTCTGTCTCTATTTGGGTCGCCTTACCTGGGGCGTTGCCCCAGGCTGATATAGAACGCGCCTTCAGCGCTAAACAGAGCAGAGTAGATGCGGCTTAGCTTGTGGGCTCGACGGCGGCTGGAGGTACCTCCGGATCTGGCGGTGGAGGCGCAGGCTGCAGGTTCCACCAGCTTTGCCCTGCTGGTTCGAGAAGGTCGCCGAGCCGTGGGTAGCGTCCACCGAGATAGTAAGCCGCGTAGCAGCGCAGGAAGAGTGTCACCGTGCCGATGGTGAAGAGCTGCACATACCCGTAGATCGCCAGGAAAAATACCGCGAAGACGACGAGGCCGGCTATACCGAGCACATGGCCTGTTGCGGCCATGTGAGGAAGCGCAAGGCCGCCGATGATCGCTGGAATGATGACCAGGAAATAAAAGAACAACATCACAATCGAACTTACGGCGTAGTGCGCGATGAATCCCGCGATCGCCAGTACGACCTTTAGTGCGGCATATCCGCAGATGCTGCCGGGGTCCTGCCGGAAGTGCATTTGGAAGCGACGAAGCGCTTCCCCCGGCGTGATGTTTTCGAGAGCGAGTGACGGCAGCACGAAGTCTGCCAGCAAGCCGCCGGCGACAATGACGAGAGACACGCCCGCGATGAAACCAACGTATCCCAGCAGGAAAGAGGCGACGAACTGAAAAGGGTTCTGCTGACCTGCATTGAGGGTGGTAGCTGACCTGACGGCCCATCGAATAAAGAAGACAAAAGGGAGCCACGCTACGAAAGCAAGAGGGGTTGTGATGGCGAGCTTCAGCTTCACCCAGTGCCAACGCAATGGATGATATTTCCGCCAGGCGGGAGCGACGAACTGAGCGCGCTCTACCGCGATGTCGAAAGAGACCAACTGCATCCGCGATGCCAGGGTAAAAATCCAGAACGAAAGAACATCAAACACAAGAGCACCGAGCATCCCAAGGACGGCGTGGCCGGGTCTGATGGGACCGTACAGATTCGGCCTCCAGAACATGAACCAAACGAGTCCGAGCGTGCAGAACGGGATGTACGCGGTTCCCATGATCGCGACATAGGTGGAAGCGGCTAGCTTCCAGCTTCGGCCGAAACGGAAGGGCTGGAAGAGGATCTCGCGGGTTCGATTGAAGGCAGGTCCGATGGCTTCAGACGGGGTAAGTCGTTTCATGAGTCCTAATAGTTCTTGTTCTACAGTTGCTCTTCGGCGTTTCCGGGAGCGGCAGGTGGAGGGTCAAATGGCACCGAGGGTTGCAGATTCCACCAGCTTTGCCCGACAGGCTCCAGGATCTCACCCAGGAGCGGATACCGGCCGCCGAGGAAGTACAGTGCATATGCCTGGAAGAAGGTAAAGATGAAGCCGGCGACCAGAAACATGACAAAGAATATCCAAACTATCAGCACGCACATACCGGCAAACAGACCGATACCCAACAAGACACTCGACATAGGCGACTTGTGCACGAGCAGATAGAAAGCGGCGCCGAGCAGCCCCATAGGCACCAGGGCGAGCAATGCAGCGACAAAATAAACGATGTAGCCGCCGATGGCGAAGGCAATAAACAGCACCACCCGGAGCAGCATATAGAGCACTACCTGGCCGGGTTCGTCCCTCACCACTGCCATGCCGCGCTCCAGCGCAGTAGCAAGTGATGCGTTCTCAAGCGCGAGGAAGGGCATGACAAAGTCGCGCAGCAACCAGTAGATAGCAAAGACACACAGGCCGACAAAGCCGATCACCAGAAAGAACTGGAGAAATGCGGGGAAGAATCCGGGCGGAAGCTGGCCTGGAACCGCGGGCCGCATACGCGCCGCGATACTCCGTGTGTAACGCAGTGTCGCGATGACAACAAGCACATAAAAGAGAAGGCTGGGTAGAAGCTTCAATCCCATCCAGCGCCAGACGGGAGCACCATGTTTACGCCACAGGGGCAGGATCTCCGTCTGTTTGGTCGCAACCACATCGACCATCACCAACTGCATGCGGGAACCAAAGAGAAAGAGGACGGTCGTGAAGATAAAGACGGCGAAGATGAAGATGCCGGAGACCGCGGCCATGGCCAATGCCGATTTCGCCGCGGTAGGATGCGATGTGCCGGAACGAAAGCCGGCGAAGTTTGGCAGGGATAGCAGGCTGGCTCCCTCCGCCAGAACCGCACAGAGAGCCAGCTTGAAGTAGAGACCGAATCTGCGCCGTTCGAAGAGAATCTGCTTGGTGCGCTCCCATGCGGGACCGATGCACTCGGACGCGGAGAGAGTATTCATAGCGACTGCGGCCCCTTTTGCCTGTTGGGGCTGAGAGTATCGCAGCCCTACGCCGGGAGCAATGACTTTTCCGCAGCCAGCCACTCCGCCCATGCACCCAGGGCACGCTCGCACTGAATCCGGTGCCGTTCTTTCTTATCCCGGATCTTCTTCCGTAGCTCCTCTTCGAGCGGTGGCAGAAGGTCAAACGTGATATTGGCCGGCTGGAAGTTTTTCGCCTCGGAGTGCGTGATGTAGTGCAGGAGCGATCCATGCGCTGTCTGGCGAGGCGGCGCCGCAGGCTGCTCTCCCTTGGCGAGCATGGCAGCAAAGCGGCCGGCGAGAAGACCACCCGCAATGGATTCCGTGTAGCCTTCGACGCCGGAGAGCTGTCCGGCGATGAGGATGGATGGGTGCGCCTTCAACTGCAGCGTGTCGTTCAGCACGGCAGGCGAGTTGATGTACGTATTGCGATGGATCTGGCCGTAGCGTAGAAACTTTGCGTTTTCGAGGCCGGGGATCATGCGCAGCACCTTCGCCTGATCGCCGTACTTCATGTGGTTCTGGAAGCCGACGAGGTTGTAGCTATCGGCACGCAGGTTCTCCTGCCGTAACTGCACGCAGGCGTAAGGCCAGCGGCCGGTCTTGGGATTGGTAAGGCCTGCAGGTTTCATCGGACCGAAACGCAGCGTGTCCCGTCCGCGGCGTGCGAGCTCATCGATGGGAAGGCAGGCTTCGAAGTACTGCGGCTTTTCCCAGTCTTTGCTCGCAACCTTCTCAGCGGCGAGCAGAGCCTCCAGGAAGGCTTCGTACTCTTCTTTGGTGAAGGGGCAGTTGATGTAATCGGCAGTTCCCTTGTCCCATCGAGCGGCGAAGTAAACCTTCTCCATATCGATGGTCGAAGCATCAACGATCGGCGCGATGGAGTCGTAGAAGGCGAGCTGGTCGCTGCCGGTGAGCCGCTGAAGCTCGCCGGCGAGAGCAGGCGACGTCAGAGGTCCGGTCGCGAGTACGGTGATGTGATCTGCATCCTCAGCAAGAGTGGTGACTTCTTCGCGGACGACCGTAATGCCTGGATGTGCGGCTATGGCATCGGCGACGCGACGCGAGAACTCCACGCGGTCAACCGCAAGGGCGTGTCCGGCGGGGACGGCAGTGGCATCGGCCTCCTTCAACAGGAAGGAGCCGGCACGGCGCATCTCCTGCTTGAGGAGCCAGGGAGCGGTATTCTCACTCTCACTCTTCAAAGAGTTGGAGCAGACGAGCTCGGCGAAATCGCTGGTCTGATGCGCCTCAGTCGAGCGGTGCGGCCGCATCTCGAAGAGCGTGACCTCGCAGCCGAGGGATGCGGCCTGCAATGCCGCTTCTGGCCCGGCAAGACCACCGCCGATAACGTGAACCTTCTTCATATGGAGAACTTCTTTGCCAGCGCCGGCAGCTCGTCGCCATCGACGCGCATGATGCGCCAGGGATGGAGCATCTTTGCCCCAATGGACTCATAGAACTTGATGGCGGGCTCGTTCCAGTCCAGCACATGCCACTGGAAGCGATCCCCCCGTTGCGCCGCAATCGCCGCAACCTTAGAGATGAGCGCTTTGCCGATCCCGTGCCGGCGGAATTGCGGGCGCACGAACAGGTCTTCGAGATGGATACCCGCGTTGCCGCGCCATGTGGAATAGAACGGGAAATACAGAGCCATACCGGCGGGTCTTCCCTCCCACTCGGCGATCAGGCACTGAAACACGGGACGGTCGCCAAAGCCATCGCGAAGCAGGTCTTCGGCAGTCGCAATGGCGGCGTGGGGTTCGCGTTCGTACTCGGCGAGCTCGCGGATGAAGGCGAGCATCTCCGGGACATCGGCGGGCGTTGCTTCACGGATCGTTAACATACAGCGCAGAAACCAGTTTACGGCTTCTCTGCATGCGGCGAGCGGTAGCTCTTCTTGAGTGCGATCTGGAAGGCGAAGAGCTCCTGGTTTTCCGTCTCCTGCGGCGCGCGTGTCTTTACCTGGCGAATGTAGAGTTCGCTCCCCTCGATAGGGTCTTTCACTCCACGGATGTCATAGAAGAGATAGCCGGAGACGGTAGCGTGCGGCTTGACGACTGTGGTGGGAAAGCCAAAGTCGTTGAAATCCTGAGTGATCTTCTTATCGACCGGATGATGAATGGTCATGGGGGGAAGCGGCCCGGGCAATGGGATCTTGGTCCCTTTGGCGTTCTTGTAGGTGAAGAGACGGCGGTTGACCTCTCCTTCGACCGCTGCGGGAATCTTGTCGTTGTCGCTGGTCATCATCTGCATGCGGGCGTCGTCGAGCGAGACCAGGTTGTCAGAGTTATTCGTCACGATAACGCGGATAGGCAGGAGGTCATTCTCGAGGTATTTAATGCGGAAAAACGGGCACTTCTGCTCGGTATCGCAGACGTCGGCGGCGATGGCTACCTTCTCCGAATCGTGCACATCTTTGGCCGGATAGCTGGTGGCAGGATCCGCTGCAGGCGGTTTCTTATCTGCTGCAACGGCAGGCAGGGCATATAGAAGAGCAACGGCTAACAGTCGGCGGTAGCGCATCATCGGTTCCCAAACCTTTATCATCTTCGCTGTTAGACGAACAAGACCCGCGAATGATGACCCTCTACAGACTGGCTTATGTGGCAGCGCTGCTGCTGAGCGCACCGTACTGGTTGGTGCGCATGCTGATGCAGCGAAAATATGCCCTGAGTCTACGGCAGAGGCTGGGCGCCGTGCCGGAACGCGTGCGGCAGACGGCAAAACACGGCAACATCATCTGGCTACATGCCGTGAGCGTGGGCGAGACGCTGGCGGCGACGCGGCTGGTCGAGGAACTGGAACGTGCCTTACCGGGGCACACAGTCGTGATCTCCACCACGACCGCGGCCGGGCAGGTGCTGGCGAGGCAGCGGTTCGGCGAAGACCGCGTCTTCTACTTTCCGCTCGATCTTCGCTTTGCGGTACGGCGTTATCTCGAAGCTCTTCACCCCAAGCTGATGGTGCTGATGGAGAGCGAACTGTGGCCATGCCATCTGGAAGAATGCCGCCGCGGAGGCGTGCCGGTGGTCGTGGCCAATACGCGGGTGTCAGACCGATCGTTCCGGCGTACACAACCGGTCCGCAGGCTGTGGCAGTGGATGACCGGCAGCGTTAGCCTGCTGCTGGCGCAGAGCGATGAGGATGCACGGCGCTTGCACGCCCTGGGTGCGCGTCCAGGCCAGGTACAGACAACGGGCAACCTGAAGTACGACATCCGAGTGGGAACAGAGATGCCGATCACGACTCTGTTGCGTACCCATCTCCCACAGGGTTTGCCGCTGCTGGTGGCCGGCAGCACGCTCGCGGGTGAAGAGGAAAAGCTCATCGCGTGCTGGAAGCAAGTGCAGCGTGCCGTGATGATTCTGGCGGTACGGCATCCCGAGCGGTTTGATGGGGTGGCGGCGCTGCTGGATCAGAGCGGCCTCAAATGGATACGGCTGAGCGTCTGGAGAAAGGCTCCGCAACCGATTGCTGCGGGTATGGTGCTGTTGCTCGACTCGATTGGGGAGCTGGCCTCGGTCTACTCGCTGGCGCGGGTGGCCTTCGTGGGAGGAAGTTTATTTGGCGCCGGGGGACATAATCCCCTGGAGCCGGCGCAGTGGAGTGTGCCCGTGGTGCAGGGAATGTCGTATGAGAACTTTCGCGGTCCGGTGGATGCTCTACGAGCGGCAGACGCGATCGAATTGGTGACCGTGGACCGCCTATGTACCCGGATCAATGAACTATTGTTCGATGCAACACATGCCGGAGACATGGGAGGACGAGCGAGAGAAGTCTTTGATGCCCAGGCAGGGGCAACCGCGCGCACGGTATCAGCAATTGTCCGTATGATGGAACGCCTGTAATGAGACCGCTGCTGAAACCATTGGTACCGTTGTATGCCGCCGGGCTGGCCTGGAAAAACTCTCGCTTTGACCGCAAGCTGAGCCAGGTACGGAAGCTGAGCCGGCCGGTGATCTCGGTGGGAAGCCTGTCCGCCGGCGGAGCAGGCAAGACGCCTGTCGTGCTGGCGCTTCTGGATCTGCTGCAACAGCTCGGGGTGACGACGGATG
>JABFXN010000050.1 GCA_013361705.1 Acidobacteriaceae bacterium
AGGAGGAAAGAGCAAAAATCGAGATAACGGCTAGTACAGCTACAGCTAGCTTCGTTCTAACGTACATTGAAGGACTCCGAAAAAAAAACGAATTTGGTCCAACGAACAGAGACAGCAGGTTAGAGATTCGTATGCAGTTGAAAATTCACTACTGCGTACGATGCCCTAACAAGGCTGGGGGGCTGCTTGGAGCTCAACGGTCGGATAGCAGGGTGCAGGCTGAAATCAGCCCGTGGGGACCTGCTGCGTCTATTGGAAGAGATTTTTCCCTGGAGCGCAAGAATAAAGTATTGAAAAAATAGGGGTTCTCTGGCCCTGCATCAGACGGGAACGCCTGCGTTGAAGCGTACGACGGCTATTTTTTTTAGCCGAACAGTTTGTTCATCGAACCGTAATACAGGTATGCTGAATGTACACAACAACAGCAACATAAGACGGAGACGACTTTGTACATGTCAGCCGCAATCATCGCATTCCGGGAATATCCCGGCGCTTGTCTGGCCTCTCAGGCCGGCATGACGGCGTGCTGTTGTTATTAGGGACCCCGTTCCTCTTCACACTCGAAAAACGCAGCAAAAGTCAGTTAACGCATCAACAGACCCCAACGTAGTTGTTTCACTACTTCAGGAGCCAGTCATGCGCATTACCCGCTTCTTCCGAAGCCTCGTTGCATCTCTCTTTGTGTTGTTGACGGTGTCTCTGTCAGCACAGACCTTCCGCGGTGGTATCGCCGGAACGGTTCTGGACAGCACCGGCGCAGTTGTTCCGCACGCCAAGATCACACTGCTCGGCCAGGACACCGGCCTTACGCGTGAGACTGAGTCCACCGGCGACGGAACCTATTCCTTCCAGGACCTTCCGCTCGGCAAGTATAGCGTCACGATCAGCTCGCCGGGATTTTCGGAGACGAAGATCACCGACGTAGAAACTCGACCGGGCGAAGTGTACGCACTCTCTCCCAAACTTTCGGTTGCCACCAACAATCTGGTGGTTGAGGTAAACGCGGCTGACGTTGCTATCGATACGGTCTCCTCGACCAATACGTCTGTTGTGAACTCGCGCGCAGTGGCCAACATTCCATTGAACGGCCGCGACTTCACTCAGTTGATCAAGATCACCCCCGGAGTCAATGGCGCCGGTTCCATCAACGGTGCGCGCACCAACCAGAACAACTGGCAGATTGATGGCGTCGACAACAACGATATCTTTCACAATTCACAGGGTTCGAACCAGGGCGGTGTCTCCGGTGTAGCCGGCGTAACGCTTCCCATCGAGGCTATCGATCAGTTCTCGGTTCAGTCCCAGGGCAATGCAGAAGTGGGACGTAATGGTGGCGGCGCAGTTAACATGGTTGTGAAGAGCGGCACAAACCTCTTCCACGGAAGCGCCTACTATTACCTGCGTAACGAGTACTTCGCGGCCAAGAGCCAAATGCTTGGCGATGCAGTCCGTAAACCAAAGATCCGGAACAATCAGTTCGGCGGATCGCTGGGCGGCCCCATCAAGAAAGACAAACTCTTCTTCTTTGTTAACTATGAGCGTCAGAAGTACATCATCGGCGCCAGCGGTGCTGCGACTGAGCCGACCGATCAATGGGTGAATGCCGCTACCGCACTGCTCAACAAGCACAACGTGCCGGTCAACCAAACGTTCGTGAACGTGCTGCAGGCCCTGTGGCCTCGTGGAAACAAGCCGGGTGCGGCGACCGTCGGAAACTATGTCGATCCGCGTCCTCAGAGCGGTTACAGCGACAATAGCGTCGGCAAGATCGACTGGAACATCAACTCAAAGCAGACCCTCTCGGTTCGCGCCTTCATCGGTACTGGCCGTCAACTCGGTCTCTCCGATCCTCCGATCTGGGAGTACTACCAGGTAGCTCCGACTCACGTTCATAATTACGCGGTTACGCACAACTGGATGCTGACCGACCACCTCTCGAACCAGGCGCTGATCGGCGTCAACTACTTCGGACAGACCTTCAACGACAATGTTCACAACCAGAACATTCCGGCTCTCGGTTTCAATACTGGTGTAACGAATCCCTCTTTGTACGGTGCTCCTAACATCAAAATCACTGGATTTGACAACGTTGGTCCTACGCCTCCGCTGGGCCGTCAGGACTACACCGGTCACTTCACCGATACTGCGACGTTGGTGTGGGGTAAGCATCAGTTCCGTTTCGGCGGTGAATTCCGTCGCAACTACATGAACTTGCTTTACCAGCGCAGCGTTCGCGGTACGTATGCTTTTGACGGAACGTCTTCGGCAACCCAGACCGCCGCTTGCGCTCCGACCTGCTCCTCGTACACAACCGATGGCGACGCCAACACTCGTGCTCTTGCCGACTTCCTGGCTGGTTATGCGGCCAACGGCAGCATCGTTCGTGGTCAGCTGCAGCGTGACGTTTGGGTCAACCAGTGGGATATCTTCGCTCAGGATCAGTATCAGGTCTCTCCTGCTCTGACACTGAACTATGGCGTACGTTGGGACTACTCCGGTCCGGTCTACTCGAGCAACGGGACGTTCTCCAACTTCAACCCGAATGCAGCGTCCGGCTTCTCAATCGTGGGTCAGGACATTGATACCCTCTACTCCCGCCGCTATACGAATGTTGCGCCTCGCTTTGGCTTCAGCTCCAAGGTGTCCAACAAGCTGGTCGTACGTGGTACCTATGGCCTGTTCTTCGATCTGCCTAACCTGAATGGTTTCTTTGACAACCGTCCTGGCAACAACGCGGCTGTCGGTGTTCAGGCCAACAATACCGGCGCCAGCCCGGTCTTCACTGCTTCGAAGACGACGGCCTTCACGATTGCAACGGGTGTTGATCCTCTGCCTTCTGCGGCGACGTCAGCATTCGGTGTTGCAACAGTGTCGAAGGACTTCAAGAACGCCTATCTGCAGAACTACAACCTCAACCTGGAGTATCAGCTGAGCCGTAACACCGTAGCTCAGGTCGGTTATGTGGGTTCAGTCGGGCGTCACCTCTTCAATCTGCGTGACATCAACCAGGCTCAGCCCTCACCCACACCCAGCGCGTTGGTCAATCCGACCACAGGTGCTGCCTGCGGAACCGCAAGCAACTGCGTTACCTACCAGCAGTATTCACGTCCGTACTTCAGCAAGTTCCCGCTGTTTACGGCGATCAACCAGTTTGAGTCTTCGGGTGGTTCCAACTACAACTCGCTGCAGGCATCTGTTCGCACCAGCAACTTCCACAATCTGACGGCCCAGGCGTCTTACACCTACGGCCATGCTTTGGACAACGTGTCCGGTACCCGTAACTTCGCTCCGCAGAACTCGCTCAATCTGCCGGCGGAGTATGGCACCGCCGACTTTGACATCAAGCACACCTTCAACGGTTATGTCGTTTACTCGATTCCGACGTTCTCGAACAACCTGAAGGCCCTGAGCTCGGGATGGGAAGTGAACTCGTTCATGACCTTCTTCTCGGGTTCTGCTTTGACTCCTAAGGCTGGCAGCAACCGCAGTGGTACAGGTGAAAATCAGGATCGTGCCACGCTGGTCGGCGACCCCTACAACACCAACCGCGCGGTTACTGCGGCGACGTCTACCACTGCCAACAAGACGGTTCAGTGGCTCTCGGCTTCAGCCTTCGCTTTGCCCGCCCTTGGCGCCTTCAGCCCGACTACTCGCGGTACCGTTCGTGGACCGGGCTTCGGTACTGTGGACGCTTCGATCGTGAAGAACACGACGCTGCATGAAAATGTCCGTCTGCAGCTTCGTGCGGAGATGTTCAACATCTTCAACCGTCTGAACCTCGCCAAGCCCACCGTCTCCAATCCGACGTCCTCCAACTTCGGCAAGTCGACCACTACGGTCGGCGATGCCGCCGGCGCTCCTGGACTTGGTTCAGGTGAGCCGTTCAACATGCAGTTTGCTGCGAAGATCGTCTTCTAACACTGCAATCATCAACAAGTTGCGAAGGGCCGGAGAATCCTCCGGCCCTTCGTACGTTTTGTACCTTTTTCTCCATCTCACGCGTCTTATAACCCGCAGGAGGTTCGCCATGCATTGGTTACGATTCGCGCTGATGGGAGTATTGACCGCTACCGCGGTTGCACAGGTGGAGGGCCCGGTTTCGACTTCGGCTCTGGTGCGCGTTGAGGATAAGCGCGGGCCCGAAGCTCCGCGTATCGATATCTCTCAGATCAAGGTGAAGTTTGGTGATGACGATCGCCGTGTCACCGCGTGGAATCCTGTTCTTGGCGGCTCAGGGCATGGGCAGGGAACAGGTGTGGAGCTGGCAATCCTGATCGATGATGGTCTGCAGAGCAGCTTCGGCCGCATGCTGGGTGATATCCAGAGCTTTATTCAAGCACTGCCCCAGGATGTCGCAGTGACCTTCGGCTACATGCAGAACGGCCGGGTCGTTACTGAACAGGGATTTACTACCGAACACGATATGGCTGCCAAAGCGATTCGCCTGACACAGGCGCTGCCTGGAGCTAGCGCCAGTCCCTACTTCTGTCTCTCGGACTTCGTAAAGAAGTGGCAGCCCGACGGCAAGGCGCATATCGTTCTGATGATCACCAGCGGGGTCGATCCCTATAACGGCAGCACGAGTCCGCTGAACCAGAGCAGTCCGTATGTGGATGCAGCCAAGAGCGATGCGCAACGTGCGGGTGTCGCGGTTTATTCCATCTACTTCACCGGCGCGGCAATGCGCGGCATGCAGGCGTCTTTCAGCGGCCAGAACTACCTCACGGATGTCGCGGCTTCCACTGGCGGAACGGCTTACTACCTCGGGACAGGAGATCCGCCCAGCTTCAGCCCCTTCCTCAAGCGGTTCAACGACGCGCTTTACGACACCTACCGCGTGGAGTTCGAAGGCGGAGGAAAGGGTCTGCAACGGTTCCATATTTCCGCCGAGGGGGCGAAGGCAAGCGGGCCAATGATGGTGGAGGCTTCGCCGCGATAGAGTACATTTATTGGCGTTTTCCGCAATCAAAACGCCGCGGCACGCTCCTTCCGGAATGCCCAGCAACAGGGAAAATGCTGTAAGACAAGTTCGAGGCAATAAATGATCGTCGCCGTCAAAAGATGGTCCATTCTTCCGGACACAGTAGTCTAAGGAGACTGGAGTTCTCCTTTTTGACCGCAGATATGACCATGAAGGCCCTTGTTGTCGACAGCTTTGAAACCGGAGCATTCCGGATCGCCGAAGTCCCTCAACCCCAGATTGGTGACCATGACGTTCTGGTACGTGTTCATGCCAGCGGCGTAAATCCTATCGACAGCAAGATCCGTACCGGCAAGGCCCCGCACGGCGGGATGACCGCGCCATGCATCCTGGGCACAGATATGGCCGGTGTAGTGGAGGCTGTAGGTATCGGTGTCTCTGAGTTCGAAGTTGGTGACGAGGTGTACGGTCTTGCAGGCGGAGCCGGTGGCATCCAGGGATCGTTGGCGGAGTACATGGCGGTCGATGCCGACCTGCTTGCTCCGAAGCCGAAGAGCCTGAGCATGCGGGAGGCAGCTACTCTACCTCTGGTCTCGCTTACCGCGTATGAAGGTCTCGCAGACCGTGCGCAGGTGCAGGCTGGAGACCGCGTCCTCGTCACCGGCGGCGCAGGCGGCGTCGGTCACATCGTTGTGCAGATGGCGGTCTCTGCGGGAGCGGAGGTTTATGCGACAGTTTCGGCGGCTAAGGCCGAGATCGTTCGCAGCTATGGCGCAACGCCCATCGATCGCGATGAGCCGGTGGAGCAATACGTGCAGCGCCACACCGGAGGTGTGGGATTCGATGTCGCCTATGACACGGTCGGCGGCAAACCGCTGGACGACTGCATGGCAGCGATTCGCAACTACGGTCGTGTGGCCAGTTGCTATGGATGGGGAGCGCATGACCTGAAAACGCTCTCCCGGCATGGAGCCAGCTACTCAGGCGTCTTTGTTCTGCTGCCGCTGCTTACCAGGGAACGCCGCGGTCATCACGGATGGATCCTGCGCGAAGTGACTCGCATGGTGGAGCAGGGTAAGCTGCATCCCATGGTCGACGAGCGCCGTTTTACTTTCGAGACCGCGCTCGAAGCACATGAACTCGTCGAGAGTGGTAAGGCGAACGGGAAGCTTGTGATTGATGTGATTTAGAGGTTTGCCTGACCTCTCCGGGGCTCCACCCTCGAAATCTAAAAGCAGAACGGCCCCGGAAACCGGGGCCGTTCTGCTTGCGCCGTAAGGCGCGATTCGCCGTCCGCGCAGGACCTAGTACATGCCGTCCATGCCGCCGCCGTGGCTGTGGCCACCGGCAGCCGGAGCAGCCTTCTCGGGGATCTCGGAGATGAGAGCCTCGGTGGTCAGCAGCAGGCCGCTGATGGAAGCAGCGTTCTGCAGCGCGGTGCGGGTTACCTTGGTCGGGTCGATGACGCCGGCGGCAACCAGGTCTTCGAAGACGCCGGTGCCTGCGTTGTCACCCTGGTTGTCCTTGCCTTCCAGGATCTTGCCGACAACCACTGCACCCTCTTCGCCGGCGTTGCCGACGATCTGGCGCAGAGGCTCTTCGATGGCGCGACGGATGATGGAGGCGCCGATCTTCTCATCGCCCTCAAGGGTCTTGATCAGAGCGTCGACATCCTTGGCGCAGCGAACCAGAGCAACGCCGCCGCCCGGAACGATGCCTTCTTCAACGGCAGCGCGGGTTGCGTGCATGGCGTCTTCCACGCGAGCCTTCTTCTCCTTCATCTCGGTCTCGGTAGCAGCACCGACCTTGATGACGGCAACGCCGCCAACCAGCTTGGCAAGGCGCTCCTGCAGCTTCTCGCGGTCGTAGTCGGAGGTGGTCTTCTCAACCTGAGCGCGGATCTCGCGCACGCGGCCTTCGATCTCGGTGTCCTTACCGGCGCCGTCGACGATGGTGGTGTTATCCTTGTCGACGGTCACACGCTTGGCGGTACCCAGATCCTCGAGCTTTACGCTCTCGAGCTTGATGCCGAGGTCTTCGGTAATGGCGCGGCCACCGGTCAGGATGGCGATATCGCCCAGCATGGCCTTGCGGCGGTCACCGAAGCCAGGCGCCTTGACGGCGGCGACGTTCAGCGTGCCACGCAGCTTGTTGACGACCAGAGTCGCCAGGGCCTCACCGTCGACGTCCTCCGCGATGATAACCAGCGGCTTGCCGGTACGGGCGATCTGCTCCAGCAAGGGCAGCAGGTCCTTCATCGTGGAGATCTTCTTCTCGTAGATCAGGATGTAGGGGTTTTCGAGAACAGCTTCCATGCGCTCCGCATCGGTGACGAAGTAGGGCGACAGGTAACCGCGATCGAACTGCATGCCTTCAACCACGTCGAGCTGCGTCTCCATGGTCTTGGACTCTTCCACGGTGATCACGCCATCCTTGCCAACCTTCTGCATAGCGGCGGCAATGATGGAGCCGATCTGCGAGTCGGCGTTGGCCGAGATGGTTCCGACCTGAGCGATCATGTCGCCGGAGACCGGCTTCGAGAGCTTCGCCAGGGCGCCGCCTTCAACCGAGCCGTCTTCCTTGCGCTTGCCCACGATGGTCTCGACAGCCTTGTCGATGCCGCGCTTCAGAGCGGTCGGATTCGCGCCGGCGGCAACAGTCTTCACGCCCTCGCGATAGATGGCCTGCGCCAGAACAGTGGCGGTGGTGGTGCCGTCACCGGCAACGTCCGAGGTCTTCGAGGCGACTTCCTTGACCAGCTGGGCGCCGACGTTCTCGATCGGATCCTTGATCTCGATCTCCTTGGCAACCGTCACACCATCCTTGGTGATGGTCGGGGAGCCGAACTTCTTCTCGATAACAACGTTGCGGCCCTTGGGGCCCAGGGTGACCTTCACTGCGTCGGCCAGCGTGTTCACGCCGCGCAGAATGGCCTGGCGGGAGTCTTCACCGTGCAGGATTTGCTTTGCCATATTTCTTTTCCTCTAGTTCGTTAGCCCGCGGAACGGGCGATATAGGATTCGTCCATGCCCGACGATGGGGCAGGGGATACGACTTGGTTGTAAGGCTTACTTGACGATGCCGAGGACTTCTTCCTCGCGCATGATCAGGAACTCTTCTCCGTCGAGCTTGATCTCGGTGCCGGAGTACTTGCCGAAGAGGATCTTGTCGCCCACCTTCACATCGAGCGGGAAGACCTTGCCCTCATCGTTCGACTTGCCCTTGCCCACTGCGATAACCTCGCCCTGCGAGGGCTTTTCCTTCGCTGAATCGGGGATGATGATGCCGCCGCGCAGAGTCTCGCCCTCTTCTACGCGCTTGACCAGAATGCGGTCATGCAGCGGAGTAAACTTCGTCGATGCCATGTGTTGACTTCTCCTTGGAATGGTTGGTCCGGCGGAATTAGCACTCTCGCCTTCCGATTGCTAACGATATGCAAACAGGAAAACGAAGTCAAGCTGTGGAGATTAAATATGAGTGAAACGCGCTCATATTACTTCAGTGTTCGTGCGGGGAGCTATCGAACGATATCCTCCCCCGTCCTATGGAGGCAGACGTACAATAACGTCAGCTTTTGAGGGGCTCCAAGGATGCGGTTTGCAGGTGTTGTAGCGTTGGCGGCGGTAATGGTGGTTACGGGCGTGAGTGGCGCCCAGGACAACCGTGAAGATCGACATGGGCGTAAGTACAAAGCGCCGCCTGAGACCTCGCGTATTGAAGTTCTGGTGGTGAAGGACTTCAACGGCAAACCGATTCAGAATGCAGCCGTGATCTTCCGTCCCATGGAAGACGGTCAGCCGAACGGAAGCTACGAGGTAAAGACCGGACCGGACGGTAAGGCAACGATCGATGTGATTCCGCGTGGAGCCACCGTCGTTTTGCAGGTGCTCGCAACCGGGTTTGCCAGCTATGCCAAGGAGTACCAGGTAGCGGAGGCGAATAAGGCGATCGAGGTACGCGTCATTCGTCCGCGGGAGCAGGTCTCTGCGTATCAGGACAACGGCGACAAGGAGTCGCAGCGTAAGGCCGGCGTACAGGAAGCCAATCGGCCGAAGGACAGCAAGACAAACAATACCTCGGACACCAACAAGACGAACAATACCTCGTCGCCGAAGTAATCATGATGTTGTCGAACGGGCCGCCTATGGGCGGCCCGTTTGCTTTGTTGCGATTCGGGGTCCGCAGCGAACTCGTTCGCTGGGGTTAAGTTTCGGGGTGAAGTTTGGCTGTTTGCGCCGTTTTCCGCGAAGAGACGGCATTCGCAGATTTTTCCAAAGCTACAGTTTTAAGAGAAATGCTCTAATTCCGGCATGGGTCTGCTTTCAGGAAAGCGAGCGCTGGTCACCGGCGCCGCCAGAAGAATCGGTCGTGCGATCGCGCTGGAGTTGGCGCGTGCAGGTGCGGATGTCACCATTACCTACCGGGAATCTGCGGCCGATGCGGAGCATGTTGTCTCAGAGATCAGAACTCTGGGCGTTGCGGCCAATGCCGTTTCCTGTGATCTGCGTCGACCCCAGAGCGTGCGGGAGGCGGTACACCGGACCGCCGAGATGATGGGCGGATTGGATCTGCTGGTGAATAATGCCGGCCGCTTTGAGACGGCGGCCCTTGAGCACCTTACCGTCGAGCAATGGGACGCGATGGCAGAGACCAATACGCGTGGACCATTCCTTGTGGCTCAAGCTGCGTTTCCATATCTGAAGGCCAGTCATGGACGCATCGTGAACATCGGCTCGCTGGGGGGGCTGCATCCTTGGGCGACACACGCGCATTACTGCACCTCTAAGGCCGCGCTTCACATGCTGAGCCAGACGATGGCTAAGGCCTGGGCTCCGGAGATCAGCGTGAACTGTGTTGCGCCGGGAATGATTGTCTTTGGCGAGGTGGAGGCTGAGTATCAGCACTTTGCCGAACGTACACCGATGAAGCGCAATGGGAGCGCCGAAGAGGTAGCTGCGGCAGTCCTTTTCTTCGCGACCGGACCGCACTTCATTACAGGGCAGTTGATCAGTGTCGACGGGGGACTGTCGCTGTGAAGACGAGTTCCTAGTTGCTGGTTCCTGGTTGCTTGTTGGGTTGAAAAATTCGGTTGCCGATGCTCTCGTTGCCCCATTCTTCGCGGCTGTATCGCGAAGGGTGGGGTATCGCTTTTTGATTTGTCATTCCGTAGGGATCTGCTCTTCCAGGTTGGGCCTGGATAAGAAACATCAGTAGAAAAGCAGATTTCTTCGCTACTCTTCACCCCAGCCAGCAAAGCTGGCCGGGGACCCTGAGCGCTACGAAATGACAAAAAACAACGTTGACCTTCGTTAGCGGCGGAGCAGTTTATCGAACCAGGACTTCTTCGGCTGCAGATCCCCATAGATGCCGATTGGTTCGGGCTGTTCTCCGAGGGCCTTTCCGTAGAAGATGCGCCTTGGGTTCTCGACGCAGAGGCGGCGGGCCGTTTCAGCGCCGTACATCTCCTCAATGGCATCAGTTGCCTGACGCATCTTTGGGGGGCGGCCGGAGACGTTATGTGCGTCCGTCGCGATCACATGAACCCAGTTGTCCGCCAGCATGCGGGAGGCCAGGGCCTGCGCCAGGCGGCCGAAGCGGCCGATGACGGAACCTGCCGTGACCTGCACCAGAAGGCCTCCGCGAATCCAGTTCTTCATCCGGTCCGGATTGCGCTGTAGCGTGGCATTGCGCTCCGGGTGCGTAAGGATCGGCGTCAGGCCGGCTAGCTGGAGCTGATAGAAGGTCTCGGTCAGGCCGACGGGAATGCCTTCATCGGGAAGCTCCACCAGAAGATATCCATTGCCATTGATGCTGTATTTGGCAGGATTCACCTTGGCGTCTTCGATGTTGTCATACGTCATGTGGAAGTCGCAGCCGAGTCCGAAGGTGATCTTGTCGCCCTCGCCGGTGCGATTCAGCTCTTGCTTGATATCGTTCAGGCGCGCGTTATTGATCTCCGGATCGAAACGATACCGGTGATTGGCATGTGGCGTACACACAATGTGAGTAATGCCATCTTCGATGGCCATGCGCGTCATGTTGAGCGAATCTTCCAGCGTTCGCGCACCATCGTCGAGACCATAGAGCAGATGATGATGAAGATCGATCATTCTGAAGTGCTCAGCCTATTATCTGGCGGCAAGCGCCGACACCATGTTCTGGAACAGTTTCAAGCCATCGGCAGAGCCGAGCATAGCCTCGCTGGAGCGATCCGGATGCGGCATCAGACCAAGCACGTTGCGACCTTCAGAGAGGATACCGGCAATGTTCTTCAGGGAGCCGTTGGGATTTGCTTCAGGCGTAACCTGGCCCTCGGGAGTGGCATAACGGAAGGCGATGCGATTCTGCTTTTCAAGTTGAGCCAGCGTGGCCTCATCGCAGAAGTAATTGCCTTCCATGTGGCCGACCGGCATCTGCAACACCTCTCCCTGGGAGAGGGAAGCGGTAAACGGGGAATCGGTCGTCTCTGTCCGCAGGTGAACCTGTTTGCAGATGTACTTCAGGCCGGCGTTGCGCATCAGCGCGCCTGGCAGCAGACCGCTCTCGGACAGAATCTGGAAGCCGTTGCAGATGCCCATCACCAGGCCGCCGTTCGCCGCGAATTTCTTCACAGCGCCCATCACCGGAGCGAAGTGCGCGATGGCCCCGGTGCGGAGGTAGTCGCCATAAGCGAAACCTCCCGGCACAAGGATGGCATCGCAGCCCTGCAGATCGGTCGACTCATGCCACAGGAAGGTCACCGGCTGATGCGCGACGGCATCCAGCACATTGTAGGTATCGTGGTCGCAGTTGGATCCGGGGAAGACGAGGACACCGAACTTCATGGCTTGATTGTAGCTGTTTCGGAGAATTTCTTTGCTGAAGAGGAAGGAAAGCGGTTATAAGTTGTATGTGCAACTTCCTGTCTCAGGAGTCATCATGCGCAAATTTCTTCTCGTCGTCGTGCTGCTTGCCGGTTGGGGAAGCGTGCATTCCCAGACACCTTTGAAAACTACCTGCGTTCTGGTGAGCCTCACGGTCAAACCAGAGATGCGGTCGAAGGTCGCGCCTGTCATGCAGCAGGAGGTTACGGATACCGTCCAGGCTTATCTCGATGGCAAGATCCTGCAGTGGTATTCGCGTGCCGACGGCGCCGGCGTCGTCTTTCTGCTGAACGCCACCAGTGTGGACGATGCCAAGTCCATCATGGGCGCGCTGCCCTTGGATAAGGCCGGCCTTGTCGATCTGCAGTTCACACCGTTGGCTCCGCTGCAACCGCTCAAGCGCCTTCTGGGACCGAAGCAGTGACGGCTCTTCCAGAGCTTCCGTGTGCCTGCATGTCTGCCCGTCGCCTGGCGAGAATCTTAACGCGCATGTATGCCGAGGAGATGGAGGGACAGATGGAGCCGGCACAGTTCGGTCTGCTGCAGATGATGGAGCATATGCAGCACTGTACGCAGGCCGGTCTTGCCAATGCTCTGTACATGGACAAAACTACCGTCTCGCGTGACGTTGCCGTGATGAAGAAACGCGGCTGGGTGGAGGGTGGGCGCGGCGGTCTGCGCGTCACCCCCATCGGCCGCCGGCTTCTGGCCGACGCGATGCCGCATTGGCAGCGGGCGCAAAAACGTCTCCGCAAGGCATTAGGCGACGACGGGTGGCAGGCTCTGTTTGCCGCAATGCGCGCCGTCGATTACGAGGCTTCAGCATAGGCTGCGCGGATGGCTCCGGCCAGACGATTGCTGTCAGCATATTTCGGCTTGAGCTCGGCGGTCAGTGTGGATGTCACCTCGTCCAGAGATTTTCCTTGACGCTTGAGCGCCGCGGTACGGTCACGCACGGTGGTCAGCAATGACTGGTAGCCGGTGACGTAGCTGCCGTCTCCAATGGGCCCATGGCTGGGAACAACGATGGCCGGTTTCAAGGCGGCGAAGGTTTGCAGGCTGGCCAGCCACTGCTTACCGCTGGAGTCGGGACTGGCAACTGAGGGCAGCCCCTCCATGGCGACATCGCCGGAAAACAAGACCCGATCGGCGGGTACCCAGACTGCCGTGTCGCCACGGGTATGGTTCGGTCCCATCGCCAGAATGCGGACAGTAACACCGCCAAGGTCGAGATCGTACGATTTGTCGAAATGAATGTCTGCAGTGCGGAAATTTGCCCCAGTAAGCAGCTCGGCATTGACCGTGCTGCGAGCGATGAAGGTGTTGGCCATGCTCAGGCCGTATTGGGCGATGTCCTTCTCCTGGTCGGCAGAGCGGATCATCTTCGTCTGCTGCGGGAAGGCTTCGGCGCCGAGATCGTGTTCGGGATGCACATGCGTGGTGACGAGATAGAGCTGGTGTCCGGGAGCCAGCTTCTGGGCTTCTGCTGCGACGACCTTGCCGTTTCGCGGCCCCATCCCGGTGTCGATCACCAGGACCCCACGAGAACCGACGACGAAGCCGATGTTCGGCACGCCTGGAGTCGTGTCTTTGTCCTCTATCGCGTAGGTATGAGCGGTCAGCTTCCGCGTCTGGCCGCTGGGGATCATTGGCGGCTTGGGTGCGGCCTGCTGTGCTGCGGCTAAGGAACCGGCGACGACGGACAGGACGACAACGGACAGGACTAGGAGCCGGAAGATGAGGCGCAGGGAACGGGGAAAGGGCTTCACGGTGGCACACTCCTGGAACCAAGAGATGCCTGTCATGATAGCCCTTGCGATCGACTAACTATCCTTGCGGTAGAGCAGGTTCTTCATGGAAGCTCGCCGGGCCTCGTTGACCTCGGCCTCGTACCGGATCTGATCGGCATCCTTCGGGCCTTGGCTGGCGGCAGCTTCTTCCATCTCGAATGCGGTACAGGTCGGGCCGTGGTTCGCGAAGCCGGGCTTGTCAGGCTTC
>JABFXN010000279.1 GCA_013361705.1 Acidobacteriaceae bacterium
GGAGTAGTTGTAGCTGCAGCTTCCGCTATCGGAGGAGCCTGTCCAGGTAAGGACTTTTTTGCCAGTCTGCGCCATGTTCTTGAGGTGCGTCTCGCACTGTACTTTGCGGAAACCGTCGGTAGCCTTCGCCTCCGCCCATATCTGCTCAAGATTCTGCTGGCTTACGGCGATTGGCGCTTCCGTATCGATGCCCTGCTGGTTGCGCGCGCGATAGATCCCTTTTCCGTCTTCTCCGAGAATGATCTCGTAGTGGGTGGTCTGTACCTGCGGCCGGTCAAACGTAAAGGTGACGGTCGGCGGCGCCGGGGATGCCAATGCTGCCGGAGGGACCTGGAACACAAAAGCAAGTAGGAAGAGCGTAGTAACGTGCGTCATCGTACTCCTGCCAGCGAGATCGCCGACTCTGTCTGCAAAGTATGAATATGAGTGATAGCGATTGCCAGCGCATCTGCGGCGTCGGCCGTCTCGAACTGGTTCTCAATCTCCAGAAGCCGCGCCACCATGAACTGTACCTGTTCTTTCTTGGCGAGGCCATAGCCAACCACTGAGCTCTTGATCTTCAGGGGGGCATATTCGGCAACCTGCAGATTACAGGCCGCAGCCGCCAGCAGCGCCACACCGCGCACTTGTCCAAGCTTCAGAGCCGACTTCACATTCGCAGAGAAAAACACGTCTTCGATCGCTACAACATCCGGCGCGTAGGCGGTCAATAACCCGGCCAACTCCGTATAAACCTGATGAAGGCGGACTGGGGTTCGATCCTTTTTGTTCAGCTTGATCGCACCCGCAGCTATCGGAATCAGGCGTGGAGTGCGCGCCTTTTCATCGGTCTCAACGACTCCCCAGCCGGTGAACTCGGTGCCACAGTCGATTCCGAAGACACGCATGGTGGCAGTCTACCTGCGGAAGAATACGCCGGCATAGTGTCAAACAACACTCCCTAAGAGTGTTCACCACGACTTCCGCAAAGGCTTCTCTCCTAGCGGGAGATCCCTTCGAGCGGAGAGCTGGCCGTGGCGTAAAGCTTTCTCGGCATACGTCCCGCCAGATACGCTTGCCGGCCTGCAAGCACGGCATGTTGCATTGCCTCCGCCATCAGAATGGGGTCATTTGCCTGAGCGATCGCCGTATTCATCAGCACGGCGTCAAAGCCCATCTCCAAGGCGATGGCAGCGTCAGAAGCCGTGCCGACGCCGGCGTCCACAATCAGAGGGACTTCGGTGATCATCTCGCGCAGGATACGCAGGTTGGCGACGTTCTGAAGTCCGAGACCGGAGCCGATCGGCGCCCCCAAAGGCATCACCGCAGCCGCGCCGGCATCGATGAGGCGCTTAGCAAATACAATGTCATCAGAGGTATACGGGAGAACAGTAAAGCCTTCCTTGACGAGAACCTGGGTTGCTAACAGCGTTCCTTGTACATCCGGATAGAGGGTTCTCTGGTCACCGATGACCTCGATTTTTACCCAGTCGGAGAGCCCTACTTCGCGCCCCAGGCGAGCGGCCCGAATCGCCTCTTCGCCGGTATAGCAACCGGCGGTATTGGGCAGCAGGAAGTACCGCTGCGGATCGATAAAATCGAGCAGGCTCTCCTTCGACCGGTCGAGATTGACCCGGCGCACGGCCACCGTCACCATCTCGGCTCCCGAAGCCTCAATAGCACGCTGGGTCTCAGGGCCGTCTTTGTACTTCCCTGTACCAACAATAAGTCGCGACTGAAAAGCCTTTCCGGCGATAACAAGGGGTTCCATAGGGCTATTCTAGGACCTTTCGAAAGAAGCAGGGCGTCGCGATACTGTTTCGCATCTTCGGCTTAAAAACGCGCATGGCCTGCGGCGAACCGGCAGGCCATGTAATAGCGCGGTGAACTGTTGAGATTGACCTGAGGCGTACCCACCTATCGGGGGCCTCGGCAGGAGCTACGAGTCTTGCCAGGTCTAAGGCGGGTCGCCTTAAGCCTCAGTCACCTCACGTACATTGATACAACTGTGTGAGTCACATTTCATAGGCTGGATCATCCTCCTTTCCCGTGTATGGCTAACCTACACCGAGCGTCATACCAGGTCAAATGCGTACATCCTATGAAATCAAAACCTGCATCGGACCCTTTTGAACGTATGAAGGAGAGCTGATGAAGGCAGCGACGGTTGTTGGTATCCTCTTGATTCTTATTGGAGTAGCAGGCTTCGCCATGGGCGGTTTTACCTTCAGGGAACACAAAAAAGATGTCGATTTGGGACCAGTCCAGATCGGCCATGAAGAGAAACACGGCGTCGCGATTCCCCCGGTCCTGAGCGGTATTGCCCTGATTGGAGGCATTGGCCTGGTCGTTGTCGGGGCCAGAAGCAGAGCGGCTTAGTTATTTCAAATACGAACGCAGCAGGTCGATCAAATCTTCAGCCAGCTCCGGCGAGATTGGCCTTTGCGTTTCTCCACCTTCGGCGAGGTGGTGGCGAATGTGGTCTTCCATGACTTCAGCCATCAGGCCATTCACACCGCCGCGAACTGCCGCTAGAAGCATCAGGACATCGGCACAGTCCTCTTTGCTCGTCAGGGCACGCTCAACCGCATCGAGCTGGCCGCGTAGACGGCGAATGCGATTGCGCAACTTTAGAGCTTCTCGATCCGTGGTCGACATTTAATGTGCTCTTTATACACTACTGGGGTATCCTATCTCAATCTCGAACTTTCAGAGGAAAGGAGGAACGCCCATGAAGCAAACAATTCGCATGCTGCTGCAGCTAAAGAATCACCAGGTCCGGCGGCCGATCGCACAACGTTGGATTGAGACCGCCGACGAGCGCTGCCCGCTGGCAGGGATGTGGACATCGCTGACCGTCGACCAGCCGGAAGGTACGGTCGAAGACGACTTACCCAGGCGCATCCTCCCTAGGGTTCTTCGAGGATGCGCCACATCCCTTCCCTGTATTGCTTAGCCATCACGATCTCTCAGGAACAACTTTCATGCGCAAGACCGCATTTCTCATTTTGTTTGCGGGCGCCTTTGTGTGCGCTCCGCTCCGTGCTCAGAGCAAGCCGGACAATATGCCCAGGACTCTGTTTCCCCACAGCACCGTTTCACAGCTCTATGCGGCCGGACAGGCCAACATCATCTTTCAGGCACATCCGCCCTTCCATTCGCCCTACGACGGCCCCAACAGCATGCAGGCCCGTGGAGAGTACAAGACATCGCTGGTAGGAACGTTGTTTCTGGGTGCGCAGCCGCATCGCAAAACTCGTTACAACACCGATCTGATTCTCGATATCGAGTCAGCCGGCGGACGCGGTATCTCCCAGGCGCTGGGTTTGGCCGGGTTCACCAACCTCGACGTCGTCCGTAACCCGAACCTTGGCAGCAAGCCGTACATCGCGCGTGTTCAGGTGCATCAGACCATCGGCTTTACCAGCGAAATGGTAGAGGCGGAACGAACACCCTTTTCTCTCGCGACCCAGGTTCCGGCACGCCGTCTGGAGCTTCGACTGGGCAAGATGAGTCTTCCCGACGTCTTTGACCAGAATGCTGTCGGCAGCGACTCTCACTTTCAGTTCACCAATTGGACCGTCGACAACAACGGCGCCTGGGACTATGCCGCTGACACGCGTGGATATACCTACGGCGTTGTCGCCGAGTACCAGTCCCCTGCCTGGGGGGCGCGTTATGCGACAGCCCTGATGCCTGCCGCTGCCAATGGCATCAACCTGGACTGGGCACTGCGTCGCTCAAACGGGCAGAACGCGGAGGTGGAATGGCACCGCGGTCTGATGTCGCAGTGGCTCCCCAAGGAGCGCAAAGGCATGGTGCGTGTGCTCAGCTTTGTGAACCATGCCAACATGGGACTGTATCGTGAGGCCGTGCAGGCTTATCTGGCAGGCAAAGATGCCACACCTGATATCGATGCGCACCACCACCAGAGTTCGGTCAAATACGGCTTCGGCATCAATACCGAACAGGAGATCACCGCCGACCTTCGCGCGTTTGCGCGTTGGGGATGGAACGAAGGCCAGCACCAGAGTTGGGCCTATACCGAGGTGGACTCCACCGTCGCTGCGGGTGCCGATCTCCAGGGCGCACGTTGGTCGCGCCCACGGGACAAAGTGGGAGTCGCCTTTGTCACCAACGGCATCAAGCAGGACCATCAAAATTATCTGAAGCACGGCGGGCTTGGATTTCTCCTGGGCGACGGGAATCTCACCTACGGGCGGGAGAACATTCTGGAGATGTACTATCAGGCAGCCCTGGCTCGCGGGCTATCGATGACGCTCGGAGTGCAATATATCGCACATCCGGGCTATAACCGCGATCGCGGACCGGTTCTGGTGCCCAGCGTCAGGGCGCACGTGGAGTTTTAAGCGTTCCTGGATACCGCGATGTTTAGCTTTCGCGTTCTCGACGGCTGAGATACAGCCCCACGTAGGTCACCAGCACTCCGATACCGGAAAAAAGAAAGGCGAGAAACCATCGCGGCGTTCCGGCCTCGATGTGAGCATCGCTGGGATCGTCCGGACGATACACAATCGCTACGGTCTGTCCCCTGTGCAGGCCGGGCAGTGCTTTCGCGGAAGTGATCTCGTACTGGCGACTTTGTTTGGTGCTGAAGAGAAAGCGAGGATGATCGTTTTCGACGGTCAGGATGACAGCCTGCGTATGCTCAGCGTGCAGCAGGAACCAGCCTTCCGCGAGTCCAAGCCCGACTCCGACCAGCGTAAGAACCGAACCCAGGGTCAGAGCGATCACACGGAACATACGTTGCATATCTGTAAGTGTATGGCTTCACGCGGTATAGGAGCTTTCGCACGGGCTCCTCATGAGTCGACCTATACTGCGGGGGTGGAACTCTCGTCGCTAGTGCTGATCGGTTCGTTCGTATTAGGGCTGCTATTGGGCAGCTTTCTGAATGTATGTATCTCGCGGCTGCCGGTGGGTGAATCGGTTATCGGCGGACGGTCCATGTGCCGGAGCTGCGGCAAGACGGTCCGCTGGTACGACAACATCCCGCTGTTGAGCTGGGTCATCCTCCGGGCGCGATGCCGTGATTGCAAGGCGGCGATCTCCTGGCGGTATCCGGCGGTTGAACTTGCCACCGCGCTCTGGTTTCTGCGCTCCGGCTCGATCCTGTGGCGCGACTGGAACTTTACCTGCGACTTCTGCAACCAGTACCAGATCCAGACGAACCGCGTCATTCTGGACCTCGCGGTACTGGCGGCCGGATATCTTTTGATCGGTCTGATGGTCATGGACTGGCAGACACACACGCTGCCAGACAGCTTCACCCTCTCCGGAATCGTCCTCGGCTTTGCCCTGACCTGCGTCCATGCCATGTACCTGGCGCCGGGTGAGGGAGAGATTCATCTGCACCGCCAGGTAAAGCTGAATTCGGCGGGCGCCGGACGAAGCACGGGCGACCTGTTCATCACCGGCCCGGAGGCAGTCGTCCTTGGCCGGGTGGTGGCCGTCGGCGGCGTGATGCTGTTACTGCTGCTCTTTCATTGGGGCTACAAAGCGCTGCGAAAGCGTGAAGGTATGGGCATGGGTG
This sequence comes from Acidobacteriaceae bacterium, assembly GCA_013361705.1. Classification (GTDB taxonomy): domain Bacteria; phylum Acidobacteriota; class Terriglobia; order Terriglobales; family Acidobacteriaceae; genus Terriglobus. Next base: position 5,534 of record JABFXN010000279.1, read on the forward strand.
ACGTGAAGTTGCTGGGAATGATCGCCGCCTTTTTCGGCTGGTGGCCCGCTGTTCTGGCATTGTTTGCCGGAACAATCACAGCAACCGCCTTTGCTGTCATCCAAATGGCACGCGGACGAGCCGATCGCCTGACCGAACTTCCCTATGGCAGTTTTCTTGCGATAGGAGGTCTGATCACGGCCATGGCAGGACCGATGCTGATCGAGTGGTACGCGGGCTTATTGCGATAGCGAGCATCACATTTACGAACTCGGACGCACACGGTCTTAATTCAATTGTGTTGCTTGGGCGTTACCGTATCGGCCCGTTTCCTTGACACTGGCTTCAAACGGAACTTAACCTTGAGGGGACAGCCGACAGACGAACGATGCAAATTCCTTATATTTGGAACTATCTTCCGCTGGCCCTTCAAATCCTTGCAGCCCTTGCACTTGCGGGCGGCATGGTGACGGCCAGCTACATCCTTGGGAAGCATCGCCGCACCAAGGTCAAGCTCTCAACCTATGAGTGCGGTATGGAACCCGTCGGCGATGCGCGTGGCCGTTTCACCGTTCGCTTCTACATGGTGGCGATGCTGTTCATCCTGTTCGACGTGGAAGCGGTCTTCATGTTGCCCTGGGCCGTGATCTACAAACACCTTCCAACGCTGACGGGTTCCCGATTCTTCGGTTTCAACGAGATGCTGGTCTATATCGGCTTCGTCGCCGTGGGTCTGTTCTACGTCTGGAAGAAGGGCATCCTCGACTGGGCTGCTGATAAGGGAGACCTCTAGTGCCAGCAACAACCCTGGAAAAGGCGGAAGTCCTTGAGCAGATGGCGGCCAATCCGGCCGTCGCCGCGCTCTCTTCCCTGCTGATCGATGCCCGGTTTGCACTGAACGAGCTGACGATCACCGTTCCGAAGGAGCAGATCGTTGCTGCCGTCAAAGCGGTTCAGGCAGCCGGCTACAACTTCATGGAAGACGTGACCTGCGTGGACTGGTACCCCAGCGAACCTCGCTTCCATGTCACCTATCACATCCTTTCGCACTCGCTGAAAGAGCGTGTCCGCCTGGTCGCCCCGGTTGGATCGGAAGATCTGTCGATCGATTCCATCACCGACGTCTGGCCCGCTGCGAACTTTTACGAGCGCGAGGTCTTCGATCTGTTCGGCGTACACTTTGGCGGACACCCGAACCTGCGCCGCATCATGATGCCGGATGACTGGAAGGGTCATCCGCTGCGTAAGGACTATCCGGTGGAGGGTTACCGCTAATGCCGACCTCAGTTGAAGACCTCATCAATCCGGGCGTTGACGACGTAATCGCCGACTCCAAGCTGCACGGCAACATCGATCCGGCACAGGACCAGACGATGGTTCTGAACATGGGTCCGCAGCACCCTTCCACTCACGGCGTGTTGCGAGTGGTGCTGGAAGTAGACGGCGAGAGTGTCATCGCTCTGGCGCCTGATATCGGCTATCTGCACACCGGCATCGAGAAGACCTGCGAGGCGAAGTTCTATCAGCAGGTGGTACCGCTCACGGACCGCATCGACTACCTCTGCCCGATGACCAACAATCTGACCTATTGCCTGGCGGTTGAGAAGCTGCTGCAGTTGGAGATTCCGGAGCGGGCACAGTATCTGCGTGTACTGCTGAACGAGCTGACGCGCCTGAACAGCCACCTGGTCTGGCTGGGAACGCACGCCATGGATATCGGCGCGCTGACGGTCTTCCTGTACTGCTTCCGCGAGCGCGAAGAGATTCTGCGTATCTTCGAGATGGTGGCCGGTCAGCGCATGATGACCAGCTACTTCCGCATTGGCGGCCTCAGCATGGAACCGCCGATCGACTTCTACGATCGCGTGCGGAACTTCCTGAAGATCATGCCGGAGAAGATCGCCGAGTACGAGAATCTGCTCACCGGCAATCCGATCTGGATGGGACGCCTGAAGAATGTCGGCCACCTCTCGGCGGCCGATGCCATTGCTCTGGGAGTGACCGGACCGCCGCTGCGCGCCTCGGGTGTGGACTGGGATCTGCGTCGTGATATGCCCTACTCGGGCTACGAGAAGTTCAAGTTCGACGTTCCTGTATCGCAGGTCGGCGATGTATGGGCTCGTTATGAAGTCCGCATGAAGGAGATGTACGAGTCGGTAAAGATCGCCATCCAGGCCCTTGAGGGCTTGCCGGAGGGCCGTATCACCGCCGTCGCTCCGAAGATCATTCTTCCGGATCGCGAGCAGATGAAGACCCAGATGGAGAGCCTGATCCATCACTTCAAGATCGTGACGGAAGGTTTTGCGGTACCCGCCGGTCAGGTCTATCAGGGTGTTGAGTCGCCGCGCGGTGAGATGGGCTACTACGTAGTGTCGGACGGAACGGCTAAGCCCTTCCGTGTGCACATGCGCAACCCTTCCTTCGCTACGCTGCAGGCGTTGGAGACGATGTGTAAAGGGAGACTTCTTGCCGATGTTGTCGCTGTGATTGGATCGATCGACATCGTGCTTGGAGAGATTGACAGGTAGGGTACGCGATGGATGCGCGGCTCCATACCGAACTTTGGACCTCATGGGCGTCGTTGTTGCGCACGTATTGCGCCGCTCATGGGCTGAACAGCAAGCATCACGCCGTGGTTGAAGTTGGCCCGGAGGTGATTCTGGTGCGCGTCAATGACCGCTGGCTTCGCTTCACCGCCAGTGACCTGGAACGAGTCGATTGCGGCAAGCTTCACTTTGCCCTGCAGGAAGACGGCACAGTGCAGTACGCCGATGTAACGGAAGAGATGGACCACGCAGCGGAACGGCTTGCGCGGGAGATGTTCGCGGTATCCTAGGGTTTGCCCCGAAGTGGTAGAACCTCAAGCGGTTTTTCGCCGCAGACGTTAACGGCATGGCCAAAGCCCTGCCCTGACGATAAGACGTGACCGGCATATTGCCGTGATCACAAAACTGAATTTCTGCTGGTTCCTGGAGTGTATGAGCGCTGTCACCAACACGATCTTTTCGCCTGAGCTGGCCGCCCGCTTTGACAAGCTGGTGACGCTGTATCCGGTCAAGCGTTCGGCGCTGATCCCCATGCTGTTGTACGCACAGGACGAGGTCGGCTACGTCTCCGACGCCGTCGTGCATGAGATCGCGCAGCGTCTGGATCTGTTCGAGCTGGACGTGCGCAATGTTCTCAGCTACTACTCCATGCTGCGTACCAAGCCCGCCGGTAAGTACAACGTGCAGGTCTGTACCAACATCAGCTGCATGCTGCGTGGCGGGTACGAGATTCTGGATCACTGCAAGGCCAAACTGGGCATCGGTCACAAGGAAGTCACCTCCGACAAGCTCTTCTCTTTGGAAGAGGTGGAGTGCATCGGAGCTTGCTGCTGGGCTCCTGCGATGCAGGTGAACTATGACTTCCACGAGGATCTGACACCCGCGAAGGTTGACCAGATTCTGGATGACTACGCTGCCGGTCGTGGAAAGGACGTGAAGTAATGCCTACCCTTGTCTCCCACCCGGATGAAGTAAAGATCATCTCCCGCCGTTTCGGCGCCGGAGCCGCGGACATCGAGAAGTACCTGGAGCTGGACGGCTACAAAGCGGTCCAGATGGCGATTGAAAAAGGCGCTGAATGGGTCATCAATGAGATGAAGGCCAGCGGTCTTCGCGGCCGCGGTGGCGCGGGCTTCCCTACCGGCATGAAGTGGAGCTTCGTGCCGAAGCAGAGCGAGAAGCCGAAGTACGTACTGGTGAACGGTGACGAGTCCGAGCCGGGAACCTGCAAAGATCACGTCATCTTCCTGCACGATCCGCACTCCGTCATTGAAGGCACCATGATCGCGGGTCTCGCTATCGGCGCGAAGATGGGCTTCATCTATCTGCGCGGCGAGTACCGCTACCTCCTGAATATCGTGGAGAAGGCTGTTGCCGATGCCTACGCCAAGGGCTTCCTCGGCAAGAACATCTTCGGCAAAGAAGGCGTGGACTTCGACATCGTGACGCAGACCGGCGCCGGCGCCTACGAAGTGGGCGAAGAGTCGGCTCTGATGGAGTCGCTCGAAGGCAAGCGCGGCGTGCCGCGCATCAAGCCTCCGTTCCCTGCCGTGGTTGGCCTGTACGGAGGGCCGACCGTGATCAACAACGCTGAGACCATCGCCAGCGCGCCTCACATCCTGCTGATGGGTGGCGAGCCGTATGCCAAGGTCGGCTCTGAGCGCAACGGCGGAACACGTCTGTTCGGCATCAGCGGCCACGTCGAGCGGCCTGGCGTCTACGAGCTGCCGATGGGCTACAACCTGAAGAAGGCCATCTACGAGGTCGCCGGTGGTGTCAAAGGCGGACGCAAGCTGAAGGCCGTGGTTCCTGGTGGCTCAAGCTGCCCGGTGCTGAAGGCGGATGAGCTCGACGTCGGTCTCGACTTCGACCAGATGGGCAAAGCCGGCACCATGCTTGGCTCGGGCGGCATTGTTGTTCTGGATGAGACGGTTTCGATGGTTGAGTTCGCGCTCCGGACCATCAAGTTCTACCAGCATGAGAGCTGTGGTTGGTGCATCCCCTGCCGCGAGGGTACGGACTGGCTGAAGAAGACGCTGACGCGCTTCTACAACGGCTACGGCAACAAGAAGGACATCGCCAATATTCAGTATCTGGCGGAGAACATGATGGGCCGCACCTTCTGCCCGCTGGGCGATGCGGCCGCCATGCCGACGCTTGGATTCATCAAGAAGTTCCGCGAAGAGTTTGAAGAGTATCTCGAGGGTCATCGCACCGAGAAGGCCCTTATCACCACCGAAGAACTGATCGGCGCAGCGCACCACTAGAGGACTGAAGGAATGCCAGACGTAAATTTCATTGTCGACGGCAAACAGTTGACCGCTCCGGAGATTCCTGCCTTCTGCTATTACCCGGGTCTCTCGCTTCAGGCTGCCTGCCGCATGTGCGTGGTTCGCGTTGAGAAGATGCCGAAGCTGCAGACGGCGTGCACCACCCCCGTAGCCGAAGGCATGGTGGTGCAGACCGAAACTCCTGAGATCGCTCAGGCGCGCAAGGCGACCATCGAGCTTCTGCTCGGTAATCACCCGCTCGACTGCCCGGTATGCGATGCCGGCGGCGAGTGCGAGCTGCAGGACATGACCTTCAAGTACGGTGCGGCTGAAAGCTTCTACACCGAACCGAAGAACCACCGCGAAGAGCAGAAGTGGTCGCCAGCCGTGTACTTCGACCGTCCGCGCTGTATCCTCTGCTACCGCTGCGTGCGTATGTGCGGCGAGGGTATGGATGTCTTCGCTCTGGGTATTCAGAACCGCGGCTCCTCTGCGGTAATCGCTCCGAACATACCGGCCAGCGAATCCTCTACGGGCATGCAGCAACTCGACTGCGAAGAGTGCGGCATGTGCATCGATGCCTGCCCGGTCGGCGCACTTACCTCGGATTCGCCCCGCTAGACGACTCGCCCGTGGGAGCTGAACCATGTCGGCACCGTCTGCACGCACTGCGGCGACGGCTGCAAAACCACGCTTGGCGTTCGCCGCTCCTCCGATGGTATGGAGATCGTTCGCGGCGACAACCGTGACCGCTCCGGTATCAACAACGACTTCCTCTGCGCCAAGGGCCGCTTCGCCTTCGACTTTGCCAATCACGAAGAGCGCCTGACACAGCCGCTGGTTCGCCAGGCCGACGGCAAGCTGAAACCCGTCTCCTGGGAAGAGGCGCTGACGGTTGTCGGCAAGAAGTTTAAGGAAGTGCGGGACAGCAAAGGCGGTCACGGACTTGGCGTCATCGGATCGAACCGTATTACGAACGAAGAGGCGTACCTGCTGCAGAAGTTTGCCCGCAGCGTGCTCGGCACCGCCAATATCGATCATCACCGCACCGCCGATTACACCACCTTCGCCCGCGCTCTGGGCAGCACGAGTGGCAAGACGGCATCGCAACGCGACACCACCACAGCGAAGGCAGTGCTTCTGATCGGTGGCGATCCGACGAACCAGAACCCGCTGACGGCATGGAATCTACGTACAGATGTTCGCCTGAATAGGGCTCGTATCTACGTGGCGAACCACGCTCCCATCAAGCTTCGCCGTCAGGCCAAAGCCTTCCTGCAGGTGACCGACCTCGGCTATGGCTCGCTGGCCGCATATCTCAATGGTGACGACGCAGCGGCACAGGCGGCAGCAGGCGACCTCGATGCGCTTGCAGCCTTCCGCGACGCGGTGAAGGGCGAAGAGAGCCTTCTGGTCCTGATCGGCAACGAGATGCGCGGTACCGATCTCGAGAAGGTGGTACAGTTCGCTCTCTCGCTGCCCAACGCGAAGGTTGCTCTGCTGTCCGATTACGTGAACTCGCGCGGCGCTGCGGACATGGGCCTGCTGCCCGACCTTCTGCCGGGCTACACCCCCTGGATGCAACCGAAAGAGTTCGCCACCGAATACGGCGACCGCTTCCCTGCCGCCAAAGGTCTGGACCTGCTGCAGCAGTTCGATGCGGCAGCAACCGGTGAACTCGGAGCTCTTTACGTCGTTGCAGCGAATCCTGTCGCCCGTTACTCGATCGATCCCGCAACGCTGAAGAACACCTTCCTGGTCGTACAGGACATGTACCTGACCGAAACGGCCGTTCTTGCCGATGTTGTTCTGCCGGCGGCAAACCTGTATGAGAAGTCCGGCTCGGTGACCAACAGCTACGGTGATCTGCAGCTCGTACGTAAAGCTGCGGACAAGGCCGGCGTTCGTTCGGACTTCGAGATCATCGTGCGCATCGCCGACAAGATGGATCACAAGGTCCAGTCGCTGGTGCCCTTCGGCAACGGCCTGCGTGCAGACTTCGGACAGACCCGCGGAGCCCAGTCGGGCGAGGCGGATCGCCATGCGGTCTGGCTCTCGGCGAACAACATGGAGCCGAAGCTCTCGCCATTCGATCCATTCGCCATCCTGGATGAGATTCAACGTTTGGTGCCAGGCTATGGCAGCCTGCTTCGTCTGCAGTTGCTCAGTGGCAATGACCAGCATGTCGAACCGCGCGTCAACAAGAATGAGCTGATACAGATCGATGGCGATGCCAACCGCCGTGACCTGGTGCTGCCCGCCAATGACACCCTGTTTACCTCCGGCACGCTTGGCCGTTACTCGGAGAAACTCACCCAGCTTCACGGCAAGTACAGCCAGGAAGCTACACCCACGGCTGCGGACTAAGAGAGACGAAACCAAGTGCACTTGTCAGACTTTCAACTCTTCGTACTGATCACGATCATCAAGATCGCCGTGGTGCTGGTGATCACGCTGACGGCGGTGGCCTATACCGTGCTGCTGGAGCGCAAGGTGATCGGCCGCATTCAGAATCGCTGGGGACCCTCTCGTGTGGGGCCGTTCGGACTGCTGCAGCCGCTGGCTGACGGTATCAAGCTCTTCCTGAAGGAAGACCTGATGCCGATGTCGGTCGAGCGCCCGCTCTTCGTTGCAGCTCCTGTGATCGCACTGGCGTGTGCGCTGGTCTCGGTTGCCGTAGTTCCCTTCGGCGCAACCTTCAAGATCCAGGGCGTCGATATCTTCCAGGTGTCGAACGTCAACATCGGCCTTCTGGTGATCCTGGGTATCACCTCGATCGGCGTCTACGGCATTGCTCTGTCAGGCTGGTCGTCGAATAACAAATACTCCCTGATGGGTTCGCTACGCGCTTCGTCGCAGGTCATCAGCTACGAGCTGGCCCTGGGCCTCTCTCTGGTGGGTGTGGTGCTGCGCGCGGGCTCGCTGAATCTTCGCGACATCGTGAACTCACAGATCGGTCACGGCTTCCTGTCGTGGAACTTCTTTGGTGGTCTGCAGTTTGTCGGCTTCTTCATCTACCTCATGGCCGCATATGCCGAGACCAACCGCGCGCCCTTCGATCTTCCTGAAGCCGAGTCTGAGCTGGTCGCCGGCTATCACACCGAGTATTCGTCGATGAAGTTCGCGATGTTCTTCATGGCCGAGTATGCCAACATGCTGACCGTCTCCTGCGTCGCGACACTGCTCTTCTTCGGTGGCGCATCGAGCCCCTTCGAAGGCTGGCTGCCGGCCTTCGGTCCGGCCTGGCTGCAGGCGATCCTGCCGATCTTCTGGTTTGTCGCAAAGGTCTTCGCTTTCCTGTTCCTGTACATCTGGGTGCGCGCTACGCTGCCGCGCTTCCGTTATGACCAGTTGATGAGCTTCGGCTGGAAGTTTCTGCTGCCCCTGGCGATGGCCAACATTCTGGCCACCAGCCTGATCATGGCGCTGAGAAGTTAGGTTGATCTCCGCGGTTGGTATGAGCCGGTAACCCGCGCGGCTCAGTGAATGAGTTAGTCGATACGATCATGCATCTTGCACTCTTCCTAATCTTCGGCGGACTGGCGGTACTGGCCGCGCTGAACCTTCTGCTGCAGCGTCACCCGATCAATTCGGCGCTGTCGCTGGTGGTGGTGATGATGTCGCTGGCGGTGCTGTACTGGTCGCTGGGAGCGGAGTTCCTGGCCGCGGCGCAGATCATTGTCTACTCCGGCGCGGTGATGGTGCTGTTTGTCTTTGTCATCATGCTTCTCAATGCCGGGGAAGAAGAACGAACCAAGGGGTCGAAGATCGCCTCTATCGCCGGCTTCCCAGGCGCAGCCGCCATCTTCTGCCTGCTGAGCTTTGTCTTCCTGAGCGAGGGCCATAAGCTCGGCCTCTCGCATCTGGGCGGCTCGCTGGACGAAGCAACCTCCAATATCTCCCAGATCAGCTCACTGCTCTTCACCGACCTGCTGCTTCCCTTCGAGGTGACGTCGATTCTGATTCTGGTGGCGATTCTTGGAGCTGTCGTGCTCGCAAAGAAGGAGCGGTAATGGTACCGATCAGTTACTACCTCGTGCTTGCGGCGATCCTGTTCTCGTTGGGCATTGCCGCTTACCTCGTGAAGCGCAATGTCATCACGATCTTTATTTCGATTGAGCTGATGCTCAATGCAGTCAATCTGACCTTTATCGCGTTTGCCCATCAGTGGAACAAGCTGAACGGTCAGATCTTCGTCTTCTTCGTGATGGTAGTCGCCGCGGCTGAAGCTGCGGTAGGCCTGGCCATTATCATCGCTCTCTTCCGGTCGCGGCAGACGCTGAACGTCGACCAGGTCAACCTACTGAAAGGCTAACGGACCAGACCATGGAATTTAGCTATCTCTGGTGGATCCCGCTACTGCCCTTCGCCGGCTTCCTGATCAATGGCCTGGTGGGCCGGAAGTTTCCGCGCACTGTCGTAGCGGCGATTGCCCTGCTGTTTACTGCCGTTCCCTTTGGCCTGGTACTGAAGCTGGCGTCAACGATGTCCGGAGGCGGACCAGAGCAGATCTCTCTGGTCGGTGCGCCCTGGATCTCCGTCTCGGGCTTCACGGTCAACTTCGCCTTCAACGTCGATCACCTCACACTGCTGATGCTTCTGATCGTCACAGGCGTTGGGTTCCTGATCCATCTCTACGCCACCGGCTACATGGCGCATGAGGAAGGTTACTGGCGGTTCTTTGCCTACCTGAACCTCTTCATGTTCTTCATGCTGGTTCTGGTGCTGGCTGCCAACTTCCTTCTGCTCTTCGTCGGATGGGAAGGCGTGGGTCTGGCTTCGTACCTGCTGATCGGCTTCTACTTCAAGAAAGACTCGGCAGCAAACGCGGGCAAGAAGGCGTTCATCGTCAACCGCATCGGCGACTTCGGCTTCCTGCTGGCGATGTTCCTGATCGTCGCCCAGTTCCATACGCTAAACTTCACCGAGGTCTTCGGACAGATTGCGGCGCATCCAGAGTGGCAGGGCGGCATGATGACGGCTATCGCTCTGCTGCTGGTGCTGGGAGCTACCGGCAAGTCGGCGCAGATTCCTCTGTATGTCTGGCTGCCGGACGCCATGGAAGGCCCGACACCGGTCTCCGCTCTGATTCACGCTGCGACGATGGTGACCGCTGGCATCTACATGGTGGCCCGCTCGAACGTACTCTTTGCCCACTCGCCAACCGCCCTCTCTGTCGTCGCAATTATCGGTGCTCTCACGGCGATCTTCGCGGCCTCCATCGGCCTGGTGCAGAACGACATCAAGCGAGTTCTGGCCTACTCGACGGTCTCGCAGCTCGGCTACATGTTCCTGGCCTGCGGCGTTGCGGCGTATACCGGTGCGATCTTCCACCTGATGACGCACGCCTTTTTCAAGGCGCTCCTCTTCCTCGCAGCGGGTTCGGTAATCCATGCCATTGGCGGCGAACAGGACATGCGCGCCATGGGCGGCCTCCGGAAGAAGATTCCGGTTACCTTCTGGACGATGACGGTCGGTGTGATTGCTATTGCAGGCGCTCCTCCCCTGGCAGGCTTCTTCTCAAAGGACGAAATCCTGTACCAGACCTTTGCCTCCGGCCACGTGGTTCTGTGGGCCATCGGTCTCATCACTGCAGGCATGACCTCGTTCTACATGTTCCGCCTCTGGTTCAAGACCTTCTTCGGTGAGTTCCAGGAACCGGCGCAGGATGCGCATCATGATGACGACCACGGTCATGCACATGGCGTACACGAATCTCCTGCAATCATGACGATTCCGCTGGCGATTCTGGCGGTACTCTCCATCATCGGTGGATGGGTGGGGATTCCGAAGGCCTTTGGTGGAAGCATGGAGATCGAGCACTTCCTTTCACCGGTCTTCGGTGAGCCGGCCGCAGTTGCAGCGACCGCGAGCCATCCGTCCGAATCCGGACTGGCCGCTGTCTCTGTTCTGGTTGCGGCGATTGGATTCATCTTCGCCTATGTCTTCTACTACAAGAAGCCAGGAACGCTGGGCGCCCTTGCTGAGAAGAACCGCGGCCTCTACAACGTTCTTGCCAACAAGTTCTACATCGACGAGATCTACAACGGCCTGATTGTTATTCCAACCCTCATGTTTACCCGGCTGTTCCTCGCTGGATTCATCGATAAAGGCGTCGTGGACGGCACGGGAGTAACGCTCGGCCTTACCGCCAGGGGTGGCGGTTATCTGGCACGTAAGATCCAGTCGGGCAACATTCGTTCGTATGCAGGCTGGCTGGCCCTCGGCGCCGCCGTCTTGCTGATTGCCATGACCTTCGGTCTCAAAGCCTTTGGAGCAACGCACTAATGACTATCGACAGCTCCATCCTTTCGCTGATCGTCTTCTTCCCTACTGTTGGGGCGATTCTGCTTGCGCTGCTTCCGGCCAATCCCACGTTGCAGAAGTGGGGAGCGCTGGTGGTCACGCTGCTGACCTTCCTGTTCACGCTGCATCTGCCGGCGCACTATCAGTACGGTCTCTCCGGCTATCAGTTTGAGGTCAACGTTCCGTGGATTGCCTCGCCGGCGATTCGCTACCATCTCGGTGTGGACGGCTTGTCCATGTGGCTGGTCGTGCTTTCCGGCTTCCTGGCTCCTCTGGGTGTGCTGATCAGTTGGCGCGCCATCGATCGGCGCGAAAAGCTCTTCTACACGCTCTTCCTGCTGCAGCAGACGGCAATGATCGGTGTCTTCGTCGGGCTCGATCTCTTCCTCTACTACGGCTTCTGGGAGTGGTCGCTGGTGCCGATGGCGATTCTGATCGCTACCTTTGGACGCACTGATAAACGCGCCAAAGCTGCTCTCAAGTACTTCCTCTACGCCTTCATTCCTTCGGCGATTCTGCTGGTAGGCATGCTGTGGGTTTATGCGCAGACGGGCACCTTCGATCTGCCTATGCTGCAGCAGATGGCGGCGTCGCACAGCATCTCCTCGAACCAGACGGCCCTGTGGCTGGCGTCCCTGGCCTTCCTGGTTGCGTTCGCCGTCAAGGTTCCGGTCTTCCCTCTACATGGATGGCTTTCAGACGCGATCTTCGAAGCTCCAACCGCCGCCGTGATGGTGCTGGCCGGTAAGCTCGGTCTCTACTCGATCCTGCGCTTCAGCTTCGGCATCTTCCCGGAGCAGTCGCGTCAGATCGCACCGCTGATGATCGCGTTGGGCGCAATCGGTATCGCCTACGGCGCTCTGGTTGCCCTGGTCCAGAAAGACCTGAAGCGGCTGGCAGCTTATTCGACGCTCGGCCACTTGAGCTTCATCACGCTGGGCATCTTCAGCTTCACTGTTGCCGGCATCGACGGTGGCGTCTACCAGATCATCAATCACGGCATCTCCGGCGGCGCGCTCTTCATGCTGCTGGGCGCACTCTACGAGCGCTACGGCACCTACGATATGCGCGAGCTCGGCGGCGTGGCGCAGAAACTGCCGTGGATGGTGACACTGTTCGTCATCACCGCGCTCTCAAACATCGGCCTGCCGGGCCTGAATGGTTTCGTGGGTGAGTTCCTGACGCTGTCAGGCTCGCTGCAGACCATCTATGTTGCTCATCCGATGATCTGGACCACGATTGCCACTACCGGCGTCATCTTCGGTGCAGGCTACATGCTCTGGGCGATTCAACGGATCTTCTATGGCGGCATGGGCCGTCGTCCGGACGAGGTCTCCGGATGGGATCTGGATGCACGCGAACAGGTCGCTCTCTGGCCGATGGCGGTTCTCTTCGTCGTGATGGGTGTTGCCTCGCCATACTGGATGCGGGCAATCGATAGCTTTGGCGCTGGCTTCACAAACCAGCCGGCTGTCGTGAATCTACGAACTGCCGATCCGCACTCTGCCACAAATCTCCCGGGAATTCCGGTAAGCGGCACCGAGGGAGGCGCACGCTAATGTCTTCTGCCCTGCTTTCAATCCTCCCTGAAGTGGTTCTGACCGTAACCGGCGTGCTGATCATGCTGATCGATCCCTTCTTTGCGCCAACGGCGTCCAAGAAGGCTCTTGGTTGGCTGGCGGTGCTGGGAACACTAGGAGCCGCTGGTGCAACGCTGCTGCAACTGCGGTCTCACCAGATTCTGGTCACCTTCTCCGGCTCCATCCAGATGGATACCTACTCCGTCTTCTTCCATCTGCTGATCGCGTCGAGCGTCCTTCTGACCCTTCTGGTCTCGCTCGACTACTTCAAGCCCGGCGTCACCTCACACTCAGGCGAGTACTTTGCCCTGGTGCTCTTTGGCTCCGTCGGCATGATGCTGATGACATGCTCGGTTGAGCTGCTGATGGTCTTCATCGGCCTTGAGATCTCGTCGATCTCCACCTACATCCTTGCTGGTTACCGCAAGGGACAAGCCACGGCTTCCGAGTCCTCGCTCAAGTACTTCCTGCTAGGCTCGTTCGCCACGGCCTTCTTCCTGTACGGCATCGCCCTGGCCTTCGGTGCGACCGGCACGACCTCGCTGACCGGTATCGCTTCCGGTCTCAGCATCACTGCTTTCCCGACCATGGCGTTCCTGGCCCTGGCCATGATGCTGGTCGGTCTGGGCTTCAAGGTCTCGGCTGCTCCCTTCCACGTGTGGACTCCGGACGTCTATCAGGGCGCGCCTGCTCCGGTTGTCGGCCTGATGTCAACGGCACCCAAAGCAGCCGTCTTCGCAGTCCTGTTGCGCATCACTGCCACGACCTATAGCTCTGAGCTGCTGCACGCTCGTTGGGTGCTGCTCATCGGCATCATCTCGGTACTTTCGATGACGATCGGCAATCTCGGCGCGCTCCTACAGAAGGACGCCAAGCGCATGCTGGCCTACTCATCGATCGCGCACGCCGGCTACCTGATGGTGGCTTACACGGCGCTTCCGGCGGACAGCATTGCGGCAGCGGCGTTCTACACCGCAGGCTATGCGGCGATGAACGTCGGCGCCTTCGCCGTAATCAGTCAGCTTGGCGGGTATGACGAGCCTCTGCGCACCATCGACGACTACCGCGGCCTGGCGCAGAAGCATCCGGTGCTGGCTGCGGCTCTTGCGTTCTTCCTGCTCTCGCTGGTCGGCATTCCCTTCACCGGCGGCTTCTTCGGCAAATTCTATGTCTTCAACGCTGCCATCGGCGCTGGACATATATGGCTCGCGGTACTTGGCCTGCTGAATTCGGGCGTCGCCTGCTTCTACTACCTCCGCCTGCTGACGGCGCTCTACAGCCGCCAGCTTGGCGAAGAGAGCGCCGAGTTCGAGGGCAGCTCTCCGGCGGCCGTACTCGCTATCGCCGGCGCAGTGCTCGCGACGCTGCTCCTGGGCATCGTGCCCGGCAAAGTTCTGGGATTAGCGCAGCGCGGAGCGACGGTGCAGGTTTCTCGTAACCGCTAAGACTCTTCAATTAAAAGGAACCGCCGGCGACCATTGGTTGCCGGCGTTTCCTTTTGCTCAACTTTATACATTGGGTGCCCATATCTCGGCTCCGCCGAGATGTGGGATTATCGCGCGAACCGTCTTCCACAAATACGTCAAACTGACGAGGCTTTACTTCGATCTACGCTGTCATCTTGGAGACAAGCGAAAGGATCTGATTGTTACCCAATCGCATCTGAGGTTTGTCCGGCTTCGAATACGGATCGAGCTAGCGCTCGATACTCCCACATAAGCTTCGCGTATGTGGGGCACCCGGTGTATAGGCACTCAAAGCAAACGAAAAGCCCTCGCCGAAGCGAGGGCTTTCTACGTTCATGTACTGCGAATCGCTTACTGAACCTTGAGGAAGATGATAACGAAGGTGAACAGAGCCAGCGACTCGATGAAGGCCAGGCCGAGGATCAGGAAGGTGAAGATGCCGGGGCGGGCGCCAGGATTGCGGGCCAGCGCTTCGGCGGCAGAGGCAGTGGCCTTGCCCTGAGCGAGACCGCAGAGACCAGCGGCGAGGGCCATGCCCAGACCGGCGGCGATGTAGAACAGACCGTTCTTGCCGCCTTCGGCGGTTTGAGCGAACGCGGCAGGCGCGAGCAGAAGAGCGGCGGCCGTCATGAACAGATACTGAAGCTTACGCATTGGAATTACTCCGTGCTTCCGGAATCCGCCATCAGTGGGTGGTTGAGGTTCACCGTGCTGACCCCCTCACGCTCATGGCGGTGATGCTCCGCATGCGGTGGAAGCCGGTACCGCATGCGTCAAACTTGTCGTTCAGCCGAGGTCTAGTGCTCGTGCGAGACCGCGAGGCTGAGATAAATCGTGGCCAGCAGCATGAAGACGTATGCCTGAATCACGGCAACGCCAAGGTGCAAGCCAAGGAAGACCAGCGGAATACCGATAGGCACCAGCGAGAAGAAGGCCAGCGTCAACAGGTCACCGGCGAACATGTTCGCGTACAAACGAACGGTAAGCGAGAGCACGCGGGCGACGTGCGAGACAACCTCGATGAGGAACATCAAGGGAGCCAGCCACCAGACCGGTCCGAGGAACTGCTTAATGTATCCGAATCCGTTCGCCTTGACGCCGTACCAGTGGTAGTAGAAGAAGGTCAGGAGCGCCAGACCGAGCGGCACTACTGGCGAAGCCGTCGGCGACTCGAGCCCGGGGACCAGGCCCATCAGGTTCGCGAGCAGGATGAACAGGAAGATCGCGGTCAGATAGCCGGTGAACTTCTCGTAGCCATGACCGATGATGCTCTCGCCCTGCCCGGAGACGAACTCGTGGGTCATCTCGGCCAGGTGCTGTGCGCCGCCGGGAGTCTCTACGCTGAGCGTGAGGCGTACCGCGACGAAGTAAAGCAGCAGGATCAGCGCCACCAGAATCTCCATTGCGAACGAATTGGAGATCGGCGCGGCGGGATACTTCGGCGTAAAGCCCACAGAATGCAGGATTCCGTTCGCCAGACCGCCAAAGTGGTGATTCAGAAATTCGGTAAACAGCAACTGGTGAGGCATATCTTGGGGCAAATAACCTGTCTGAAGGACTTCCTAGACGGTCCAGACGCGGGCCAACTTTGCCCCCTCGAACGCCAGGGCAAAAACGCCCAGGCCGAGGCCGGCCGCCAGCGCGTAAACCGAACCATCCAGAAACTTAAGGCTAACATACAGGGCCACCAAAGTGAGTCCCAGGCGCATGAAAAAGCCGGTCAGAATCAAACCAAGTGACCGCCCTTTCTTCACTGTTTCACTGGCATCCATGCGGACCATCACGGCCGTCATGAGCCGGAGCCACTCCCACAGGCCGCTGGTGCTGATCACCGCGCCGACCAGCAGCAGAATGGCAGACCGCCAACCCCACTTCAGCCACACGCCCGCGGCGGCGACCAGGGCCACGATGGTCGCAAGCTTCATAGCGCGCAGGATCAGGCGGCGAAAGTCGTCGTCGGTGTAACTGGCAGCATCCGGCAGGTTCAATTGTCCCTCTTCATGTAGCGCGAGGCGATGGTGTAGATCTGAATAAAACCGCCAACAGCGCCTACCAGGATCCCCACAATTCCGACCCAGTGCGTCCCGACCTTGGTGTCGACCCAATGGCCGAGCAGCCAGCCGACCAGGCACCCGATCGGCAGCGCAAAGGCCAATTGAATAAAGGACTCTGCCTTAACCAGGTCGCCAAGGACGCCCTTCGGCTTGCCGGGAGTGCGATTTTCCTCGCTCATTGCGTGTCCTATTACACCACCACGGAAAAAATTCCGCACGGAAGCGCAACTTTCCTTTTACGAATTGGTCCTTGCGACTATTGGCAGTACGGATCTGGCACGTTCTGCCAATGTTCCCAACCAGCAGTCCTCCCCCAGGGGAACCGCATCCTCGCATGCGGTTCCCTTTGCCGTCTAACGAAGAATTTGCCCCTAAAACTTGGCGGATATACTTGAGTTTTCAAGTCCTTTTGAGAAGCGAGTATTTCTTTTGTTCGAATCAGAGTTTGAAGAAAAGCTGTATGGCGAGCGCATTGAGACGCTGAAGAAGATCAGCGAGCTTGGCCAGCCCCTGTATCCCAACACCTATCCGGTGACGCTGACCATTCCGGAGGCACGGGCGAAGTTCAGCGCGCTCTCCGCCGAAGAGTTGGATGCGCAGAAGCCGCCGGTCGCCATTGCGGGACGCATCATGGCCATCCGCCTGCAGGGAAAGACCGGCTTTGCGACACTGCAGCAGAACGGCGAACGCCTGCAGATCTATGTCCGCAAGGACGCGGTCAGTGAAGAACAGTTTGCGCTCTACAAGCTTCTTGATCTCGGCGATCACATCGGCGTGCAGGGCTACATCTTCCGCACCCGTACCGGCGAACTCACCATTCACGTCGAATCGCTCAGCTTCCTGACCAAGGCGCTGCTGCCGCTGCCTGACAAGTTCTCCGGCCTGGCGGATATCGAGACCCGCTACCGCCGCCGCTACCTCGATCTCTTCACCGATACGGGAGACTTTGAAGAGCTGCCTCCAGCCGAAGAAGGCGGAGTTCCGCAGCAGGGTCAACGCCTCCGCGCTCCCTCACGCGAGGTCTTCTTCAAGCGGGCTAAGGTGCTGCGCGCCATTCGCAACTACTTCGATTCACGCGGATACATCGAAGTGGAGACCCCGATGATGCAGTCCATCGCGGGTGGAGCGGCGGCACGCCCGTTCCAGACGCATCACAATGCGCTCGATCTGGATCTCTACCTCCGCATCGCTCCGGAGCTCTATCTCAAGCGCCTTGTCGTCGGCGGCGTCGATCGCGTCTATGAAATCAATCGCAACTTCCGCAACGAAGGCATCAGCACCCAGCACAATCCCGAGTTCACGATGCTGGAGTTCTACCAGGCCTACGCGAACTACTGGGACCTGATGCAGATCACCGAAGAGCTGGTCTCCTATGTCGCCAACGAGGTGAACGGAACCACCATTACCCGCTTCCCCCTTCCGAAGGGCAAGCGTGCGGGCCAGATGGTTGAGGTCGATCTGTCCAAGTGGCGACGTCTTTCCATGCGTGAGGCGATCGTCACCTTCTGGCCTGAAGCTGCAGGCGCCAAGCCATCGATGGACTCCTTTGCTTCACACGACTCCATTGCCGGTCTCGTACAGCAGCTCCGCTCGGCCGGCATCGATCTGCCCTACGACGCGAAGGAGCCACTCGGCAAGACCATCGCGACCATCTTCGAGACCATTGCTGAAGAGCACCTGGTCGAGCCCACGATCATCTATGACTTCCCTCTCGCAGTTTCGCCGCTCAGCAAGGTTAAGCCGGATGAGCCGGAATGGGTAGAGCGATTTGAGTTTTACATTGGCGGCTTCGAAGTCGGTAACGCCTTCAGCGAGCTGAACGATCCCGAAGACCAGCGCCACCGCTTCGAGATGCAGCTTGAAGAGAAGGCTCGCGGCGACGAAGAGGCCCATGCCATGGACGAAGACTACGTCCGCGCCCTGGCCTACGGCCTGCCTCCAACCGGCGGCGAAGGCATCGGCATCGATCGCCTGACCATGCTTCTGACCGGTTCGCGCTCGATCCGTGATGTCATCCTCTTCCCGCTGCTTCGTCCGCAACAGAAGCAGGCGGAAAAGCAGGAACATGGCGAGTCCGCAGAGTGACAGTCATACCTGATTCTTCGCATTGAGCCCGGTTCGACCGGGCTCAATGCTTTTATGAGCGATTCAATGATTCCTTCCGTCAATCGTTGACCAACAGCCCATCCTTCCCACTATCCTTAAACGTGTGAATATTCTTTTTGTCGGCGATATCTTCGGCTCAGCCGGTCGCCGTATCGTTACCGAACATCTGCCCCATGTCCTTGAGACACACGCCGTCGACCTTCTGATTGTGAACGGCGAAAACGCCGCCGGCGGCTTCGGCATTACTCCCGCCCTCGCCGAAGACATCTTCGACATGGGCGCTCAGGTCATCACCACCGGCAACCACTTCTGGGACAAGAAAGAGATCCTCGAGTACGTCGCCTCGGTCCCGTCTTACTCACACGATCGCGCGCGGCGGGTAATCCGTCCAGCGAACTTCTCGCCGGCGACCCCAGGATTCGGTGTCTACGAGGGCGAGCTTCCTGACGGCCAGGCTTACGCGGTCATCAACCTGCAGGGACGGGTCTTCATGCAACAGACAGACGATCCATTCCGTAAGGCCGATGTGCTGCTCCGCGATATTAAGGCAAAGGTCATTTTTGTTGACTTCCATGCTGAGGCGACCAGCGAGAAGGTCGCCATGGGCTGGTATCTGGACGGCCGGGTGACTGCGGTTCTGGGCACACATACCCACATCCCGACGGCCGATGAGCGTGTCCTTCCCGGCGGTACGGCCTACCAGACGGACGTGGGCATGTCCGGACCGTACGATTCTGTGATTGGCGTCCAGACAGAGCTTGTCCTGAATCGCTTTCTTACCGGCGCTCCGGGTAAGTTCGAGGCGGCCAAGGGAAATCCGAAAATGTGTGCCACCCTGATCCGCTGCGATGGCGGGACAGGCCGGGCCAACGGCATCCAACGCATCATGCTGGGAGAGTAGGAGCACTTCCCTGTAGGTCCAGGGTGTGTCATCAAACTCGTGCCGCCAGCGCCGGGAGCAGATTGTTACGAGATCGAGGAGTGAGGAGAGAACTCTAGCTGGCCTACTGGAACGACGAGTGACGAAGAGATCGGGAAATCGGGGTCCCCAGTCAGCTTTGCTGGCTGGGGTGAAGAAAATCCGCCCCGGCCCTTCGGGTTGCGGCGCAAATTCGCCCATACTTCGTTGTCGGCCTCGACTGTGGACCCGCCACAGCCTTTGGCCTCCGCCTCGCATGGACAAATTTGCGCTCACAACGCTGACGACAGGAGTTTGATGACGCACCCTAGAGTAGGGCTACCGCATCTATGGGCGTTCCGCAATGAAAACGCCGCTTCACTTCTTTTTCGGGCTACCCAGCAACAGGGAAACTGCTCTAAACAACTCGCATCGCACCGGCATCAGAAAGAATCTAAACGGTTGACGCTCACCTGTACGATGGAACACAGGTCACATAAGGGTTCTGAAGGATTCTCAGTTTTGAGGCTTGTACGCTCTCTCATTTGCTTTCCTGTTGTTTTGGCTGCCGCCCTGGCAGCTCCGGCGGCGCATGCCCAGATCTCATTCAGCTCCGCCATCGACCTCGCCCTTCGCAACAGCCCGAAGGTCAAAATGGCCGAGGCCGATGTCGCCAAATCAACGGCGGTGCTCTCCGAATCGAGAGATGTCTTTATTCCGTCGCTCAGCGCGGGCTCGGGTCTCGGTTACTCCTACGGCTTCCCTGTCGGCCAGCCGACGCTTTACAGCTTCACAGTGCAGTCGCTGGTCTTCGATCAGTCGCAAAAGAACTACATCCGTGCCGCCCGGATGGGGCTGGAAGCTGCCAACTACGCCCTCGCCGATGCCCGTCAGGCAGTAGCAGAAGACACCGCCCTGACCTATCTCGCTCTTGATCACGATCTGCAACGCCTGGACGGATTGCAACAGCAACTGACCTTTGCTTCGCGGCTGACGGAGATTACCCAGGCCCGGCTCGACGCAAATCAGGACAGCAGGATCGACTTCACCAAATCCCGCCTTACCGCCGCGCAGGTGCGGCTCGCGCGTCTGCATACCGAAAGCGATACGAACTTCCAACGGCAGCATCTGGCTAACCTGACCGGCCTGCCGGCAGAGGGCCTGAGCACGATTCATGACAGCATTCCGCAGCCGCCTGCTCCAGTTGCTGACACACCGGCAGTGACCAATATCCCCGCAATTCAGGCCGCGTACGCCAGCGCGCAGTCAAAGTTCCAGGTTGCCTTTGGCGACTCGCGCAAAATGTATCGGCCGCAGATTGCGTTCGCGGCCCAGTACAACCGCTATGCGGCGTTCAACAACTATCAGGACTACTACCGGAACTTCCAGAGAAACAACTTCTCCTTCGGTATCCAGTTGAACTGGCCCATATTCAACGCCAATCTCCGCGCCAAAGCGAGAGAATCGGTCGCGGACGCCGTGCGCGCGCAGTACGAAGCAGACCGGGTCAAGAAAGAGTTTCTCGAGGGCCGCGCGAAGGCTGTGAACGCGCTGCCGGAACTCGCCGCACGCACCGAGATTGCCACGCTGGACCGGGATCTGGCGCAACAGCAACTCGAAGCGGTGCAGATTCAGCTCAACCAGGGTTCGGGAAATCCGAACGCTCCGCAGCCAACCCCGAAGGATGAGCAGAACGCGCGCATTCAGGAGCGACAGAAATTTCTGGATCTGCTGGATGCTGACCTCGCGCTTCGTCAGACCCAGATCAGCGCCCTGCGTGTTACCGGTCAGTTGGAACAATGGTTGAAGAGCTCCGTCCGGCTCGACAATACCCTGCCGCAAGCGCCGTCAGCGGCAACCTCGAAGCCCTGATTCGCACTCTTACCAGGAATGCGTAAGGTATTTCTGCTCATCATCCTGCTATTGGTAGGAGTGGTGATTTACGGTGTGTATCACGACCGCCGGCTTGATGCTCGTCTGAACCAGGTCTTTCCGCAGGAACCGGAATCCGTCGTCAAGACAGCCATGGGCACTCCTAGCGCGATTAGCAGCCCTTGTTCCGCCTATGGAACGACCGTCACCCTTGGCGACTGCGACCATGTCCTGGTCTATCGCTCCTTCTTCTATTCCCTGCATCCGAAGTTCTGGCTCGTATTTGTGGACGCTAAGGGGTTGACCACAGCTACGTCCCGGCAAAACCTTCCCTAGAGATTTTGCCTGTGGGGTGCAATGTGGAGCTTCCGCATCTATGGCGTTTTCCGCAATGAAAACGCCGCTGCATGCCTCTTCCGGGATATCGAGCTACAGGAAATGCACCAAAAAGCGGTACCTGCATAGGTTCATTCGGAGCTTCTGAGACGCCCCGCCTCGGGATCGGGGAGTTTCCCCTGGCCCGAATGGTAAAATCAGGGGTACTACCATGCCGCTGAAAACGCTGTTTCTTAACCCGCCTTCGTTTGAGAATTTTGACGGCGGAGCCAGCTCCCGTTGGCCCGCTACCCGTGAAATCGAGTCGTACTGGTATCCCGTGTGGCTTGCGTATCCGGCTGGAATGCTTGAAGGGTCGCGCCTGCTGGATGCTCCTCCGCATCACATCTCAGCCGACGAAACGATCGAGATCGCCAAGGGTTACGAGTTCCTGGTGCTGTTCACCTCGACCGTAGGCTGGGCCGGCGACCATGCACTGGCGCAGGCCATCAAGAACGCCAACCCCAGCATCAGGATCGCCTTCGTCGGACCGCCGGTGACCACTGATCCGGATCGCGCACTGAACGAGTGCTCGGTGATCGATTTCGTCTGCCGCCGCGAGTTCGACTTCTCGGTCGTGGAGTTTGCGCAAGGAAAGCCGCTGAACGAGATTCTCGGCATCAGCTATCGCAATGCCGACGGCACCATTCAGCACAATCCTGACCGCCCGCAGGTCGAAGACCTCGACCAGATGCCCTGGGCAACCAAGATTTACAAGCGCGATATGGACGTGACAAAGTACAACGTCCCCTTCTTGCTGCATCCCTACATCGCGCTCTACTCCACTCGCGGCTGCCCGGCACAGTGCACCTACTGCCTGTGGCCACAGACTCTCTCCGGCCACGCATGGCGTAAGCGCTCATCTGATGACGTTGCCGCCGAGATGAAGTGGGCGAAGGAGAACTTCCCTGACGTTAAGGAGTTCTTCTTCGACGACGATACCTTCAACATTCAGAAGGCACGCACCATCGAGCTGTGCGCCAAGCTGAAGCCGCTCGGCATCACCTGGTCCTGCACTTCGCGCGTAACCACTGACCGCGACACGCTGAAGGCCATGAAAGAAGCCGGCTGCCGCCTGCTGATCGTGGGTTTCGAGTCCGGCGATCCGCAGATCCTGAAGAACATCAAGAAGGGCGCTACGGTTGAGCGTGCCCGTGACTTTGTGAAGGACTGTCACGATCTCGGCCTGGTCATCCACGCTGACTTCATTCTCGGCCTTCCGGGCGAGACCAAGGAGTCGATCCGTAACACGATCAACTTCGCCAAGACGCTGGACTGCGAGACCATCCAGGTCTCGATCGCTCACGCCTACCCTGGCACCGAGTTCTACGACTACGCCAAGAAGAACGGCTTCATCACCAACGAGGTCATGTCAGACGATAGCGGCCACCAGATGGCGCACATCGAGTACCCCGGTCTGCCGACCGAGTATGTTCTCGAGATGGTTCATCGCTTCTACGACGAGTACTACTTCCGTCCGAAGGCGGCCTTCCGCGTGATCTGGAAGGCGATCGTCAACCGCGACGTTCCTCGTCTGTACCAGGAGGCCAAGGCCTTCCTGAAGCTGCGTTCGCAGCGCAACAAGGTCGTCAGGCAGAAGAAGGCGGAGAACGCGCTGAAGCAGCAGGAATCCGTCAGCATGAACGCGTAGTCTCAATGCAGCTGTACAACATGAGGCGGGGCTTTGGCCCCGCCTCATTCTTGCCGAAGACAGAAAGATGAACGGATGAGTTCCACCCATCACACACTGACTCCGCAACGCTGGCTGATCCTGATATGCGTTATGGTCGGAGCGGCGGTCGGCGACTTCCTGCTGGCACGAGGGATGCAGCAGGTTGGCGTCGTCGATCTGCATCATCTGGGAACGCTGTTTACCGCCATCGGCAACCCTTGGGTTATCTGCGGCATTCTGGTGTTGCTGGGCTTCATGGCATGCAACATCACAGCGCTTAGCTGGGCAGATGTCAGCTTTGTCTATCCGGCAACGGCCTTCGGCAATGTGATCACGGCACTCCTCTCAAAGTTTTTCCTGCACGAAGATATCTCCAAGTCACGCTGGCTGGGGATCTCGCTGATCGTTGTCGGCGTCGGATTTGTGGCGCAGGGCCCCTCAAGGACAGAACATGCCGAGGAGACGCCGTGATCGCTCCGACATCAGGCAGCCTCTCTGAAGGTCTGCGCATGCTCTTCCTTATGCTGTTCTTCGCCGCCATTACGAGGAAACTCTTCCACTGCGCTGGAGGGCGCCTCGGCATCCTGCAGCTGAATGAAGCTCGGTTTGCTAAACAGCGCGGATATCTGCTGTAAGGTAAGAAATGGAGTGACCATCGCGCCCTCACCTCTTCGGCAGCCTCAATAGGCTGCTGACATAGCCTCTGACGATCCTGGAGTGTCCTCTGGTTTTCTCGCTGCTATCGATTCCTTCCGTCTCGGCCGGCTCTCTTCATCTTCGTGAGCGTGTAGCCGCGCATCTTCCTGCTGTCTCGCTGCACGCCTGGGTGACGATCTGGACCGTGGTCATCTTCGCCACGGCAGGCGACATTCTCATCGCCGCAGCGATGCGCCGCTTGGGAGACCTCGATGATATCCGCGCAGAATCCGGCCTCGGCGGAGCGATTAAGGCGGTTGTCACCAGTCCGTTTCTAGGGGCAGGCATAGGCTGTATGGCAGTCAGCTTCTTTGCCCTGCTCTATGCCCTTTCGGCCGCTGATCTCTCACTGATCGCACCCGCGACAGCGTCGCTGACCTACATTGCGACCTCTGCAGGCGCACGGATCTTCCTGAAGGAGCACGTCGATAAGCGGCGCTGGATTGCCGCTCTCTTCGTCTGCGCCGGTGTTGCCCTACTTACGCAGTAGGAGCCTTAGAGCAATTTCGCTGTTGCTGGGTGGCCCGAAAGGGTGTGCAGCGGCATTTTCATTGCGGAAAACGCCCATAGATGCCGAGGCCCTACACCACACTATAGGCAAAATGCTCTAGGCTTCGACCGGTTCCTCACGTTCCATCACATGTCCACTGACCGCTGCTCCAGCACTGTGCGGAAGTGTGCGGACATCCAGCAGGCTTAGCAACGCGAGCGCCGCTACGACGTAGAAGGCCCAGCGAAAGTCGATGACCTGCGGAGCTCCGCCGTGACGCCCGTGCAGGACCGCTGAGCCGCGAAGCAGAAGCACACCGAAGGCGACCCCACCTCCAACGGTCATCTGCTGTACGGTGCTGGCAAAAGCAGAGCCGGTACTCATCTTTTCCTTCGGCAGATCCGCATAGCCCATCGTCGTCAGGGACGTGAGCTGCATGCTCCGGCCGAGACCGCTCAGGAAGAGCACGATAAGCACCAGCCAGTGCGGTGTCCAGGGCTGCAGCAGTCCGCACCACAGCAATGTTCCTGCGGTTAGCACGCCATTCCAGAGCAAGACAGTACGGAAACCGAAGCGACGGAGCAACGGAGTCGTCACCGGCTTCATTGCGAGGTTTCCGGCAAAGACAGCCAATGTCAGCGAACCGGACTGGAAGGCATTCAAGCCGAAGCCGAGCTGAAACATCAGCGGCAGCAGGAAGGGAGCCATGAAGATGGCGACGCGGAAGGCCGATCCTCCCCACATAACGGCGGAGAAGGTGCGGATTCGCAGAACCTCAAGATCGAACAGAGGATTCGGGACACGGCGAAGGTGCCAGAGCGAAAGGACAGCGCATGCCGCCGAGACTACAAAGAGGATGCCCCCAAGTGTCCAGTTCGCAGGCTCGCGCCCGATAAGCTCCATCGCATAAACGAGTGAGAAGCAGGTTCCTCCAACGAGCAGGAACCCCAGAAAGTCGAACACAGGAGGACGTTCCTCGTGGGTGTTTTTGACGAGGATCCAGTTTGCGATCAGGCAGCCGATGCCAAGCGGCACGTTCAGAAGAAAGATCCAGCGCCACGACCAGTGGTCGACGATAAAGCCGCCAAGTGGAGGGCCAAGAATGGGCGCGACCAGCGCAGGCCAGATCGTCCAGGCAATGGCCATCATGATCTGATCCTTTGGGGTCACGCGGACAACCATCAGACGACCAACCGGAACCATCATGGCGCCACCAATCCCCTGCAGGACACGCGCCAGAGTGAACTCCCAGAGATTTTGGCTGATGCCACAGAGCACCGATGCCAGCGTAAAGACAACGATGGCGGAACCGAAGACAGTGCGTGCTCCCCAGCGGTCTGCCACCCATCCACTGATGGGAATAAAGACGGCCACCGCCAGCAGATACGCAGTCATGCCGATGTTCACGTCGACAGCTGCGACATGGAATGCCTGACCAATCTTCGGCAGACCGGTGGCAATAATCGTGCCGTCCAGATTTTCCATGAACAACGCACCAGCCACGAGCAGCGCCACCATTAGGGAACGCTGCGAGCCGGTCGAAAACTCTTCCATGCGTCTTATTCTCGCAGGGATGTCACGGTATCACCTGACCGGTCATTTAGTTAAGCTGGTTCTATGCTGCGCATTCCGTATGACGAACTTGTCCGCACTCTCGTTCTGGCTCTTCGCAACCTCGGCTTTACGCCGGCGCGTGCCCAGGAGTGCGCTAATCTCTTTGCCGAAACTACCCGCGATGGCGTCTACACGCACGGAGTCGCCCGCTTCCCTCGCTTTGCGAAGCTAATTGAGAATGGCGCCGTCCGTCCTGAGGCATCTCCGACAATGGTCTCCGGCTTCGGAGCGCTGGAGCGCTGGGATGGCAACTACGGCCCGGGCAATCTGAATGCGTGGCACACCATGGGACGTGCGATTGCGCTAGCCCATCAGCATGGCATCGGATGTGTGACGATCGGTTACACCAATCATTGGATGCGCGCCGGCACCTATGGCCTGCAGGCCGCCGAGAGCGGCATGATCGGCATCTGCTTCACGAACACCATGCCAAACATGGCGCCCTGGGGAGGCAACAAATCTGTGCTCGGAAATAATCCCCTGGTGATTGCGGTTCCCCGTGCGAATGGGGCGCACTTCCTCATCGACTTCGCCATGTCGCAGTTCTCCTATGGCGCTCTGGACGGCTACGCGGCGCGCGGCGAACAGCTTCCCGTTCCCGGAGGCTTCGACAAGGACGGCAACCTTACCAGCGATCCTAAGGCGATCCTCGAATCGCACCACCCTCTTCCCATCGGCTACTGGAAGGGTTCAGCGTTCGCGATGATGTTGGACGTGGTGGCGGCGACGCTCTCCTTCGGACAGGCCACGCACCAGGTATCCCCCGATCCGCTACGCGAGGCGGGTGTCTCCCAGGTCTTCCTTGCAATCAATCCCGCAGCTCTCGGCCCTGTTTCCACCATCGGCGACGAGATCATCGCCTCGTTGCATACCGAGCCAAATGCTAAGGTTCGCTATCCCGGCGAGCGGCTGCCGGCTACCCGGGCCGAAAACATGGAGAAAGGCATTCCAGTCGACGAAGACATCTGGGAAGAGACCCGTAAACTCGCCGGCCTCGCTTAGTACCAATGGAAGTTGCCTTTTTGATTTGTCATTTCGGAGTGACCGCAGCGAGCGGAGAAATCTGCTTCTCTACCTGTAACTTTTGATGGCTACGTATTCGCTTTTTTTTCTCCTGCTATTCTTAGTGGATGGACTTTCAGCTCTCCACCACCTACAAGCCACAGGGAGACCAGCCGCGTGCCATCACCGAGCTTATGACCGGTCTGCACGACGGTGAAAAGCACCAGGTGCTGCTCGGCGTGACCGGGTCGGGTAAGACCTTCACCATGGCGAAGGTCATCGAGCAGTCTGACCGTCCCGCGCTTGTGCTCGCGCACAACAAGACATTGGCCGCGCAGCTCTATCACGAGTTCAAACAGTTCTTCCCGAACAACGCGGTGGAATACTTCGTCAGCTACTACGACTACTACCAGCCCGAAGCCTACATTCCTTCGGGCGACCTGTACATCGAAAAAGAAGCCACCATCAATGAAGAGCTCGATAAGCTACGGCTCTCCGCGACGCGCTCTCTCTTCGAACGGCGCGACTGCATCATTGTCTCGTCCGTGAGCTGTATCTACGGTTTGGGCTCGCCGGAAGCGTACTACGGCATGCTGCTACTGCTTGAAAAAGGTCAGCAGATCCGCCGCGAAGATATCACCAGGCGATTGGTCGAGATCCTGTACGAGCGCAACGAGCACGACTTCCGCCGCGGTACCTTCCGTGTCCGCGGAGACGTGATTGAGGTCTATCCAACCTACGACGAAAACGCCTACCGGATTGAGCTCTTCGGCGATGAGGTCGAATCCCTGTCACAGATCGATCCTCTCTTCGGCACGGTAAAGCAGCGCTATTCTCGGCTACCGATCTATCCGAAGTCGCACTACGTGGTGCAGCCGGAGAAGAAGAAGTCGGCCATGGACTCCATCCTCGAAGAGCTCGCCGAGTGGGAGGCGCAGCTTGAAAAAGAGGGCCGCATGGTGGAGGCGCAGCGGATTCATCAGCGCACACGCTTCGATCTGGAGATGATCAAGTCCGTCGGCTACTGCCACGGCATTGAGAACTACTCACGTCACTTTTCAGGGCGTCTTCCTGGTGAGCCTCCGCCAACGCTACTGGACTACTTTCCCAAGGATTTCCTGATCTTCATCGATGAGTCGCATGTCACCGTGCCGCAGTTGCATGGGATGTGGCACGGCGATCGCTCACGCAAACAGAATCTCGTGGACTACGGCTTCCGACTGCCATCAGCACGCGACAACCGGCCGCTGCGCTTCGAGGAGTTTGAGTCGCGCACCGGGCAGATCATCTACGTTTCGGCGACCCCGGGGCCGTACGAGCTGACAAAGGCAGAGGGTGTGGTCGTAGAACAGATCATCCGTCCCACCGGCCTCATCGATCCTGAAGTCGAGATTCGGCCGGTCAAAGGACAGATCGACGATCTGCTGGGCGAGATTCGCGACCGGGCTGCGAGAAACCAGCGTGTCCTGGTTACGACCTTGACCAAACGCATGGCCGAAGACCTCGCAGGGTACTACACCGAAGTCGGTGTCCGCTGCCGCTATATGCATTCGGAGATCGAGACGCTGGAACGGGTAAAGCTGTTGCGCGATCTGCGCAAGGGCGAGTACGACGTGCTGATCGGCATCAACCTTCTGCGCGAAGGTCTGGATCTGCCTGAGGTCTCCCTGGTGGCCATTCTGGACGCCGACAAGGAAGGATTTCTGCGTTCGCAGGGGTCTCTCATCCAGACCATTGGACGTGCGGCACGTCACCTGGAAGGCCGGGCAATCCTGTATGCCGACAAGATGACGGACTCCATGCAGCGAGCGATCGACGAGACCAGCCGCCGCCGTGAAGCACAGATGGCCTACAACGAGGAACACGGCATCACACCGAGAACTGTCGTTCGCGCGATCGATGATTCGCTCGCGGTCGTGCTGGAAGCTGATTATGCGGACCTGACGGCAGAGGCGGAAGGAATGCCGGAGTTCGCGACGCAGCAGGAACTGGACACCTACATTGCGAAGCTCGAAACCGAGATGCGCGAGGCAGCCAAACAGTTCGAGTTTGAGAAGGCAGCAAAGCTGCGCGACACAATCAAGGAGCTGCGGACGAAGGAGTTTCTGTTCAGCTAAGGGCGGATCTCGATGGGCGTCCCGTCGGGTACGAGACGCCATATCTCATCCATCTCTTCGTCAGTCACCGCGACACAGCCTCGCGTCCAGTCTACTGTGCGTTGGAATGTTCCGATCCAACCCAATCCATTGCGAATTCCATGAATCATGATGTCGCCGCCGGGATCGATACCGGCAGCACGTGCCGCCGCAACCTGTTGCGGCGTCGGATATCCGACACGTAAGGCCCTATAGAAGGCGCTATGTGGGTTTCGGCTCACGATGCGGTACTGCCCTTCGGGAACTCTGTTGTCTCCCGCACGTTCTTTGGGGCCTATGCCTCCTCGTCCCAAAGCGACGGCATAGCTTCTGAGGACAGCTCCATCGCGATATAGGACGAGGCGATGGTTGCTTTTCTCAACCGTGACTCGATCAGCGATCATAGATCCCTTGATTGGGGTGATACGAGGTCTCATTCCCCACACGATCAGGATTGCGGCGATTGCCAAAACCAGCAACCAGAGATCTATTCGTTTCGGCCTTGTGGGCATGACGAGACGCTACCAGATCGCATCTGTCCTACCGCACCTTTATCCTGAAAGAAGCGTGTTCCCTCGTATCCAGGTTGGTACCGTTGCACTGATCCATGCTCTTCCCGGGGCATCCAGCTATCTATTCCGTAATCCGGTAGAGACCCTCACGGCTTCCACGGCTGATGAGTTGGAAGAGCTGTTGCAGCGCCTCGACAGTGCCGTGGCAAAAGGCCTCTACGCTGCCGGGTATATCGCCTACGAGGCCGGCTATGCTCTTGAGCCCTCATTGCAGCGTCTCTTGTCCCCGCAGCCGATGGCATGGTTCGGCATCTACACCGATCGAGAACGCTTCAGCTACCAACCAGAGCCGTCGCAGATCGCGATCGGAGATCCCGCCATCACGATGTCGGCATCGACCTTTGCGGATAAGGTCGCGCGCATCAAGCAGCACATTGAGCAAGGCGATACCTATCAACTCAATCTGACGACGAAGCTCAGATGGAGCTACACAGATTTCCCTGAAGCGTTGCTGCATCACATCCTTGCCGTACAGCCCGTTGAGTTTGGCGCCTTCCTCAATCTTGACTCGACACAAATCCTCTCGGCTTCGCCAGAGTTGTTTTTTCGTCGCGAAGGAAATCGCATCACGACGCGTCCGATGAAAGGGACCGTACAGCGCGGCCGCAATCTTGAAGAAGATCGCGAGAAGATGGCGTGGCTGGCGAATGACGAAAAGAACCGCGCGGAGAATCTGATGATCGTCGACCTGTTGCGCAATGATCTCGGACGTATCTGTGCAACTGGGTCC
>JABFXN010000332.1 GCA_013361705.1 Acidobacteriaceae bacterium
ACGGGGTTAGAGTGGGTACAAAAGCCCCCTATCCAAGAGATCCCTTACCCCCTCATCCCACCCGATTGATAAACTAATAAACGATGATTCCCACTCTCGAATGGACTCCCGAAGGCGTCCGCTTTATCGATCAGACGAAGCTGCCGCTCGATGAAATTTACGTCACCGCGACCAGCTACCAGGACGTTGCCACCATCATCCGTGACATGATCGTGCGCGGCGCTCCCGCTATTGGCGTCTCCGCCGCCATGGGCATTGCTCTCGGTGTCGACCGCAGCTCCGCCACCACGCTCAGCCAGCTCAGCGCTGAAGTCGAAGAGATGAGCAAGGTGCTTGCGGCCACCCGTCCAACCGCGGTGAACCTCTTCTGGGCCATCGATCGGATGAACGAGAAGTACCAAGCCCTGCTAGCGACGCCCGGCATCACCATCCCCGAGATCAAGGCCGCCCTCATCGCCGAGGCGCAGGCCATGTACGACGCCGACATCGAGGCCTGCAAGCAGATGGGCGCTCATGGCGCCACCCTGCTTCCGGAAGAGGGCACCGTACTGACGCACTGCAACGCCGGCGCTCTGGCTACCTGTGGCTACGGAACAGCTCTCGGAGTCATTCGCGCAGCAGTGGAACGCGGACAGAAGATCGACGTCCTGGCCGACGAGACCCGCCCTTATCTTCAGGGTGCCCGTCTCACAGCCTGGGAGCTGATGCAGGACAACATCCCCACTACCGTCCTGTGTGACAACATGGCCGGCACCCTGATGCGTCAGGGCCGCATTCAGGCTGTGATCGTGGGCGCAGACCGTATCGCCGCCAACGGTGACGTCGCCAACAAGGTCGGCACCTACTCCGTGGCGGTTCTGGCCAAGGAACACGGTATTCCGTTCTATGTAGCCGCCCCCTGGTCGACCATCGATCTGGCAACAGCGCACGGCGACCAGATCCCGATCGAGCAGCGTTCCCCGGTTGAGGTGACGCACTCGAATGGCAAGCAGATGACCCCACACGGCGTGGGCATCGAGAACCCGGCCTTCGACGTCACGCCCGCGAAGTATGTGACGGCGATCATAACGGAGCGCGGCGTCCTTCAGGCACCCTACAAGGTGTCGATGAAGGAGATGCTTGATGCGGAGTCTGCCATACCGGCCGTTTAGCTATACCCAGGGTGAAATCAGGACGTATCCTCCTAGCCTCTTTGCCCTGTTTCAACCCCGCTTGAAATCCCTGCTGCGAGGCTCGCTGCTTTCACTGCTGAGCTTTGCTGCAGGGTTTCTGCTTTCCGGCTTCCCGAACAGTCATCCTTCGCCATGGATCGTCCTGCCCTTGCTCACCGCCAGCTGGGGCACGTACGAGACGCTCCGCTGCATGAAGCGCCGCTGGGACTGGTATCACGGAGGCGTGCTGCTGCTTGTCTACACCGACCTGATGGTGCTGATGATGTTGCTGCTCTTTCTGCTGTATCCCTATGCTCACTGGCTGACCCGTGCAGCCTGGTAGCAGCAGTCACCAGCCTCGTAAGAGCAGTACCATAGAGAGATGGCAGTACCGGCCTTGCTTGACCTTCGTGAGAAGTCGCTGTTGCGTGGGGGTCTACTGGTCTTTGGCTCGTTTGCCGCAGGCATCTGGCTCTCCGACTTTCCCAATAACCGGCCAACGTTGTGGCTCATTCTGCCCACGCTCCTCTCCTTCATGGGAACCGTCGATTGCCTCCGCTGCATGCGCCGCAAATGGTCCTGGTATCACGGCGGGGTGCTTCTGTTGATATACGCCGATCTGATGGTTATCACCCTATTACTCTTCTTTCTTCTGTATCCTTATGCGCATTGGCTTACTAACGCGCGCTGACGGTCATCCTGCAGTCGCGCGTTGAATACGCGTAAGGAGACCTGGCATGCTGAAAGGCTTTCGCGATTTTATTCTTCGTGGCAACGTCGTTGACCTTGCTGTCGCCGTCCTGATCGGTGCGGCATTCGGAGCAATTACCACTTCCCTGGTCGGTGACATCGTTACTCCGCTGATCGCGGCTACAGTCGGCAAACCGAACTTCGGCTACCTCGAGCTGCACGTCGGCAGCGGCGTTGTGAAGTACGGCAACTTTTTTAACGCCGTCATCACCTTCCTGCTGAACGCCTCGGTCGTCTACTTCTTTATGGTGCTGCCCATGCAGTACCTTCTTAAGCGCTTTAATCCTCCACCGCCGGCTGACACCCGTGCCTGCCCGGAGTGCAAGAGCGACATTCCCAAAGACGCCACACGCTGCAAGTTCTGCACACAGCCGGTACCCGCCGCCTAGGCCATGCCCTGGCGCTGCAACAGCGGCCTGGGTGCTGTACTCTGTCCTTCATACAAGATTCACGATAGGAAGGATCTTCACGAGTGCATCGCACCCAGGCCGTTGCCGTCTCTCTCGCCTTTGTCAGCCTCGCCGCCGTAGCGCAGTCGCCGTCCGTCTTTGGATATCGTGACTTCACCCAGCAGCAGAAGTGGGATACGACCTTCCTTACTGTGCCCGATCCCAAACTCGCCGGCCAGCACCTCAAGACCCTTACGGCCGAGCCCCACTGGGCCAGCTCTCCCGAAGACTTGAAGACAGCACAGTACGTCGCGGCGAAGTTCAAAGAAGCCGGCCTGCAGACGGAAATCGTGCCCTACCGCGTACTACTCAACAAGCCGAAGAAGATCAGCATTGAGGCCTTCGACAGCAAGGGCAAGAAGCTGATGTCCGGCCCAACCAAAGAGCATGTCGACGGCGATCCCTTTCAGGACGATCCGCGCGTCCTGCCGGCCTTCAACGGATCGTCGCCCTCCGGCGATGTCACCGGCGAGGTCATCTATTGCAATTACGGCACGCTCGCCGACTTCCGCAAGATCAAGGAACTCGGCATCGACATGCATGGCAAGATCGCTCTGGTTCGCTACGGCCAGAACTTTCGCGGCGTAAAGGTCTATATCGCCCAGCAGATGGGCGCCGCCGGCGTGCTGATCTACTCTGACCCGGCCGACGACGGCTGGGTGAAGGGCGACAAGTCACCGCAAGGAGCCTTCCGGCCAGACAACGCCGTACAGCGCGGCAGCGTACAGTTCATTGCCAAGTACACCGGCGATCCGGAGACACCCGGCGTCGCCTCCACCGAGAAGCTGCCGGACTCCGCCCGTCTGCCTGAAAACAAGCTGCAGGACGATCAACCAACCATCCCTGCAAACCCGCTCAGCTACCAGGACGCCCAGCCGATTCTGCGCGCTCTCGGTGGTCCTGAGTCTCCCCGCCCCTGGCAGGGCGCACTCCCCTTCACCTACCACCTCGGAGGTAAGGGTGTTACCGCACACATGCACCTGGAGCAGGACTACGCCGTACGCACCATCTGGAACGTCATCGGCAAGATCCCCGGCACGGACGCTCCCGATGAATGGGTCATCGCCGGCAATCACCGCGATGCCTGGGTCTATGGCGCCGTCGACCCAAACAGTGGAACCGCCGCCATGCTGGAGACCGTACATGGCCTGGGTGAGCTGCTCAAGCAAGGCTGGAGGCCGAAGCGCACCGTCGTCATCGGAAGTTGGGATGCAGAAGAAGAGGGCCTGGTCGGTTCCACCGAGTGGGCCGAGGAGCACGCCGCCGAGCTGCAGCACGCCGTCGCCTATTTCAACACCGACGTCGGCGTCAGCGGCCCGGACTTCGGAGCCTCCTCCGTTCCCTCGCTCCAGCAGTTTGTTCGC
>JABFXN010000190.1 GCA_013361705.1 Acidobacteriaceae bacterium
CTGGACCGGAAGAAACAGCTACTATCATGTGCCAATTGTTCCGCGGGCAAGCTTCCTGCAGCAGACCGGACACTTCATCATCCTTGGCCACGACAAGAACTGGATGGTGCGGGACCTGCAGGAACACCGTTATCCGGTCGATGAGATACCGATCAATACACGGGCAGGAGCGATTGGAGGATTTACACCGCTCATGCACGGCGCACCGAAGTTCTATGAGGCATCAGGAGATCGCTCCCCGGCCAGCGGATACGGTCAATCCACTACGATCATTCCGCTTCACAGTGAAGCGAATCAACCGCATGAGGATGATCCAGAACGCCCGATTGAGGACGTTCGATAGTAAGCGCCGACACACTCATTGCCCCATTCTTCGCGGAACGCGAAGGGTGGGGCAACGAATGTACTGCTTCCACATATGGCTCGCACAAAAACAAAAAGGCCGGGCAATATGCCCGGCCTTTCTTCCTCTTACGCCGGAACTGCTTCCGACTCGACAACCTCGAAGGTGAGGGCGTCTTTGCCTGCATCGACACGCACCTTGTCACCGTGCCGCACCTCGCCATCCAGAATCTTGATGGCAAGCGGGTCCTGCACCAGGCGCTGGATCGCGCGCTTCAGCGGACGAGCTCCATAGGCACGATCGTAGCCTGCGGCAAAGAGCTTCTTGTGCGCCTCCGGTGTCAGCTCCAGATGGATCTTCCGTGCATCCAGCAGCTTCTGCAGGTCGGCAAGCCGCAGGTCGACGATATGCGTCAACTGCTCCTCGCCCAACGGATGGAAGACCACGATGTCGTCCACACGGTTCAGAAACTCCGGGCGGAAGTGCTGCTTCAGCGAGTCGATCACCCGACTCTTCGCGTCCTCGAAGCCATCGTCGCTATCAGCCCATGCTGTCGCCAATGCACTTGCACCGATGTTCGACGTCATGATCAACACAGTGTTCTTGAAATCGACCGTACGCCCCTTCGAGTCCGTCAGCCGGCCATCGTCAAGCACCTGCAACAGTACATTGAAGACATCCGGGTGCGCCTTCTCGATCTCGTCGAAGAGCACCACAGCATACGGGCGCCGGCGGATCGCCTCCGTCAACTGTCCGCCTTCATCGAAGCCCACGTATCCCGGGGGAGCGCCTATCAATCGCGCGACCGCATGCTTCTCCATGTACTCCGACATGTCGATACGGACCATCGCCTGCTCGTCGTCGAAGAGGAACTCCGCCAGGGCCCGCGCCGTCTCCGTCTTACCCACACCTGTGGGCCCCAGGAAGATGAAGCTGCCGATGGGACGCTTGGGATCGGATAGACCCGCACGGGAACGGCGAATCGCATTCGCCACCACCGTCAAGGCCTCATCCTGCCCGACGACACGCTCGCGGAGACGATGCTCCATCTGCACCAGCTTCTGCACTTCGCCTTCGAGCATCTTCGCCACAGGAATACCGGTCCTCTTAGAAACGATCTTGGCGATATCTTCCTCGTCGACTTCTTCCTTCAACATGCGCTGCGCAGTATCGCTGCCGTCCTGCAGCTTTTCCAGCTCCTTCAGCTCAGCCTCAGCCTTCGGCAGATCGCTGTACTGGATCTGCGCTGCCCTGCCGAGATCGCCTTTGCGGGTCTGCTCTTCGATCTGGAAGCGGAGGCTCTCGATCGACTGCTTCAGCTCGCTGATGCGGCTGATGGCATCTTTCTCCTTCTGCCACCGTGCCCGCAGGCCGCTGGCCTGCTCCTTGATGTCAGCCAGCTCCCTCTCAACCTCCTGCAACCGCTCCTGCGAGTTCGGATCCTTCTCCCGCTTCAGAGCTTCTCGCTCAATCTCGAGCGAGGTTGCGCGGCGCTCCAGGGCGTCGATCTCTACCGGCACACTGCCGATCTGGATGGCCAGCGACGCAGCCGCTTCGTCGACAAGATCAATCGCCTTGTCCGGGAGGAAACGATCGCTGATGTAGCGATGTGACAGCACAGCCGCCGACACAATCGCCGAGTCCTTGATACGCACCTTGTGGTGCGACTCGTAACGCTCCTTCAGGCCGCGCAGAATCGCGATCGTATCATCAACGTTGGGCTCGCCGACATAGACGATCTGGAAGCGGCGCTCCAGCGCAGCATCCTTCTCGATGTACTTGCGATACTCGTTCAGCGTGGTTGCGCCGATGGCTCGCAGTTCGCCACGCGCCAGCGCCGGCTTAAGCATGTTGCTGGCATCGATCGCGCCTTCCGCTGCTCCGGCGCCTACCAGAGTGTGCAGCTCGTCAATGAACAGGATGATCTGTCCGTTCGACTCTTCGATCTCCTTCAGCACGGCCTTCAGACGGTCTTCGAACTCACCGCGGAACTTCGCGCCGGCCAGCATCGATCCCAGGTCGAGCGAGATCACCCGCTTCTCCTTCAGAACCTCCGGCACATCGCCGGAGACGATGCGGCGCGCCAGGCCTTCGACAATCGCTGTCTTCCCCACGCCGGGTTCACCGATCAACACCGGGTTGTTCTTAGTACGGCGCGAAAGTACCTGGATGACACGGCGAATCTCCTCATCGCGGCCGATCACCGGATCGAGCTTGCCCTTACGCGCCTGCTCGGTAAGATCCTTGGCGTACTTCTCGAGCGCCTGAAACTTCCCTTCAGGATTCTGATCGGTCACGCGCTGCGTTCCGCGCACCGAGGTCAGCGCCTTCAAGATCGCATCATGGGTTGCGCCAAATGTCGCCAGAGCCGTCTGCACGACGCCGTTCTTCTCTTCACTCAAGGCCAGCAGAAGATGCTCAGTCGAGACGTATTCGTCCTTGAAGTTCTCCGCCTCCTTGAAGGCGCGATCCAATACCTTCTGCAGAGCAGCACCCACACCTGGCTGCTGACTGGCTCCCTGCACTTTGGGCAGTTTTGCGATGGCCGCATTCACCTGGCTCAGAAGCTGCTGCACAGGTACACCGATCTTCTCCAGTACGGGAATCACGATGCCCTCGCGGTCTTCCAGCAGAGCAGCGGCAAGATGCAACGGCAGCACCTCGGGATTTCCCGAGTCAGAGGCATGCCCCAGCGCCGCCTGCACCGCCTCCTGCGACTTCACCGTAAATTTGTCCCAACGAATCGCCATCGTTTCTTTACCTCACCTAATCCTTAGATACATCCCAAACCGAACTACGACTGTGTCCCGCATCACAAAAGAATGGGAGACCACCTTCAACCGGCAGATCTCCCATCATGTCCCCACCGCGAAAATGCAATGGGTTTCATCGATAGCGACAAGGCCGGCGGCCCCTTCGCCATCAGGCGCCCATCAGTGCACCATGAAGCTTACGCCGCGGTCTTTGCCTCAACCTGTTTCTGACGGGTACCGGCGCCTACGCCTACCTTGATCTGCTTGGGTTGAGCCTCGGACTTCTTCGCGATCTCAACCTGAAGCACGCCATCCTTATAGTCAGCATTCACCTTGTCCATATCCGCCGTTTGCGGAAGCGTGAACACGCGGATGAAGCTGCCATAACGGCGCTCAATGCGATGGAAGTTCTCTTCCTTCTCTTCCTTCTCGAACTTGCGCTCGCCCTTGACCGTCAGAGTCTGGTTCTCCAGACGGACATCGATATCTTCCTGCCTGATCCCCGGAACGTCGAGTTTCAGCACGATCTTCTGCGCATCCTCATAAACGTCCACGGCAGGGGTGAAATTCCCTGATGCCAACGACTCACTGCGACCTTCAGGCGCACCGAAGTCGTTGAAGATCGAGTTCAAACGGTTCTGCAGAACAGCCAGATCCGAGAACGGGGTCCAACGTGTGATCGTCATGATGCATTTCCTCCTGAGTTGTGGGCCGGGATCTCCAGCCTTCACATCATCTGACGCATACCATAGCACAATCGATGCATAAAATGTGATGGAAAGACACTCAACTTTAGGACAAGTTTCTACCTCCCCGTAAACATTTGAAAATAGGCTACTTTTTCACATGTTCCAGACGCCGCTCCGCCCACTCACCGCCAAAAACCGTTGCCGGAACCATGACGACAATGGATACCCAAGTCAGTTCCAGGGAGCCCGACCGGCTGACGAGGACAGACTCCGCCACCCCAAATCCGCCTGTGGCGAACAGGATGATTGCCGTCCCCCAGGCCGAGCGACGCGAGCCACCGATGACCGCTGCCAGAAATCCGGTCGCCACCGAGCAGAAGAAGCCGACTACGATACTTGCGAGCAGGTAGCGCGTCGAGACCCGCTGCGTCGGATCATGGTGCGTTTTGAAAAACCAGACAATCGAACTGCCAAGTGAGAGCAGGTAACCAATGAAAGCGCCAACAATGATCCGAAACATGGGAGATCTCCGTGCTGAATGATGACATACCAGCTCAGGCAACTCCGCAACAAAAGCTTTGCATCGCATGGAAGTCCCATTGATAGTCTCGATGCGTGCCCTTGGTTACCGGCTCGCCTATATCGGCGCCGTTCTGATCGTATTGCTCAATAGCTGGTTGGCCTATCGCTCTCTCCGCATCTTTGCGGCGAGCCAGCAATGGCAGACCCATACCCTGGAGACCCTAACGGCCTGTGAGCAGTTAGTGGCGGAAATTCGGACGGCCGAGGGCGCAGCTCGAGGCTACGTTCTGCAGGCGGATCCATTCCTGGAAAAGCAGTACAACGATGCCATCAACAAGGTCTGGGACACCTTTGAGTACGTGGGCAAACTCACGGCGGATAATCCCGGCCAGCAGGCTCGCCTCCCCAAAGTCCGCGAGCGGATTCAGGCACGGCTCACCTCGATTGAGATCGGCGTTCAACTTCGCAAGGCTCAACCAACCGCTGCACTCACACCGGAGCAGCTTGCGATCATGGTGACCGACCAGTATCAGTACGGCGACTTCACAACGGCTTACGCCATCGCCCAGATCGAAGGAGAAGAACGCCGTCTGCTCAAATGGCGGGATGCCCAGGTGACAAGTGCCCGCCGCTCGGCCTACACCACCTTCGGCGTTGCGACCGGACTGAATCTGCTGTTCCTGATACTCGCCTTCCATTTTCTTGGAAGAGAGGTGGCCGCTCGCGACCGGATCACCGCGCAGTCCGAGGAGATTCGTGCTCTGGCTACCGGCCTGGAAAAGCGCGTGCAAGAACGCACGCATGAGCTCCAAACCTCGAACCAGGAGCTCGAAGCCTTCTCTTATTCCGTATCGCACGATCTTCGCGCACCGCTACGCACCATCGATGGCTTTTCGCTGGCTCTGTATGAGGACTACGGCGATAAGCTGGATGATCAGGGGCGCGACTACATTCATCGCGTCCGCAATGGTGTGCAGCGCATGGGCCAGTTGATCGATGCGCTGCTGCAGTTGTCCCGTGTCACCCGAACCGACCTTGTCCGCGAGGCCACGGATCTAGCGGAGGTTGCTCGTTCTGTCGCCGCCGACCTCAAAGCCTCAGACCCTGATCGCAATGTCCGCTTCGAGATACCCGGCACGCCCATGCTGGCTCAGGCTGATCCGCGTCTGCTGCGCATTGCCCTGGAAAACCTGATGGGGAATGCCTTCAAGTTCACCGCAAAAACACCGAACGCTGTCATCCGGTTCGGCTCCTATCCCGAAGACGGCGTGAACGTCTACTTTATCCGCGATAATGGAGCCGGCTTTGACATGAAGTATGTCGATCGCCTTTTCACTGCGTTCCAGCGCCTGCACGGAGACCGCGACTTTAAAGGGTCCGGCATCGGCCTGGCGACCACGCTTCGCATCGTCCGTCGGCATCAGGGCCGCATTTGGGCCGAGGCGAAGGAGGATCAGGGCGCGACCTTCTACTTCACACTTGGATCATAATCTTTGGGGAGAAAGGCTCCTACGAATGGCCATCAACACGAATTTGATTCTGCTGGTCGAAGACGATCCGGACCACGAGGCACTCGCCATCCGCGCTTTGCGTAAGGCCAATGTCGCGAACGAGATCAGTGTCGCGCGCGACGGCGCCGAGGCTCTTGAGCTGGTCGAAAGGTACGAGGCGGGTGAGCTTCCTATGCCGCAGCTCGTTCTTCTGGACCTGAAGCTTCCCAAGGTGCAAGGGCTGGATGTGTTGAAGGCAATTCGCTCCAAGGAAAGGGCCTCATTGTTGCCCGTTGTTGTACTCACCTCCTCGGACGAAGAGCGTGATATCGTCAGCTCGTATCGTCTGGGCGTAAACAGCTACATTCGCAAACCAGTCAACTTTACAGATTTTGCCGAAGCCACCAAGCAGCTTGGAATGTACTGGCTTCTGCTGAACCAAGCGCCGCCGATCTCCTGAGACACGCGCGTGACCCTACCGCAGCCCAATCTCGCTCCCCTCGCAGAACAACGCAGGCGGCTTCGCGTCCTCATCGTCGAAGACTACGAACCTGATGCGCTGTTGCTGCGGCGTCACCTGCACCGCGCCGGATACGAGATCGAGATGCGGCGCATTGAAACCCGCGCGCAGATGCATGAGGCCCTGCGTTCGGGGAGCTGGGACCTGGTCATCGCCGACTACACACTGCCTGGTTTTGGAGCACGCGATGCCCTGGCCCTGCTGCAGGCCAGCGGGATCGACCTGCCCTTCATCATCGTCTCTGGCACCATCAGCGAAGAGACCGCCGTCTCCGCCATGCGCGCCGGGGCACACGACTATGTGTTGAAAGACAATCTGGAGCGCCTGGTACCCGCAATCGAGCGAGAGCTCGCCGATGCCGAAGCCCGCCGCGAAAAATTACACACCGCCGCGGCGCTCAAAACTCTGGAAACGCGCTTCTCCGCAACCTTCAACCAGGCTGCCGTGGGAATGGCGCATATCTCACTTGATGGACGATGGATCCTGGTCAATCAGCGCCTGCGTGACATGCTCGGTTTGACCGCGGAGGAGCTGGAGTCAATCAGCTTCTACGATCTGCTACTGCCGGCCTCCGATCGCGATGAAGATGAGGAGATCGTCTTCGAAGATCTCCTCTCGCGCCGAATCCCCAGCCTGCGCGTCGAAAAATGCCTGCGCCACAAAGATGGCCATGCCGTCGATGTGCAGCTCACCATCTCTGTCCTGCAGCCGGACCCCAATGAGACCGAGTCGCTCTCGCTGGTGATCGAAGATATCTCCGCGCGCAAGGCCGATGCCCGCGAGCGCGCCGACCTGGTGAAACGCCTGATCAACTCCGAGCGCCTGGCTTCCGCAGGACGGATGGCCAACACGCTGGCGCATGAGATCAATAACCCGCTCGAAGCTTTGACCAACGTGCTGTATCTGCTGCAGACGCATCCAGAGCTTCCGCTCGATCTGCAGGAGCTGGTCAATATGGGGGCACGCGAGCTGGACCGTGTCGGCCATATCACCCGCACCACACTCAGCTGCTATCGTGGCAACGCCGGCAGCGGACATCTGGTGAATAAGCTGATCGACGAAGTGGTGCAGATCTTTGCCTCTCGCGCCGAAGGAGCCCAGGTACAGATCGTCACGGACCTACGTCCTTCTGCTTCAGGAACGACCTTCCCGCTTTCACTGCGCCAGGTCTTCGCCAACCTGATCGGCAACGCCATCGAAGCCATGTCAGGCACAGGCGGCACCCTCACCATCCGCTCCCGCGAAACAGCCACATGCGCCATCGTGACCATCGCCGACACCGGCCCGGGAATCGCTGAGGCACACATCTCGCAGATCTTCGAGCCCTTCTTCACTACCAAGGGCGAGCGCGGCACCGGCCTCGGCCTGTGGGTGACACGCGGTATCGTCGTCGAGTCCGGAGGGACCCGCACTCTGCGCTCACGCACCGACTCCAGGCATCGCGGCACCACCATGCGAATTACGCTGCCTTTGAAGAGCTAAAAGTTGCAAGTTAAAAGTTAAAGCGTTAAGGCGTGGGAGCATGTCGCGGCTTGCCACATCGGGCGGTGCTTTCGTTCGCCGCCTTGAGTTTGCCTTGGTGATTGCAATGAAGGCCGGCTACACTGCAGCGACATGGCCAAATCATTCCGAGAACTACTTGTCTGGCAAAAGGCAATGCAATTAGCTGAATCGGTATACCGTAACACTGAAGGCTTTCCCTCGCGAGAGATATACGGTCTCGCTGCCCAAATGCGCAGGGCAGCAGTATCCATCCCAAGCAACATCGCTGAGGGATCAAATCGCGGAACGCGCAAGGACTATCGTCAGTTCATTACGATTGCGCGGGGCTCTGCCAACGAACTGCAAACCCGGATTGAGCTCGCGCAACGAATCGGCTTGCTAGCGGATAAAGCTGGCGAAGAATTACAAATACAAACCTTGGAAATTAGTCGCATGCTGCATAATCTTTGGGCTTACCTCTCGCCCCAAAAGGCCGAAAAGAAATCATCCTGATGAGGGCGTAGAAGCGAATTCAACCCATGACTTAACGCTTTAACTTTTAACTTGCAACTTTTAACCCTTAGACGACAACAGGGACATCCTCCACACCTTCGCTCCCAAATACTTTGCGGTATCGCGCGATCTCTTCCTCTGGCCCAGTGGCTTTCTGATAGTTATCACTCAGCTTGACTGCAGGTCTCCCATTGACTGTCTGCAGTTTGCAGATCAGACCAAGGGGTTCCAGCTCATGTTCCCTGCGCGGATGGCAGTCGCGGAAGTCGTTGGTCAGCAGGGTTCCCCAACCGGCGCTGAAACGAACCCTTCCGTGGAAGCGCTGATGCAGGGTAAGAATCTCGTCTACGTCAAGCCCGTCACTTGCGATCAGGCGCTTTCGAGTTGGATCCTGACCGCGCTCTTTAAGCCACGCGATGTATTCCTCGCCTGCGATAAGAGGATCTTTGCTGTCGATACGCAAACCGGTCCATGCCGCGACCCAATCCGGAGCATTGCGAAAGAACTGCGTGCTGCCGTAGGTGTCGGGAAGCAGCATCAGCAGTGCTCCGCCGTAGGTCTGCTGCCAGAGCTCGAGCACACTGTACTGCGACTGCAACAGCTCGTCTTCCGTGTTTGCCATGGCGGCCAGAGCCATCGGAAGCTCATGCGCGTTGGTACCGATGGCTTCCATGTCATGCTTGTAGGCGAGATAGGTGTTGGAAGTTCCGGTAAAGCAATCGCCAAGTGTGGAGTGCATGGCATCGACAACATACTCCTGCCACAGGAAGCTGTGACGGCGGCGCGTGCCGAAGTCAGCGATGCGTAGACCATCAACCGCACGCATCCGTTCGATCTTCTCCCACAGCCGTGTCTTCGCCCGCGCATACAGAATGTCGAGCTCCAGCTCATTCAGACCGCGCAGACCGTACCGTGTCTTCATCTCACTCAGGATGGAGAGCGCATAGATCTCCCACATGGTCACCTGTGTCCACTCGCCGGCGAACTCAAGCTTCACTTGTCCATCGACAACATCAAGCAGGTAGTCCGGAAGGCGGAAGTCATGTTCCAGCCATTCCAGAAAGGCGGGCTCGAAGATACCGCGTACGCCATAGAAGGTATTGCCGGCGAGCCACACCAGCTCGCTCTTCTTGAAGCTGAGACTGCGTACGTGATCCAGTTGCGACCGCAACTGCTCGATATCGATCT
This sequence comes from Acidobacteriaceae bacterium, assembly GCA_013361705.1. Classification (GTDB taxonomy): domain Bacteria; phylum Acidobacteriota; class Terriglobia; order Terriglobales; family Acidobacteriaceae; genus Terriglobus. The sequence continues at coordinate 9,501 of JABFXN010000190.1, forward strand.
GCTCTGCGAGCCGTACGGTAGGCTTGCGGTTCACGACGGAGAAGGTCACCTGGACATCGCGAAAGTGTTTCCAGATGTACTGCAGCATAAGCAACTTGTAGAAATCTGTATCCAGCAGCGAGCGGACGATCGGATCCAGTGCCCAGTTATGGTTATGCGCCCGCCGCGCGAGGTTCAAGATCATATGCAGCCATTAGAGCATTTTCCGTGTGGGTGTAATGTAGGGCTTCCGCATCTATGAGCGTTTTCCGCAATGAAAACGCCCCTGCACGTCTCTTCCGGGATATCCAGTAACAGGGAAAATGCGTTTAGACACGAAAAGGGCGCAGGCTCAATCGGATTTCCCTCGAAATCCTTATCGGAATCTCCGATAGCTGTGATTGAAACAATCCTTTTGACGGCGCCGCCGGAGCATTTCAAGCTCAACACATGAAGACGTTACGCATCGGCATTCTCGGCGACTTTAACGAAGCGAACCCAACGCACCTTGCAACGAACTACGGCCTGCAGCATGCTGCGGCAGCCCTGGATATCAAGGTAGAGGCGTCATGGCTCGCAACCGATGAAGCGCATGATCTTGCTGCGTTCGATGCGCTCTTCTGTTCCCCGGGGAGTCCATATCGCAGCCTGGAAGGGGCGCTCAACGGGATCCGCTTCGCGCGGGAGAACAAGGTTCCGCTCGTCGGTACCTGCGGAGGCTTTCAGCACATCATCCTCGAGTACGCACGCTCGGTGATGCATGTCGAAGATGCAGCTCACGCCGAGACCGATCCCTATGCCTCCCGGCTGGTGATTGCGCCACTCAGTTGTTCCCTCGTCGGCAAGACCATGGAGGTCCACTTCGCTCCCGGCACTCTGGCCGCACAGGCCTACGGCTCCGCAGCCGCAGAAGAGAACTTCTACTGCAACTTCGGCCTGAACCCGGAGTACGAGCCGCAACTTGAAGAGGCCGGCCTTCGCATCACGGCCCGTGACCAGTTCGGCGAAGCCCGTGTTGTCGAGCTGCCGTCGCATCCCTTCTATGTCGGGACATTGTTTGTACCACAGGCTCGCTCCACAGCAGAGAAACCGCACCCTCTGCTGGTGGCTTATCTCCGCGCCGCAGCAAGTCCCAGTTAGGGCATATCGTCCTTCAGCGCTTATATCGCCGGACTCCCCGTCCCTTGGGGTTCCAGTGAACGAAGTTTGTTGTGGCCCACGAAGATGGGGCACCCACAAAACATCGCACCATTCAACGATTCAACGATTCAACCATTCAACAACTCAGTGCAGCGTGCTATTCACCTGCGGCGACATCGCCTGCAGCAGGCCCTCCAGCGTCAACTGCTGGCCCGCCTGCTGGCACATCCGCACTGCCTGTAAAAATGCCTCCGGAGCCAGGCGAACAGTCACGGCGCCCACGGACAGATGTACCGTTCCGCAGGCACACAGGGTTACGCCGCCGAGGCCTTCGGCCTCGGCCAACATCATGCGCTCTTCACCGGTAGCACAGGCCATGGCTACACTCCTCGCTTGGCGTAGTACTCCGCCACCTGTCTCAGGTTGAACTCGAAAGGGACATGTTCATTGCCGGGCACTGACAACACTGTGCCGTGAGTGGTGACGCCCTCGGCAGCGAACTGCAGATAACTCGGTAGGCCTAGCCGGGGATTGGTGCGGGAGGGCCAAGTCATCTCGCCACCGGCCTTCTCCGTCAGGCGGATGAAGTCGCCGACGCGCAGAACATAGCTGCCGATTGTCACACGGCGGTTATTGACCAGAACATGTCCATGGCTGACCAGTTGACGGGCCTGCGCGATCGAGCGTGCAAATCCCAACCGGAAGACGACGTTGTCCAGGCGCCGCTCCAGCAGACCGATCAGAGCTTCAGCCCAATTGCCATTCTGCTGCACCCGCTTGGCAACGCGGACAAAGCGGCGAAGCTGCTCCTCGCGCAGACCATAATGGAAGATCAGCTTCTGCTTCTCCCGGAGCTGCGCCCCAAACTCTGACAATTTCGGCTTACGCTCGCGGCCATGCTGGCCCGGCGGATAGTTTCTTTTGTCGATCGCGCCGGGCTTACCCAAGCCAGGCAGTTCCAGCCCCAGCGCACGCTGCATCTTCCACTTTGTCCGATAGCCCATACCGTTGAGGACCCCCCTGATGCCAAGAATCGTCGAGGGTCCCTCAACCACCGACACAACTAAGACTAGATCAGTCCCATATTCATCTCCACGAGTGTCCATCGAAGTGCGCAAAAAGACGTCCGAAAGGTATAGACCCCGCCCTGAGGCGGGGTCTAACCAGGTCTTGCGACGTATGGAATCGTTATTTCCCGTTCTGTGTCGACCGGATGAACTCGGCGGTGTCGTCGTGGAAGCGCTTCATGATCGACTCGTTCAGATAGACCATGTGTCCGGACTCGTAGAAGTGGTAGCTGATGTTCTTCTGCAGGGCTGCGGGAATCTGCAGATGCTTCATCTCGTACTCCGCACCAAAATAGAGGGTCCCCAGGTCGAAATAGCCGCCCAGCAGCATGACCTTCATCTTTGGATTGCCCTTCATGCAGTTGGCCAGATCAGTCATCACATTAGTGCTTCGCCCGAAGTTGGCAAGCCCTTTGCGCATGTCCCAGTCAAAGCCTGGGTCCCCATAAGCACCCGGCTTGTAGGTCATCTGGTCGCCATACCTCAACGTCTCGCGCGCGTAGCTGTTGATGGCGGTGGTGTAGGCCGAGGTGATGGCCTGCCCCTGGGGATCGTACTCCGCCTCCGAGGACAGCGGATCGATATCAGGAGCCGCATAGCGCGAGTCCAGACGGCCTGTCGTCAGACCATCACCAAGCTGCAGCATCTTGGAGAATCCACCACCATTCACGCGCAGATCGGCGCGGAGCAGATAGTCGACCGGCAGACCGATATAGCCGTGCAACTTCTCAGCGACAGCACGCTTGTCAGGGTCGGACAGATCGGCGCCCTTCGCCAGCGCCAGCAGGTAATCCGTTGTGGCGAAGTGCTCGACCTCACTCAGAAATGGCTCAAGCGCAGCCGGCTGGCTGGGCAGCTTGTGGTGATAGAAAGCCGTAGCCGCCATGCTGGGCAGGGACAGAACATAGGCCATATCGCTGCCCGGTCCCGAACGCGATCCGTCAGCTGAATCGGCAAAGTTCAGAATCTGGCTCAGCAGAATGACACCGTTTAGATCAACGCCGCTGTTCTGCAGCATGTTGGAGAGCACCGCCGAGCGCGTGGTGCCGTAGCTCTCGCCAAAGAGATACTTCGGTGAGTTCCAGCGAGAATACTTCGTCAGAAAACGACGGATGAAACGGTCGAACGCATGCGCATCCTGATCGATGCCCCAGAAGGACTTTTCCTTGTCTTTGCCGAAGAGGCGGCTGAAACCCGCGCCAGGCATATCGATGAAGACCACATCGGACACGTCGAGCAGCGAATATGCATTCTCCGTAACCTTGTATGGCGCCGCCGGATCATGATGGGTATCGTTGGTGATCACACGTTTCGGCCCGAATGACCCCATGTGCAGCCACATCGTCGAGCTGCCCGGACCGCCGTTGTAGAGGAAGGTCACTGGCCGCTCCTCGGCCTTCGCACCCTTCTTGAAATAAGCCGTGTAGAAGATGCGGGCGGTTGCCGGAGCTTCTTCCGGCTTTTCGAGGTTGATATGCGCCTCGGGCAGCCAGCTTCCGTCGAGCGCAATCTGCGCATCGTGCGCATCATCGGCGGCGACCGTCAGTGTGCCGGCGACGGCCTTGTAGTCCACCCGCTGACCGTTCGCGGTGACCGAACCCTCAGTTTCGGAAGCCGGCGTTACCGCGGCGGGCATGGCCGCCGCAGGAGCGGGGGCAGGAACCTTTGGCGGCTCTTCCTTCTGTTGCGCAAAACAGGAAGCGGTTGCAAGTGCCAGAAAAACAAGCTTCTTCATTGTGATTTTTAACACCTCGGGGTTTGGGAGCGGGGATTTCGTTCCTGCAACAGGTTACAGGCAGAAAAATAGGCCCCACATGGGTGGGGCCTCGCTCAAGGACTTGTCGGTGCCTGGATTGTTCTGTGGCA
>JABFXN010000310.1 GCA_013361705.1 Acidobacteriaceae bacterium
TATGCGATCTATTCAACACTGCTGAAAAGCGGTCCCATTGAATGGCGAGAGGCCAGCAGACGGCAGTGGCTTATCGAAGACACCACCAATGCCACTCCGCTCAGCACTGCTTGCCAGGCGCCTGAAGCCGGCCCGCTTAGGGTGAATCCACATCAGGCGGTCGAAGCCCCGCCAGAGCGGCAAACAGAGTGGGCCGAGGTTCTGGCCGACTACGACCAACACTGTCACGATGTAGTTCGCCTGAATCGGCAAAGCTTCAGGACCGATCTGCCGGTTCACCTGCTGAACACCGAAGATCGTTATAGATATATGCGAGACCCCAACAAACCGCCGGCGGAGCTCGCCCATGGCGCCGGCATGCATCAGTTCACAGAGGTCTTCTTCAATGCAAACCACACGCTGGCGCTCGTGGAGGAAGGTATGTGGTGCGGCTCTCTCTGCGGAAACTGGATGTGGGTTGTGCTTCAGCGGAAGCAGGATGGATGGGAGATGCTGCCGTGGGTACGCGCTGCTGCGTTCTCCTAGCAATTGACATGGGCAGAACTCGACAGATCCATTACGAGCGTCGGATCGCACTCGCGGAAGCCCTGGTTTGCCCAAAACATCTCGCAACCCCCTTTCACCTGACCGTCTCGCCCGCGTAAACTCACAAGCCGAAGCCAGAAATAATTCTGGTGCTTGCCCTTACTGGCAGCATCAAAAACCTGGTCTGATGCGATTGCTGGCTATCGCTACGAGGTAGAAATACGCTATGGCAACGGCGCCATACATAATCCGGCCTCAGCTTGTTGAGCGCCGCGCTCGACTCCAGGCCGCTTCAGGATCGGTACCTGATGACTATCTTCGAGAGCTTCTTGCGGAAGTAGATACTGCTCTCGCGAAGATTGAGGCCGGACGTTACGGCTTGTGTGAGACATGCAATGACTCCATTGAAAAAGATCGGCTGGAGCTGGATCCTCTTTGCCGATTCTGTCTCGACCATCTGGACGACAAGGAACGGGCACAGCATCAAAAAGACCTTGATCTGGCAACACAGATCCAATTTCAGCTTTTGCCGCCGAGAAATCTCACACTGGAACGATGGGAGGCACAGTACCGCTACGAGCCTGTAGGGGCCGTGGGAGGCGACTACTGCGAGGTAAGCCTGCAGGGCGATGCCGCCAGTGGCAACCAGTGCCTCTTTTTCGCAGTTGGCGATGTGGCCGGCAAAGGAGTCGCGGCATCCTTGCTGATGATGCACCTCAGCGCTATCTTTCGTAGCTTATTGTCGATGAACCTCTCGCTGGCGGAGATTGTCACAAGAGCGAACCGCCTCTTCTGCGAAAGCACCGGGCCGGCGCAGTATGCAACGCTGGTGTGCGGTCGAGCTACCACGGACGGAATCGAGATATGCAACGCCGGGCACTGTCCGCCCTTCCTTCTACTTCATCACGGAACCGAATGTCTGGATTCAAACGGTCTCCCCCTGGGTATTTCCCCAAGCGCGCAGTACACCGTGACGCAGCACGCTCCACTCGTCGGAGAGTGTCTCGTCTTTTACTCCGATGGCATCACCGAGGCCACGAGCCCATCGGGAGACGACTACCAGCATGAGCGTTTGCTCCAGACCCTGAGACAACGGTTCCAGCACGGCGCACACGCCATGTGTGATGCGGTACTAGACGATCTCGGACAATTCCGCGGGGCAACTCCAGCCGCTGATGATGTAACTCTTTTAGTCGTGCGACGCCGCTAGGGGCTCCCACCCACCCCAACGAACTCATTGGACGACTTACGTTCTCGCCTCATACACGATATTGAAAGGTGTTTCCGTGGCCCGCCGGAAATGTGTGAACCCCGCGGTGGTTACGACTTCGCGAATGCGTGTCTCGCCGGCCTGTGCGCCAAGGCACATTCCGACCTCCTGCGATCGGGAGCAGGGTGTGCACAGAAGAGTCGAAACGGAATAGTAGACCCGGCCGAGTGGATTCAAATTGTCTTTGAGTTCGTCGTTGGCAAAAGGCTCGACAATCATCCAGGTACCGCCTGGAGCCAGGGACTGCCGCACATGTTTGGCTGCCCCGATTGGGTCGCCCATATCGTGGAGGCAATCGAACACGGCGACAAAGTCGTAGTCTTTGCCGGGAAACTCTTTGGCTTTGGCCACCTCGAAGTGAACCCGATCGGACAGACCTTCCTTTTGTGCCTTTTCGCGCGCTGCCTCAACCGATTTGTCGTGGTAATCGAATCCAAAGAACTCCGATTTCGGAAAGGCTTTGGCCATCAGGATGGTTGATGATCCGGTGCCGCATCCAACGTCGGCGACCCGCCCACCTTGTTCAAGCTTTGCCTGGACGCCCTGAAGTGCGGGAATCCAGGAACTGACGAGATTCGCAGCATAGCCCGGCCGAAAGAACTTCTCGCACCCATGGAACACGCCCTCAACATGCTCACCCCAGCCCATGCCAGCCCCGGTGCGAAAGGATTCCGCAATTCGCGGTACCGCAGCCAACGAGCCCAACGCCAGCTCGAAGGCGCCGGGCAGATACGCTGGGCTATCCTCTGTGGCGAGCGTGAATGCCTGTTCCGGGGTGAGGCTGAACTGCTGAGTCGATGCGTCGTATGTGATGTATCCGCCTGCCGCCTGTGACGCCAGCCATTCGCGCAGGTATCGCTCGTCTGTTCCCGTCTTTTTTGCCAGCTCGGCCGAGGTGGCGGGTGCACCGGCAAGAGCCTTGTATAACCCGAGTCTTTCGCCGATCACAACCATGCCGGCATGCACGGAAGCGCCCAGATCGTCGATGAATTTTCCCAGGAAGGCGTTTAGTTGATCCATATTGATGACAGGAGCCTGTGTCGTCGCCATAAGAGTCTCCTTTGCGGTAAGCGCATCTCCGCCCGGCGACATCGGGAGCAGCAGCCGGTTTCGAGGCCGTAATTGTGCGCCGCCTACGTGGTGAAAAGCAAGTTTTAGCGTTTCAGGAATGCAGGCCAGTTTCGGTGGCAGTCAAACTGTTCAAAACATTTTCCTCAGCGGCTAAAGCCGCGCTTTTCTGAGCTCTGTGCGGCGGCCCATAGTGATAGCGGCTTTAGCGGCTGAGGTCAAATATGGGGAATATCGACGAATCTGGCGCCCTCTAAGACAATCCCTCTCCTTCAGCCACCAACGGAAGCCACACCTGAAAACGTGTATCCCCAGGGCAGGACTCAACATGGATCTCACCCTGGTGATTCCGTACGATTCGTAGCGCAGTATCGAGTCCCAGCCCCGTTCCTTCGCCGATAGCCTTGGTCGTGAAAAACGGCTCAAAGATGTGCGACCGAATCTCCGCCGGAATACCTGGACCGATGTCACCGATCTCGACGATGACCATCTCGCCTTGCACAAATGTCCGCAGGCGCAGCTCGCCTTCACCGGCCATCGCCTCAATGGCATTGACGATAAGGTTGGTCCATACCTGATTGAGCTGGCTTCCGAAGGAGTTCACCAGCAGTGGAAGCGGCTGATAGTCGCGTACGACGGTAATGCCTTCCCTCACTTTGTGATCGAAGATCGCCAGCGTCGATTCCAGGCTGCGGACGATATCGACATCCTGTACGGACGCCTGATCCCGGTAAGTGTATTCCTTGACGGCGCCCACCAGCTCCGAGATGCGCGTGGTGCTGGTCACAATCGCGCGGGAGAGTACAGCAAGCTCCGCCGTGGCGGCCAGCCGCGTCACCGCCA
>JABFXN010000170.1 GCA_013361705.1 Acidobacteriaceae bacterium
GAGGTCACAAAGTCTGTCCCCAGCCCCAAGGGCGGCACCGTGTACGACCAGTGGAAGAAGTCGCAGGAAGAAGGCCGCGGACGCGGCACCTCCACCAGCGCTAGTAACGTCGTGACCTCCGTCGACAACGACGTGAAGGTCGACGCTCTAGGCTCAGGCTCTGATTACACGCCCTTTATCCAGCATATCGGCGTGCCTGCAACAGATATCGGCTCCAGCGGCCGCTACGGCGTCTACCACTCGGTCTTCGATAACTATGCGTGGTTCGTCAAGAACGCTGACCCGACCTTCGTCTATGAACAACAGCAGGCCCGAGTCTTCGGCCTGGAGATTCTGCATATGGCCGATGCTGACGTTCTACCGTATGACTATCAGGCTTACGGAAAGGCAGTAGAGGAGTACATCTCTACCGCAAAGAAGAAGGCATCGACCGATGGCCTGACACTGAACTTCGACTCCGCTGCAGCCGCAGCCAAGCGGTTTGAGACTGCAGGTTCAGCCATTCGCGCCCGGCAGAACAGCTTCAGCGGAAACCTGAAGGCATTGAATGACAACCTGCGGGCCGCCGAAGGCGCCTTCATCTCATCGCAGGGCCTGCCCAACCGCCCCTGGTACAAGCACGTCATCTACGCCCCGGGCGAGTACACCGGCTATGCCGCAGTGGTCATTCCGGGAGTAAATGAGGCAATGGAAGGCGGCATCAACAACAAGCCGGACGCGACAGTCGCCCAGGCGCAGCTCGGGGTGCTGACCGAAGCGCTCAACCAGGCTGCACAGATTCTGGAAGACGCGGCGCACTGATGGTGACAGCTCGTCGCTTCGCACCCGCTGCTGCCCTGCTGTTATCTCTTCTGACGACTGCATGCAGACACGGGCAAGATGCAGCAACGGCTGAGCCAGGCTTCCGCTTTGAGCCACAGCCGCATCAGCTTCCATTCGCGCTGGTGCGGCCAGTCATAGCCTCAGCGGTCAACGGAGACCTCTATCTCCTCGGGGTCGACCGATCGCAAGGCGGATCGAAGCTCGCACTCACAGCCAGCAACGACGCGGGCGACCACTGGGGCCAACCTGCCGTGCTCAACACCGCAGGGACCATGGTCTCGACTGCAGCGGAAAATGCCCCGCAGATTGCTGCACGCGGCTTGTATGCCTACTCCCTTTGGCAACAGCATGATGAAGCAGGCGTTACGACCCTGCAGTTTGCCCGCACCTCACCCGGCATGGCGCACATGCCGCCGCATGTCGTCTCACCTGTCGATAAACCCGCAGGCGATACAAGCTACACAGGCTTTGCCAGCTTCACGGTCGCTCCTAACGGCGACATCTACGCGGTGTGGCTCGACGGCCGCTCACCGGCTTCGGCGCCGGGAACCTTCTCCGTCTACCTGGCGCGATCGACCGACAAGGGCATGACCTTCCAGTCCAATGTCCGTGTGGCAGATCTCTCCTGCCCCTGCTGCCGCCCGGCGGCCGCAGTTGCGGCGGATGGCACGGTGTACGTGGTCTACCGCCACGTTTACGACGACAATGAGCGGGATATTGCCATGCTCAGCTCACACGACGCTGGGCAACACTGGAGCGCACCGGTTCGCGTCTCGACCGACCGTTGGAAGCTCTTCGGTTGCCCCGAATCCGGCCCGGTGATCGCCATTCAACACAACAACCCAGTCGTGAGCTGGTACACGGCGTCGGAGCAGAAACCGGGCATTCGCCTGGCCACATCCTCCGACGGAGGAAAGACCTTCCAATCCGCGAAGTCCGTGAGCGTAGGGATTCTTTCGGCCAATCATCCCTACCTCTCGCAACGCGAAGATGGCTCCATCGCCGTTTCGTTCTCAGGGCGCGCCGCCGGACAGACCGGCGAATGGTCGCCCCTGGTGCCGTATCTCTATGGCGTTTCTGCCGAAGGAGCCGTCACACGCGCATCGACACTGCCGGCTGGAGCCATCGGAGGGCGTTACCCGGCTACGTCCCTCGGTCAGGATGGATCGCTTTATCTCGCCTGGTCCACGGAAGACGAACAGACGAAGACCTATCTCGCCCGCGCCACAATGCGCTAGAACATTTTCCCGATGGGTATAGTGCAGAGCGCATCATAGAGTTTTCCGCAGGGAAAACGCTCTAACCGTGCAACTTTCGGTGTATCGTTATAGCCCGGTTCAGGGATAACCCTTCTTCTGGAAAACAGCGAAGATGTTTTCTAGAAAGAAAAACCGGCATGCCTCATACCCTCATCTTCGGCGTTGTACTTCTAGCCCTCGTCTGGGTACCAGTTTTAGTCGTTAGGCCTGAGGCTGCTCCGGAAAATGAACTCTAAATAAAGAAAACCATTGCAGTGCAAAGGCCGCTCCGAAAGCAGAAGCGGCCCTTTCTTTTTGTTCGCGATGTTCGAAGGAGTTATCCCCGCAGAGCCATCTGCTCGGTGACGATCTGCGTCAGGTCGTTTTTCTTTAGACCGTGAACTTCTTCGTTGTACTTATCCACCTTGCTGGACCAGTTCATCGAGCAGAACTTCGGACCGCACATCGAGCAGAAAGCGGCTTCCTTGTAGTAGTCATCCGGCAGGGTCTCATCGTGCATCGAACGAGCCGTATCCGGATCGAGCGACAGCGCAAACTGCTTATCCCAGTCGAAGGTATAACGGGCGTGGCTGATAGCGTCGTCGCGATCACGGGCGCCAGGACGATGCCGTGCGATATCGGCAGCGTGCGCCGCGATCTTGTAGGCGATGATGCCGTCCTTCACATCCTTCTCGTTCGGTAGCCCCAAGTGCTCCTTCGGGGTGACGTAGCAGAGCATAGCGGCGCCGTGCCAGCCGATCATGGCGGCACCGATGGCTGAGGTGATGTGGTCATAGCCAGGAGCGATATCCGTCACCAGGGGGCCGAGCACGTAGAACGGAGCTCCGTGGCAGAGCTCGACCTCCTTATCCACCTGCTCCTTAATCTTGTCCATCGGAACGTGGCCCGGGCCTTCGATCATGACCTGTACATCGTCTTTCCACGCCTGCTGGGTCAGCTCGCCCAGCGTCTTCAGCTCGGCAAACTGCGCCTCGTCGCTGGCATCGGCCACGCAACCAGGACGCAGACCATCGCCCAGCGAGTAGCTGACGTCGTACTTCGCCAGCAGCTTCGTGATGCGGTCGAAGTTCTCATACAGGAAGTTCTGCTTGTGGTGCGAGGTCATCCACTGCGCCAGGATGGCGCCGCCACGGCTCACAATGCCGGTAATGCGTTTGGAGACCATCGGCACGTACTGGATCAGAACACCGGCGTGGATGGTGAAGTAGTCCACACCCTGCAGAGCCTGCTCCTCGATCACCTCCAGGTACAGGTCGATGCTCAGATCTTCGACCTTTTTCACCCGGCTCAGTGCCTCGTACAGCGGCACGGTGCCAATCGGCACGGGCGAGTGGCGCAGGATGGCTTCGCGGATCATCGGGATATCGCCGCCGGTGGACAGGTCCATCACGGTGTCGGCGCCGTAGTGGACGGCGGTGTGCAGCTTGCGCAGCTCTTCATCGACGTTCGACGTAATCGCCGAATTTCCGATATTGGCGTTGATCTTGCAAAGCGAACCGACGCCGATCGCCATCGGCTCCAGCTCGGGATGATTGATATTGGCCGGAATGATCATGCGGCCGGCGGCGATCTCGTCGCGGATAAATTCCGGAGCCAGCTTCTC